>NZ_JBRJGR010000013.1:0-105283 GCF_053628595.1 Roseovarius sp. MBR-154
TAATGCGCAGCAAAGGCCGCGCGGACATCCAGAAACCAAGGAAAACAAAGATGAACCTCGGATACCTTCGCATTATCGCGTCCTCGCGATTAGCCATCATTCACAACAACCTGACCGCGGCGTTGGATGCGGCGAACATTTCTGGCGAGAGCGGCACGTTGAACCGTCAGGCGAAATCCGCCGCGCGGTCCGCCTTCGAGTCCGCCAAGCAGCGATTCTTCGGCCATTTGCTCACCTCGATGAAGACCCCCACGCTAATAGCATCCATCGATACAGATCTGGCTGCGGGTCACGCGGCAGTCATCCAGATCGTCTCGACGGGTGAGGCGCTGATGGAACGCCGCCTGTCGGAGATCCCAACCGACGAATGGAATGATATCCGTTGTGACATCACACCCAGGGAATATGTTCTGGACTACCTCGCCCATTCCTTCCCGGTGCAGCTCTACGAGCCTTTCACCGACAGCGAGGGCAACCTCTCGTCGCGCCCCGTCATGCGCGACGGCCAACCGGTGGAGTGCCGCGAAGCCGTCCGGCGTCGTGGCGCGCTGATCGAGAAACTGGCTTCGCTTCCGCCCGTGCCGGGTGCACTCGACCAGATCGTCCAGCGCTTCGGCACCGATCTCGTGGCCGAAGTCACAGGGCGCTCGCGGCGCATCGTGCGGAAGGGCGGAGGGCATTCGGCACGGCTCGTGGTGGAGAACCGGGCTGGAGCCGCGAACCTCGCGGAAACCCAAGCCTTCATGGATGACGAAAAGCGTATCCTGATCTTCTCGGATGCCGGCGGCACCGGGCGCAGCTATCACGCCGATCTCGGGGCGAAGAACCAGCGCCTGCGGGTCCACTACCTCTTGGAACCCGGCTGGAAGGCAGACGCGGCGATTCAGGGCCTCGGACGCACCAACCGGACCAACCAGGCGCAGCCGCCGCTGTTCCGGCCGGTGGCCACCGATGTCAAAGCGGAGAAGCGGTTCCTGTCGACCATTGCGCGACGTCTCGACACGCTTGGCGCTATAACGCGCGGCCAGCGCCAGACCGGCGGGCAGGGGCTGTTCCGACCCGAGGACAACCTCGAAAGCCCATACGCCCGTGATGCTTTGCGCCAACTCTACCGTCGTATCTATCGCGGCGATGTCGCGGGCTGCTCGCTCGGCGCTTTCGAGGATGCCACCGGTCTCAGCCTTACCGATGACAATGGTCTGAAGGACGAGTTGCCGCCGATCACGACCTTCCTCAATCGTCTGCTCGCGTTGACGATCAACATGCAGGCCGTGCTCTTCTCGGCTTTCGAGGAATTGCTCGATCAACGGATCGAGGGGGCCATCGCCGCCGGGGTCTATGACCTCGGCCTCGAGACGCTGCGCGCCGAGAGCTTCCGCGTAACCGATGCAAGGGTCATCTACACCCATCCCGGTTCTGGCGCAGAAACCCAGCTTTTGACCATCGCGGAAAAGCGGCGCAATGCTCCGACGTCCCTCGCAGATGCGCTCGACTGGCTCGATGACCCGAAGGCGCGGCTTCTGGTCAACAGCCGCTCGGGCCGGGCCGCGGTGCAGGTGCCCGCCACCAGCCTAATGCTGGATGATGGCACCATCGAGCCACGCCTCAGGCTGATCCGGCCGACCGAGGCCAGCACTGTCCCGGCCAAGCTGATGGAGGACACCCATTGGCTCGAGGCCGACCGCGCGGCCTTCACCGCCGCATGGAATTCCGAACTGGCTGAAGTGCCCGAGTTCTCGGAATCCACGCTGCACATCGTGGCGGGCCTGCTGCTGCCGATCTGGAAGCAGCTCCCCCAGGACGAAACCCGCGTCTACCGGCTGCAGACCGATGACGGTCAGCGCATCATCGGCCGCCGTGTCTCGCCCGCCTGGGTCGCGATCACGCTTGCGAGTGACGCGCCGACTCTGTCGGCGGCGCAGGTCCATGCCCTCGTTCTGGAGGGCAAGACCGTGGTGCGGCTGGCCGAGGGGATGGAGCTCCATCGGTCCCGCGTTATGGGCGTGAACCGGATCGAGCTCTCCGGGTTCACCGAGGCCGCCAAGGACCGGCTCAAGGCCGATGGCTTCTTCTCGGAGATTATTAGTTGGAAGCTTCGGCTGTTTTGCCCGACCGACGCCGATGGCGTCGCGATACTGGATCGTCTGCTTGCACGTTGTCCTGTCGCAAGGCTACATGATCGCGGAGGTTGTTGACCCATGTATTCCAAGACCGAAGACCTCGTGCGCGATCTGGCAGAAAATGCCGAAGGCGTCTGTCGTGCCTACCTTCCCGCCGGACGGCGGGAAGGATCCTACTGGATCGTCGGCGATCTGCAGAAC
Organism: Roseovarius sp. MBR-154; assembly: GCF_053628595.1. Taxonomy (NCBI): domain Bacteria; kingdom Pseudomonadati; phylum Pseudomonadota; class Alphaproteobacteria; order Rhodobacterales; family Roseobacteraceae; genus Roseovarius; species Roseovarius sp. MBR-154. The sequence goes on from NZ_JBRJGR010000013.1 coordinate 2,322, forward strand.
AACCCCGGCCGGTCGCTCTTCGTGCGGTTGACGGGTCCTGCGTCGGGACCAGGGGCAGCGGGCAAGTTTACGGATGGGGCCACAGGCGAGCATGGCGATCTCCTGGACATCATCCGCGCCCGGACGGGGATCACGCGCTTCCCCGACCTTCTCGCCGAGGCCCGAGCGCATCTTGGCCGTCCGCAGCCGGTCGTCCCGGATAAGCAAGAGCCGAGGAAGGCCAAGGCGCCCGGTGACACTCCCGCGGCAGCGGCGCGATTGTTTGCTGCCTCGAACCCGATCACAGGCACGCTTGCTGAGACCTACCTCCGTTCCCGAGGCATCACCCAATTCGGGGCGAACGGCGCCTTACGCTTCCACCCGAAGTGCTGGCATCGGGAAGAGGGGCAGACCCGGAGCATCCCCAGACCGGCGATGATCGCCGCGGTTACCGATGGGGCAGGGGCCGTGCAGGGCGTGCATCGCACCTGGCTGGCGCCTGACGGACAGGGGAAGGCGGCAGTGAATCCAGAGCGTCGGGCTATGGGTCACCTCCTCGGCAATGCTGTCAGGCTCACCCCGCAGGATGACATCCTCGTCGTCGGCGAGGGCATCGAGACCATGCTGTCCCTGTCCGAGGCGGCCCCGAGCCTTCCCGTCTGGGCGGCGCTCTCGTCGGGACACCTCGGGGCGGTCCTGCTGCCGGAGGGGCTCCAGCGCCTCTACATCGCCATCGACCGCGATCCGGCCGGGCAACGTGCGGCAGGGAGGTTGAGCGCCAGAGCCTCCGAGGTCGGGGTGCGTGTGCGGGTGCTGGAACCGCGGCTCGGGGATTTCAACGATGATCTTCGGGCGAACGGCAAGGACGCGCTGCGCCAGCATCTGGCAGGTCAGATCGGGCCAGAGGATCGGCATCGCCTGCCCAGCTGAGCTACATCGCGCAGGGGGGGCTGGGAGTGCGGGGCAGGGGGCTGTATCCCAGTCGTGGCTCTGGATCGTCGTCCTCACCCCATCCCGGGCCTTGCGCATCCACCCGTCAGCCCTGCGCGGCCTTCAAGAGATGGGCAGGCCGTCAATGCGGTTGCCCCTGCAAGGTCGGCAGGGAACCTATTTCCGCCGGCGGCAAAGCCGCCTTTGCATCGCGAGACAAATAGCTTCCCTGCCGACCTCCTCCACGCTGTTCCGGCCCCGGTGAAGCCGGGGTGAAGGGGCAACCGCCCCGCCGGCTCGGGTCTGCCCATGAAGGCCGCGCGGGATGACGTGCGGACGAGACAGGCCCGGAGGCAAGAAACCGATGACGATCCATACCCACGACGACGCGTATGAACCCGCCCATAGCGCATCCCAGACCGCCCATGCGCTCGACGAGCTCCAGCTCTATGGCTACCGCCCCTTTGACGAGCCCGATCCGCGCCCGATGCCCGATGGGCAGCGCCTCGCCGTCGCCGTCGCCGACATCTTCGACGCCCTCGTCGCGACCCTGGAAGACACCCGAATGGAACCCGACCTCGAAGAGGTGCTCTGGGGCCAGGTCAACCTCTTCCACCGCGCCACGGCCCGGATCGAGCGGACGCTCGATGAGAACGAGCAGGCGCAGCGCCGCCTCCAGCGTGAGCAGGACGGCTCCGAAGTGAAGTCCGTCGAACTCGAGCGCCTGACGGCCGAAGGCCTGACTCTCGTTGAACGGCGCAACTGCATGGACATGATGCGCGATCACGCCGCCACCGAGTTCGTCCATCACACGGGATCGACCTGGCGCCCCCGCACCGGCTCGATGGTGAACCGCCAGCACATGACCGCCGCCCTGATCGACAGCCGCGACTTCCTGGCCGCCAAGCGCCGCGCCGAGACCGAGGTAATGCTTCCCGCAGGCCCCAAGGTCGCCCTCACCGGCGGGACCGATTTCAACGATCACCGCCTGATCTGGGGCAAGCTCGACCAGGTCCGGGCCAAGTATCCCGACATGGTCCTCCTGCACGGTGGCAGCCCGAAGGGCGCAGAGCTCATCGCCGCCAAATGGGCCGAAGCCCGGGGCGTGACGCAGGTGGCCTTCAAGCCCGACTGGACCAAACACGCCAAGGCCGCGCCCTTCAAGCGCAACGACGCGATGCTGGATGTGCTCCCGGTCGGGGTCCTTGTCTTCCCCGGAACCGGTATCCAGGAAAACCTCGCCGACAAGGCCAAGAAGCTTGGCATCCCGGTCATGAAGTTCGAGAAGGGGGCGTGAGCCCCCGACTTCAATCCGGGACAGAACATTGTGGAAACGTCGAAGAGCGCTTGATATTGTGGTCTGGAGAGAGGCGCCAACAACATGTTCGACATATCGCAGCAAATGGAAGTGTTCCCGACAGCGGTCGATCTCAAGCGGATCGACCCGTCTCTCAACATGCGGCGCTTCTATCGAATGAGCGTTCAGCCGGACCTGTTTGGCGGCGCATGCCTTGTGCGGGAATGGGGCCGTATCGGGTTTCGAGGGCAGATGCTAGTCGAACAGCACCCGGACGAGGGTAGAGCGGTCACGGCGCTCATGAAGCTAACGGCGACGAAGAAGCGCCGCGGATACGAGGCGCGGTCAAACGGCTAGATCTGCCATTCAATCGATACCCAGTTTGTGGAAAAACACGCGGTTCCGCATCTCGGCATCCCGCAGGACTTTGTCCCAACTCAAAACCTCCATGTAGAGATTGTTGTTGCCGAACCATTTGAACCATCCCCCGCCGTCCGGCATGGGAGTGAAGTCTTTCTCCATTTTTAGCCATTCTTTGACCTTCTCTGTGATTTCACACATAACGTAGCCATAAAATGGGGTGTTTTCAGCGACTTGAATTGGGCGTCCTTTCGGAGTCTTGAACTTCCCTTTCTTAATGCTGTTCACGTATCGAACGATCTGCTGGACCGGGTCTTCTTTCGACGACGGGTTCGCGAAATCATCGCGCCCAGGCTTTTTGAACTCGAAAACGGTGATCGGATTGCTCGCCTCATTATCGCCCCGGAACAATACCGGCTTGTCGAATACGAGGATGTCAGGACGCTCAGACGTTCCTCCGTCCAAGGGTTTGTCTGAGTGCACAAAAAACGTGAAATTAAGGCGCTCATCTATGATCCAGAGGTTGTGATCATCGTAGGCCGTGGCCGCGGAATCGCCTTTTCGAGGGAAGATGATGTCATGGACGGTGCCTTCGGACGGGTACTTTAGGTCATCCGTGAGCTCAAAGCTTTTTCCGAAGAGAGTGAGCACATGCTTTCGTAGTGCAATATAGTGGATCAGGTCGTTTCGGCTGGTCCTTGATATCTGATCCAGTATCTTGGGCAGGCCATCTTTAAGTCCAGCTGCGTCCGTTTCACTGAGCATCTTATCAACTTGCTGCCTGATGGCGACTTCCTGAGAGAACTTCTCCCTCTGGAATACTGTCTCAATCTGTTCAGGCGTGGGATTGTAGGGCATGGACGACAGGTCGATGTCTTCCGCGATTGTCCGGTGCCAAGGCGCAGAATCTTCGACGTAGCTGCGCACCTGTGTGCGTTTCTTCTCCTGTCTCGCGGTGATTGTATCACCAAGGGCGTCGCGTGCGATGTACGCTGCTGCCTGCTCGATTTCGGCTTGTGAGATAGGATGAAGCAGGTCTTCGCCCTTTGGGAAATCGAAACCACCACGCTCGAGCGATACGTTGGCATCGAGATATGGGCCGAAGACATACGCCTTGACGATGTAGTTGCGATCCCGTTCTTCGCCTTCGGATGACCCCTCTTCAAAAAATTCGTCAACGAATTCTGGCACGAAGCTATGGATTGCCGTGTCTGTGACCTCTCGGCGGTCTGCAACCAAGCTGATCTTGCTCTTCTGATTTCGCGGTGAGTAGAGCTTGAATACTCGAACTTGGAATGTCTGCTCTTTGTCCCCAGATCCCAGAACGATTCTACCATCTTGAAGCGGGATCTCCTTGATCATCGCAGCCAGCTGGTTGCTGACAAAATCGTTAAGGATGATCCGACCTGTTCCGTCTTCCTCGGAAATCCCGATCTCTGGACACTGATAGTCGGCGTCGATGAAGTACGGCAGAAGCCGCTCCACCAGTGTGCGAGCTATCGTCTTGACCTTCTTGTCCGGAAACGCTCGCTTGACCTTGCGCATGGTGACACGCGACCCGATGTCGCCGTCAGGACATTCTTCAATGCTTTCATTGACGATGATGTCGGTTTGCTTGCCCATTTTGAAGGCGCGCTTTTTCCGTCCCTCTTCGTATTGGAAAACACTCTCGATAAGCAAGTCGTCGAAGTATTTCAAACAGGTGAAGCGCCCAAATCCCTTCCCGCCCTGGGCAATCTTGTGGTCGGAGTACAGGGTGTCGAATGAATCCCTGTTCTCGTCATTGAAGCCGATACCGTAGCACGTTGGGAATCAGCGCTGTTTTAAGGTTATGGCCACGCGCGCAGCCCCTAAATAGCGCAGCGTGTGGCCATAACCGGTCTCAGGTCTCAACAGTGGTTTTGCATAACCACACTGCTGAGGAGACCGGCTATGACCGCCACCGATACTAACGCTTCGACCTTGCTGGTCGCTATCGATATTTCCAAGCATCGCCATGAGGTGCTGATCAGCGTCCCCGGCAAAAAGCGCCGTCGCCGATTGACAATCCTGAACACGCTTGCCGACTTCCAGCGTCTGTCTGCATCCCTTGCCAGCTACGACCTGCCGGTACGGATTGGGTTCGAAGCGACCGGCAACTACCACCGCACGTTGGCGCACCATCTCGGGCAGGCCGGGTTCGAGCTGAAGCTCGTCTCTTCCGTCGGCTTGGCTCGGACACGGGAGGCCCTGCATAACAGTTGGGACAAGAATGACCCGAAAGACGCTCAGGTCATTTTGCACATGCTGGAGATCGGCGCCGTGCAATTCTTTCATGATCCGATGGTGGTCGGGACCTCCGATATCCAGGAGCTGTCAAAAACGCACGAGATCGTCTCTCGATCGAAGACCGAGCTGTGGCACCGCATTCTCACCCACTACCTGCCCCTGTATTTTCCCGAGGCCGAACGATTTCATCGAAGCTCACGGACGGATTGGTTCCTGGCATTCCTTGAGAAGTACCCATCGCCACATATGATCTCGGCCATAAGCCGAGAGGCCTTCATCGCTGATGCTTGGGATGTCGTTGGCCGCAAGGTGTCCAAAGAGCAATTACTTTCAGATATTTACGCTACTGCCGTCGACTCTGTCGGATTGCCAGTTCATGCGGATTCTGACGCTGTGCGCATGTTCCGCCTCGTTCTTGCAGAGGGGCGCAGCCTGGTCCGGCAGCGCGATATTATCGAGGCACGGGCCGTCGAGCTGTTGTCGGACCTGCCAGACTATCAGCTGCTGACCACCATTCCCGGCATCGGCCCAATCAACGCCATGACAATCCTCGCGGAGGCCGGCGACCTTCGCCGTTTCCGCCATCACCGCCAGTTCCTGAAGTTCTGTGGCATGGACCTCGCCACCATCCAGTCCGGCATGTTCCGCGGTCAGAGCCGGATCTCGAAATATGGCAATGCCCGGTTGCGCCGCACGCTTTGGATGGCGGGTCAAACCGCGGTGCTGAAGCGGACAAACAGCTTCCGCGACAAGTTCGAGCGCTACATTTCCAAGGATCGACACAATGCCCATCTGCGCCGCAAGGCCTACACCGCGATCGCGGCCAAGATGGCGCGCACCGTACATGCCGTGGTCAATCACGGCGAACCCTATCGCCCCTTCTTCGAGGGGGTGAGCCCAGGCGGAAGGACCTCTCTCTGACATGAGCCGTGGAGGCAGACATCTGACCTCGTAGATAATGTTCGGGCCTTCTGCTTGGGATTTGGGATCTCGTATTAAGGACGGTGAGGGCCGCCGAAGCGCGTACCCTGTGTTTGCTATGGAAGAGATCATTTCTTGACGGCAGAGCCCGTCTGGGCAACTTTAACAGGGCATCCGGGACACCAGATGCCCAACGACCTGCTGACCTAAGCGGCCAGATTTTCCCGACATAGGACGTTGTCGATGACTGTGAAACTCTCAACGGGCGGCTGGCCGCCTTCAAGTTCCTGTTGGTTCGACCGTCTCACGAGGATATCGATGCGGCCTTTCTCGATGGATGCGGCTTCGATGGCCTGGATCGCGTTCACGATGGTTTCGACTAGCGGGGTGTAGACGTTTGTTCCGGATCGGATGTTCTCGACGGCGCGTTTGACGTTGACGTTGCTCATAGCCTGATCTCCGCGTCGGGGTTTCCGGCGGCGAGCGCGTTCATCCAGGCAAGGCAAAGCTCGCGGCTTCGAAACTCACCGAAGGCGTCTTCCTCTTGTCGTTCAACGATTGGGAAGGTCGAGAAGACATAGCGGACATCGTCACGATCGGTGAGGCCGTATAGAATGAAGAACAGCGCGTCGAGCTTGGCGCGCAGCATTGCACGTCTGTTTTCATCCCAAACAAACGGGGGGCGGACTGCCCCTGCGTCATCGATGTAACCCAGATCGCGCGCAAACGGTGCCATGTCGTGGGAGGTGTAGGTCAGCTCCAATACGGTTTCGCACACGATCTGCGACGCGGACTTGCTGCCAAATCGTGTCGATTGAAACTCTGCGGGTGGGATCATCGGAAGCTGTTCCAGAATGTACCAGCTTGCGTGGTTGCTCAGGATCTTGGTCCTGGCAACGAAGTCGACCATGGTGCTGTTGAGCGATGCGGCCAGTATGGCTTGGGCTTCTGCACGTTTTTTTGCGTCTTCGATTTCGATCCGCAAGATTGGAAGGGTGTGTCCGGCACCGAACGGCGGGATGATGCAGGAAATCAGGGACCGGGCATTCGTCGTGGATGTGACATCCTTGATCGCCAACTCAACGCGCAGATCGCCGGGATCGAGTACAAAGTAGCGCGGTGCAATAACATGGTTCGGATCATGCCTTTGCTCGTCTGTGGTTGCGGCTCCCTGACCGCTGCGGTGGAGATTTGCATCAACGGTCGTAATACCGGACGCGCGATGATCGAACGCTTGGACCATCTTGCCTTCATAGAGCGGCACCCACGTTCCCTGCGAGCTGCCCCAGACCCCGCCGCTTTCTGGCCAAGCGCCTTCCTTTTCGTGCAACTCCTTGGCAGTCCGAAACTGGTCCGAAGAGTTGGCCATGTGATAGAGAGTGGCGTACTGGACTGGCCAGGCTTTGACTTCATCGCCCGACGAGCGATCTACGAGCACGGGAAACCTGTCATAGATCTCAGTCGAGATTTCCCGGTCTCGGGTAGCTCGATAAACCGGTGCGGTCTTCGAGTTCGGATTGACGTGTTTGAAGTGATCGACACCCATGCTGAACACTTTGCGGGAGTCCTTCAGTTCGGCAATATCCCGAACAAAAGTGGCAAAGCGGCATTGGTCGAAAGTCTTGTCCCCTCCTGAGAAGACAAGGACGCTGAACTTGAAACGGTAGTAGACGTCTGGGAAGAAGAGGGGTCCGGCGGCCCGCTTGTTGAAGAAGTCGAAATAGCAAGACGCGGCATGACCTTCGATCAGCTGCGAAAAGAACTCCTGCGAGCTGGTTTCAGTGGCGATACCAGATGGGATCAGCAGCCCGACGATGCCGCCAGGGGCGACTATCTTTCGCGCCCTTTCAACAAACAGTGAGTTGAAATTCGTGTCGCCACCAGAAAGTAGAGGGTAATCTCCTCCCCTTCTCGCCATCCGGCTGGTCGTTTCTGCGCGGGCATTCGCTTTTTCGAACTCCGCTGCGAGCGGGTCGCCAGCCTTCTGCAGATCGGCGATCAGATCTTTCCGGTCCGAGGCACGTTGAACCCTTGCTATCTCCGGACGGCGCGCGGCGAACCACTCGACTTGCTGAAGCTTGATCCTGTCCCAAGGCGGGTTGCCGACAATTGCGTCGAACCCACCATTCAGCAGGTCATCTTCCCAATCGGACCAGATACCAGGGAAAGCGACCTGCCAATTGAGGAAGTTTTCTTCGGCAATCAAAGTTCGTGCTTCTTCGAGTATTTCAGCAAACCGTTTGTCGGCGTCACGTTTGATCCGGGGATCGCGTTTACCCATGGCAATGGCCAAAGGATCACCAAACTGACCGTCGAAAAAGACTTTCAACGCGGCTTTTCCTGCCTTGTCTTTGACGCCGATCCATTCCAGCGCGTGGATAAATTTCAATAGAGCGTCGAGGGGCGCGGTCATCTCCTGCACCTCGGCAAACACGTCGGCCGAACGATGCGCCTCGGCGATCTCAGCGTCTGTCAGACCTTCGACAATCTGCATCTTTGAGGCTGCCCGGAGCGCTCGTCTCATGGGCTCGTGCAGAAGGAGCGGTGTGCCGTATGTCGCGGCCTTGTCGATACCGCTCTTGACCCATGATCCAAAAAGGCTGTCCCCGCACCGCAAGTGGTGATCCAGGAAAGACAGTGGTGCACCCACGGTGAAGGTGTGGAGCCACAGAGCTACCTTCGCGAGTTCGACTGCCATCGGGTTCTTATCGACGCCGTAGATGCAGCGCTTTAGGACCATCCGGCGAATGATGTGCCGATCGTCGAGTTGCTCCTCGTCGATCGTCCAGCTCCGTTCGTCAGCGTTAGCAAGGATGGTGTTGCGGATCGTATCGATCCTCTCGCCAAGCGGAGAAATATAGTCCCCCCACTCCTCGGGCGCATCGAGCTCGGCCTCTGCCATGGCTGCAATCACCTGATCGGCCATGAAGTCCACCAGACTTACGAGAAAATGGCCGGAGCCCATAGCCGGGTCACAAATTTTGAGGTCAAGAAGCGCGGTCGCGGGATCGAGGCGCTTAAGCTGCCCGATCTTGCGATGATCTGGCAGATCCCCTTGCCCTAGCTCTTCGATCTTGTCTTTGAACGCACGTTTTCGCTCTTCCACAAGCGGCTCAAGGGTCTCTGTAAGAATGAGCTGCACCAAGTCATCGGGCGTATAATAGCTGCCCGACCCCTTGCGCGCGAAGATGTTGGGCTGAACGGTGATATCTTCGCCGTCGCGCGTCACCTCGTATTCGAGGAGCCGCTCATAGATCGAACCAAGCTGCTGCACCGAGAGGTTGCGGTAGTTGATATATTTGCGCCCCACCGGCGTCAGCTCAAAGGAAAGTGCGTCGATCACACGCGCCATGACTGCATCGGGGATGCGGATATTGGTTAGGATCGCATGGCGCCCCTGGTCAAACAGACCGCCATTGTAGGGCGGCAAGCCTATCGACGCGTCGCCTTGATCGATCGCCAGGAAAAGGTCGGCCATCGCTCCCCAATAGCGCGCGGCCGTATCCGAGAAGACGTCGTCATTGTCTTTGCGTTCTTTGACATCAAGGCGCACCTTGTTGCGCAGCCCATAATCGTCATAGCGCGTATCCTTGACCGGCAAGAGGTCGCGGTCTTCGGCATAGAGGATGAACAAGAGGCGATAGAGCAGGATCAGGGCGGCTTCGCGCACCTCTTGAAGATCAGCCTCGGGCGCGGCCTTGACGATGGCGCGGACCAGATCGGGGAACACCTCCCCGAAAACCTTGTTTGAGAGGTCTTCGGCAACGCGCTCTTCGTAGAACTTGCCTTCTTCGAGGGCTTTTTCATGGAAGGTGCGCGGATCAGCCCCCGCAGGCTCGAATGCCTCGCGGCAGAACACAAGGTAGAAGACCTTCAGCCAGTGGCGGCGATCAGCCTCATTGAGCGCAAAAAGCCCCTCATTGTGCCCTGGCAAGTCCAGGATCGCGGCGATGTCGAGCTCGAAGAATTGCTCGGATACCGATCGCGCACCCGAGAAATACAGCCGCCACTTCGAGCCGTTGGTCAGAATGCCCCAACGTAGTGCGCCATTGGTGATATCGTCGATGCGGCGCAAGTAGCGGAGCATCTGGGTTGATGGGGCGGTTTCTTCCCCGCGCCGGCCGGAGCGGCGATCAAGGGGGCGTGCCCATCTCTTGGATTCGACCACGGCGCGGCCGAACTCGTATCGCTTCCACTCTTCGGGAAAGCCGTTCGCCTTGGCCTTTGTCTCGGCGCTCTCAAAAAGCAAACCATCGGGCACGTCTTCGCGCCCGCGCGGCGATAGATTTTGTTGGCGAAGGGATTGTGTCCAGCCAAGCGCTTCTAGGATTGGCCAGATCAGATCGTCTTCGGTCTGACTTTCGTTGGGTGTCTGGGAAATCGGGAAGTTTTCAAAGATCGATCGAAGAGATGTTTCGAAACGGTCGAGATCAGCATTCCCGAGGGTGTTCCACTCCGAAACGCCTTGAATGGTTTCGGTCAGAAAGTCAGATGTGAATAGGCTTCCCTGGCTTGCGATCTCACTGCTCAAATCGTAACTTCCTTATTGCTTTTTGTAGATTTAGCAGGTGCCCCAGATCCGTGCACTTGGAAAAATCCCAGACGGGCGGCCCGCCAAGGGAAGGGTGTCGTTTGATCGGACGCACTTCTGTCAATGCGATCGCCTCCGCTCATTCAGGTTCAACCAGTACCTCGTATGGCGTCGCTCACCGGTTCGGCTGAGCGCACCTTTCTCGACCAGATCCTGCAGGTCGCGGGTTGCGGTTGCGCGTGAAGTTCCGGTGATCTTGAGATAGTTGTCGGCGCTGAGGCCGCCTTTGAAACCGCCAGGGCCTTCCCGAAACATTCGAGCGATGGCCTTGGCCTGGCGTTCGTTCAACTGGTCCCTGTGACGATCGTAGAAGTGTGCCTTGCTGATGAAGAAGCCGACGCGGTCGAGTGTTGCCTGTTGGGCCTTCAAGACAACTTCTGCGAACCAGACGAGCCAATCGGTCACGTCGAGCGTTTTTTGATGCTGCTCGAGCTGGTCGTAGTAAGCCTTGCGCTCCTTCTCGATGGTGAAGGCGAGCGAGATGAGGGTCGGCTGGCCAATGTTCTGCGCCAGAGACTTTTCAGCGAGGGCGCGACCCAGGCGGCCGTTGCCGTCTTCGAATGGGTGGATGCTCTCGAAATAGAGGTGGCTTAGCCCTGCGCGCGTCAGCGCTGGAAGCGGCTCTGCTCCCCCCGGCCCGGTCTTGTTGAACCAATCCGCGTATCGCTCCATCTCAGGCATGACCCGCTCCGAGGGCGGCGCTTCGAAATGGATCGTCGGCCGGTCAAGGCGGCCGGAAACGATTTGCATCGCCTCGGCATGTTGTCGGTAGGCCCCGATGATTTCCAACCGACGGTCATGGGACAGTAGCATCCGATGCCAGCGGTACAGTGTCTCATGGGTCAGCGGCTCTGCAAAATTGGAATAGACGTCGACCATCATTTCCGCGACGCCCTGTTCGCGCGGTTTGGCAGGGTAGCTGTCCGGATCGAGGCCCAGATGGCGGCGCAGCGAAGACTGGACACTGAGCCGATCGAGGATTTCACCCTCGATGGCGCTCGTCTGCATCGCTTCCTCGCTGAGAAGTTCGATGCGGAGTTGCTCGCGCTCCGGCTGGCTGACATGATGGACCGCGCCGAGGATTTCTCCGGACGACAGCAGAAACTTCTGCTCGAACGACTCCAGAGCGGAGGCGTCATACCGGAAATCCGGCCAATCGGGCAGCGTCCAGTTCCAAGCCATGAGTTATAGACATCCTTTCTATAACTCATATCTAGATCACTTTTGAGGCATAGAAGTCAACTCTATCGCTCAAAGGACCTGCGGGATGGGATGACCCACAAACCGACGCGATGCCTTGAGCTAGGCCTTTTCAAGGTGCGTCAGGTCTTGCTGACGCGATCTGGGGGTCTTCGGATCGACAGGGTTTTGTTCCGGCGCTTGAATGAATGGTTCATAGCGAACGTCCACCATGGCGTCGTCGAACCAAGCAGGCTGCACGTCACCATTGTTCCATTGGTAAAGGTAGCCAACCAGATTTTCAGATGTCTTGCAGAGGATGCGCATGATCGGTTCGCCAGTCAGGCGGGGCTTCGTATTCATAATGCGTTCCTCCTAAATGGACCTCGCAACTCGGCACTACTGAGGTCTGAAATTCCTGTTAGCTGGTGTTAGGACTAGGTTTCTGCAACTGCAAGATGAACCGTCCCGGGTGGGCGAAAATCCACCGCCAAAATGCAAGTTATCTTTTCAGATAGGTATCTTACGGTGCGTGCGGTTCATGCGGCGATGCAGCACGAACAGCAACTTCTTCCAAGATCTTGTCGATCTCGCCCCATATGCGTGGTTCCACCTGGCCGCGGATCAGAGCCCATTTACTCAAGACGTCGAGGGGGTCGTGGTCCCGTAGGAGGACACCCAGGCTGGCCGCATCTACTGCCAGAGATGTACGGGCCTGCCACTGCGTGTTTCGAGTGCGTCGCTCCTCCGCGACTGGGGCGAAGACCGGCGACAGTTGCCAGCCTTTGACTGCACGGCGCAGGGCGGCACGCACCACATGTGCTGGCTCAACACCACAAGTCTCCAGCGCTGCTTCCTGTCGTTCGAGTGCGTTGACCCTGATGTCGATCTTCCGGGTCGGGTTCAAAGCTCGCGCCGATACGGGAGCTCTCAGGCTGGTATGCAGGGCAGAGCTTTCCGCGGTGACTTGGTGCGGCGCCACGGCACCTTCCGGCGTACGCTCTGACTCGTGCCGATCAGCGTCAACGTCAGCGGCTGGGGTGCCTGTATTTGTTGCTGTGACCTGTGCCTCATCTTCCTTCCCGGGAATCTCGCGGTCACCCTGTCGCAGGGTGGCGGCGTAGGCTGGGTCGGGCCTGGTGATGGTCGGGATCTTCTTGCGCAATCGACTGTCCTCACGCAGCAAGAATGTTGTTGAGGATGTCCGTCGCCTCCTCGAGCGCCTCGACGACATGACGTACATGTGGACGCATCAGAGGGTTTGGATCAGATTGCTTTTCCAGCGCCAAGGCGTGGAGAAGCCCCTTCTGGTCCATCTCCTTGTAAGTGTTTCGTCGCATCATGACGGTCTCAATCACCGGAAAACGGGTGAGCGCTTCTTCAATCAGGGCGGCGTCAGCACGGGTTGTTTTCGGGTCGACCATGTTGAGGACGACGTGGTGGCGCGGAAGGCTGGAGGGGTCGTCAACACGGGATTTCAGCTTCTCAAACCAATCAGCCGTCTGCGCGCCGACATCGAAATCAGACGTCGACAGCATGACGGGCGTCACAATGTGGTCCGCAAGCACCGCAATGCCGTCTGACCATTCGGCACCGACCCCTGCGGTATCGATGAAGATGAAGTCTGCTGTGCCTGCCATGTAGACCTGATCGATCTGATCCTCGACACCCGCCACGCTTTCGACGGTGGCCGAGCAGAGAAGCGGCGAACTCAACCCACCGGCTTGCGCCCGAGCATGCCAGGCCCCGAGTACTCTCGTGCTGTCCGTGTCGATCAACATCACTCTGCGTCCGGCGGCGATCGCGGCGCTGATCAAGGCGCGCGAAAGCGTCGTTTTTCCACTGCCCCCTTTCCGGGCCATCGCTGCGATCACCACAAGATTTTCGTTCGGCATTCCGATCCTCCGCAAAAATAGTGAAACGCAACGATAATACCAAAATGTCGCTAAACGCATGAGACTGAGGGGTCAAGCAGAAGTCGGGATGCGACCCGCGTTTGGCATGCAGCGGGCGGCGTTGTGCGATGACCGTGCGACGTCTGCCGTGGCGCCTTCAGCATTCGTCGCGGGGCACCACACACCCTCCAAATGTCGGGATGCGCTCGGCGATGTACAGCGGACGGAATGCAGGTGACGGATAGCGCGCTCCAGACGACGGGAGGCAGTCTCGCGTATGTCGTTCCGCGGGTGACGCGAGACGGTTGGCACGCGGCAAAACCCGTCTTGCGGGGTGCAAGAGACGGGGCGCAAAGGACGCGATGCGCGATGCGGAGACCGCATCGCGTGGTGCAATGAGCGCGAAGCGCGATCCATTTGACAAAGGACGGGAAATCGCCCTTGTAGGGCGATTTTCTACATTGAGTACAAGCCCTTATGGCCGACTCCACTTGCGTTGGGAGTCGGCGGGCTTGTACGAAGTTGGCAAGAAATAGGAACGTTAACTTCAAAATGCCCCGCCGTCGCAGACTGTCAGAGATCGAGCGATCGACCATCGCCCAGGAGCGCCGGAACGGCGTCTCCGTGGCGTTGTTGGCCGCGCGCTACGATGTCAGCCTGAAGACGATCTACAATGTGGTGAACCACTGGGGTGAGCGTCAGACAGCGAACGGCAGCCGATCGCGGGTTGTAGGGATCCGGGTCTCGGACGACGACCTGCGCCGGTTCGACGCGGCGCTGTCGCGGCGCGGGATTGCGCACCGCTCGGATGCCATGCGCCGCCTGATGCTGGCGGCCGAAGGTGTCTTCATGCCCGACGACGAGTTGTGCGACGAGCTGCGCAGCCTCGGCGCCGCGCTCAACCGGGTTGGCAACAACGTGAACCAGATCGCGCGACGTCTGAACGAGGCCAAGGTGCGGGGCGAGAGACTGTCCTACCCGGCCTCAAGTCACCGTGACGTCCGCGCCCTTGCGGGTCTGGTCTTCGATTTGGCCGACCAGGTCCAGGAGATGTCGCGTGCGCGTCGCAGCCTGCTGGACCTTGAGATCAGCTCAGCCCTGGCGGGCCTCGCCGGGAGGGATGAGAATGGCGCGGAGTGACCCGGTCCGTGGCATCGACCCGGCGCTCTTTGACCGCGGCTGGAGCCGAGTTTCGGGATCCTGGCAGGGGCTTTCCAAGGGCGCGCAGATGGTTCGGGCCGCACGCGGCTATTCGCCAGCGATCTTCAAGGCCATTTCGAAAGGGGGCTGCCACACCGGGGCGCAGCTACGGGCGCAGCTCACATATCTCACTACAAAGTCGACCCATATCCTTGACAGCCGCGGCACCCATGACGGGAAGAAGCAGCTCTCGGAAGCCGAGATCAACCGAGTGGCGCGGCGGTTCGAGAACCAGTGGAACGAGCGCTATAGCCCCAAGCTTGGCCATACGTCGCATCTGCTAATGGCATTCCCGGTTGGGACCAGGGGTGAAGAGGTGCGCGATATCACCCAGGCGGTCTGCGAGAAGTTCTTTCAAGGTGAGGGCTCGCAATTCGACTATATTGCTGCAATACACCAAGATCGCGCGCATCCACATGCGCATATCGTTCTGAACCGCCGCAGCAAGGATGGCGAAATGTTCTTTCTCGGGAAGGATCATCACTTCAACTACGACGCCTTTCGCGAGGCGATGGTCGAGGCGGCCCACGTTCATGGGATCCGCCTTGAAGCGACGCGTCGTCTGGATCGCGGCGTCACGACCTACCGCGCCGAGATCGATGAAATCTACAAGGCCCGCGACGAAGGCCGCCCCCCAGTCGAGCGCCAGAGAACCGGCGCTGACCTGGCGGCCGCTTTGGAAACTGTCCGACAGAATGCCCTGATCTATCGCGGGCTCGCGGCGGAGGCGTCACGCTCGAATTTCGAAGACGTGGCCGAAGCGCTCGAGAGGGCCAGCACCATCCTTGCCAGTGGCGGTCAGATGCAAGCTGACGGAGCCATCTACATGTCCCAAGACGAAGCAGCGCTCGACACGCTGATCACCGAGTTTTCTCAGAACATTCGCCAGATCGAGGCGGCGATCGACAGAGCGCCGGCGGCCGAGAGGCCGGTGATCGAGCGCAAGCTGACCGACGTTCTGGCCTCGGTCGCGCATTTGAACCCGCTCGGGGATCGCTCCGCCGCCCTGATCGATGCCCCGTCCCGGGACGGCATCTATGCAAGGCCGAACTTAAGTGAAGATCACCTCGCGCGTCTTGACGATGGAGAGGTGGCACCAAAGCTGGCCGAGGCGTTGCAAGGCACAGGCATCGATGCCGAGGCTGTGGCCGCGCGCCTGCGGGAAGGGGCAGGCAATGCCGCATTGGAACGCCAGTGGCTGGCACAGGACCTACAAGCGATTGCCAAAGCAAGCGACCTCGATCTGGAGAAAGCTGCGGACCGGGGAGACGCGCTCGACCGGCTGGAAGCCGTGCATGTTCGGTTGGGCGATGTTCTGACCGATGTACGCGTCCTGCGCGCGCCAACCGAGGTCGACGAGGTGGATGACGCTGAGGCAGCGCTTGGTGAGCGGTTGACGACACCTGGGAGTGATCTCGCGCAAGACGGGTCCGACATTTTTGCCCCATCGGAGCGGCAGGCGTTCAGGGCGCTGGTGGCGCAGTTCCGCCGGACGGATTTCGATCATCCGTTCTCCGACGACCCGTCGGTGCGGCGGGTAGGCGCCGTGGAGGTGGAAGAGGCCCGCGCCGCGTTCGATGCCTACGCGCAGAAATCGCCGCAACATGCCGAACTGGCGTCGATGGCCTGGGACCAGATGACTGACAGCCAAAAGCCGCCGCAATACGCGGTATCGGAACAGGACCGCACGCTTCATGCTGGCGACATGGATCTCGCGTTGCGGGATCCTTCGGATCATCTCGGTCCGATCACCGAAGAGCTCCGCACCCTCGCCCGCTATCGCACGGAGATGCCGGATGATGAATTCGGGCAGGCCGTCCAGGACGAAATCAACCACCTTCGTTCGCTCGGCGCGTCGCGTGCCTATATCAGCGAGCGCAGTTTCGAGATCGAGGACAAGGCGCGAGAAGACTACGCCGAGCGCCGCTATCTGGAAGAGACCGCGCCAACAGTCATGGCCTTTGTGCGAAACAACGACATCGAGGGCCCGCTCTCCGAGTCAGTGCAGCAGGACATCGTCCGGCAGGTCAACGAACGTCTAAGCCCCGACGCAATCGACGCGCTGCGGGCTGGCAACGCAGAAGTCTTCGACCAGTTCACCGAGGATCCGCTGCGCCAGCTGGAGCTCGCCAGGACCTATCTCCAGAGCAGCGAGGTCACTGCGCACGGCCCGGCGATGGAGCGCGTTCTCGATGCATTGGCCGAAGAGCAGATCGAGGCGCAGCGCGCGCGCCACGCCGCGGCCCATGGCGAGAAGGGGATCACCCATGGATAAAGGCAAGATCGCCCTTGGTGTGCTGAGCCTCGTGCTGGTCGGCCTCGCCATGGGCTATGTCGTGGCGACCGGGTTCGTCATGTTCCGCTATGGGCTTTCGCCCACGCGCTTCGACGTCACCCTACTTGCCCGCGAATATCGGGGTCTGTCTCAGTTTGCGCCGAAGGACTTCCTCTGGGTGAACCTCATCCTTGGCGGCTTCGGCCTGACATCGCTGATGCTGAGCGTCACGCTTCTGGGGGATGCATTGACTCGCTTCGGGACGACGCATTGGCAGACCCGTAGCGAGATCAAGAGGAACGGTTTCTTTGCCAAGCCCGGCGGCGGCTTCCTTCTGGGCAAGCTTGGCTCCCCGAAATCCAGGCGCCCGTTCCTTGTCTCAAGAACCTTCCCCCACGCGCTGATCGTGGCGCCTACAGGCCGCGGCAAGGGCGTGGGCTTCGTGATCCCGAACCTTCTGACCTATAAGGGCTCGGCTGTGGTGCTCGACGTGAAAGGTGAGAACTTCCGCGAGACCTCGCGCTTCCGCGCCAGCATGGGCGACAAGGTTTTCCGCTTCGCGCCGACGGACTGGGACCGACCGACGCATCGCTACAACCCGCTGGCGCGCATCGCCGCCATGACCAACTCCGACCGCCAGCAGATGGAGCTGAAACTCACCGCGAAGCTCTTCCTGCAAACCGACAACGAAAAGCTGAGCGGGCTTTTGGCCGGGGGTATCGACCTCTTCGTGGCGGCCGGCCTTCTGGCCTTCGAGCGCGGCGTGCCGACCATCGGCGAGATCTATCGCATCACAGCCTCGGGGGGCGACAAGCAGAAGGAATACCTGAAGCGTTCGCAGGAGGTGAAGAACAAGTCGGCCAAACTGATCTTCGAGCGTATGGCATCGACCAACAACGACACCCTCACTTCCTACCTCTCCCTCCTGATGACATCGGGTCTCGACACTTGGGACAACCGCGCGATCGACGCGGCCACCGCGACCTCTGACTTCTCATTCCGGGACATCCGCCGCCGCCCACATGCGATCTATCTTGTGGTCGAATCCGAGATGATCCGCCCGCTTGCCCCGCTGATCCGGCTCTTCTTCTCGGACCTGATTGCCTCGCTGCAGGCGCAGGAGCCGGGGGACGACGAACCTTGGCCGGTCATGATCATGCTCGACGAATTCGACCGGCTCGGGAAAATGCCGATCGTCGCCGAGAGCATCAAGACGCTGCGCTCCTTCGGCGGCAACCTCGCCATTGTGACCCAGACCATCCCCGCGCTGGACGAGATCTATGGTGAAAACACCCGCCGGTCGCTGCAGGGCGGCGCCGGCGTGAAACTCTACCTCACCCCCTCCGAGCAGAAGACCATCGAGGAGCTCAGCCAGGCTGTCGGCAAGACCACCAAACGCGTGGTGACCCGCTCCCGCGCGGTTGGGCGCAATCCGTTTGAGGGGCGCAGCGTCTCGGAGAGGACCGAGGACACCCCGCTCCTGACCGAAGATCAGGCCCGGCGCATGGATCTCGACGAGGTCATCCTTGTGATCGACGCGCAGATGCCAATCCGCGCAAAAAGGGTGAAGTATTTCGAGGACCCGGTGTTGAAGGTTCTGCACGCCGGTCAATCGGGAAGCTTCCCATATCCGGACGAGGACGGCCTTCGGCGGGACCGACAGATGTCCGAGACTCGCGAGACGGTCGAGAAGCTGAAGCAGGAGCTGCAGGAAGTGCGGGCGGCCGCAGGCGCAAATGGTTCTGGGATAGCGACCACACCGGCAACGGCGGAGATGCCCGCATCGAATACGCAGAGTTCCACGCCTTCGCGGCCAAATCGTGCGCGGGGTCGAGCAGCTCGCGCGGGAGCTAGTGGAGGTGGGCCAGTGCAGTTGTCATTTGATCCGGTGGGGCTGGGGCTCAAGGAGCCGGATAGAGCAGAACTGGCAGCTGCGGTCCAGACGACACGGGCCATCATTGCAGAATATGCGTGATGCGAGGACATTGTTCTTGCGGTTCAGGGGATAGGACGGAACACGCATTCGACAGTGTTGTTATCGCTTACGACATGGCCATCGGTGTGAAAGCGACCGAAGCCGCCACCGTATTTTGTGAGGAAGGCAAGCGGCCCGCCAAGGTACAATCTAAGCGAATGCTGACGTACATTGCTTGATTTGGTCGCGCCGACTTGAGCATTCATCCCGGCAAAAATGGCACTTATTTTGTCATATCAAAACAAACTTAGTCGAAAATGAGGGCATTCACAGCCAACTTTCCCCGATTTGTGACAGAAAATGCCAAATTTACATAGGATAAAATGGCACCTACCTTGATGTCATGGACACAAGGGAGGCATCGATGGCGTTCAAGGCAGAACTTCTCAAGAAGAAGCTGAAAGCAGAAGGGAAATCGCGCGACGAACTCGCCGCAGCGATCAAGAAGCATAAGCGCACAGTAAGTCGCTGGCTGGCGGGAACCAATCCGCCCAAGCCCAAGGATCTGGAGGCGATTGCCCGCGTTCTGAACTGCAAGCCTCAGGATTTCGATCCGTTCTTTGCCGACGTGGACTTGGGAGAAGTGTCCATCCAGGCCCATGTTTCTGCTGCGTCCCACAATGCCTACGAACTCATGCGTTGGCGTTATGGGGTCAGCCAGAAGCAGATCATGGAACTGGCACCAGTTCTCTTTTCCATTGTGGCCGGACATGCACTGAGAGTGCCGGTGCAGGACGACGAAGTAGCTCGCCTTGCCTTTGAAAACGGCCTCTCCGATCCGCGTCTACAAGGGGGGCACCTTGAGGATCAGGCCAGCAAGCTCAAAAAATGTTTCGGAATCGAGACGTCACACCCTGGCACAGAAACGTCGCGGAATCTGTTCAGCGAGGCAATCATTCGGCTGTCGGCGCAGATTTCAGACCATGTCGATACAAAGTGGTTCGTGGGGGCAGCGGCCGAAGAGGCCCCGAATGCGGCCGGATTTATATCGGACATTGAGCTCGTAGAGGCTCTCTCTGGGGGGCAACCGCAACTGGCTGAGGCCATCGCGAAAGGACGTATTCGGCTGTCCTCGGTTTTGCATCAGGCCAAGGAAGCCAAGGGCGGTGGCCTCTCGATTGAAGAGTTTGCTAAGGCCATTCGGGAAGCGCATGAGCAGGACATGGAGGATCAGCGGAAGGCAGGTCTCAAGAAGCTGAAGGCCTGGCGCGCGTTCTATGCCGAACGCCATCCGGAACTGGCCGCGGAGTACGATGCCCTCGTGGCGAAGCATTGCCATGAAGAAGGTTGGTACCCTGAGCGGTATACGGATGATGACCGTGTTCAAAGCTGGGTGAACCCGTTCCAGGAAGATCTGCATCTCAACGAAGATACGCTTTCTGAGTATCAGAGCCGCAAAGCTGCGGCTTCTGAAGGCGGCAAAATTGCCTTGGTTTTCCCGTTCGAAGATCCGATCTATCGCCGCTTTGAAGAACTCCAGCGTCACCGCTCCAAGCTTAAAAAACAGTTCGAGGGGGAGTGGGCATGATGGCTGTGTGTGCAGACGCGTCTTTCGTCCTCAGCAACCATGCGGCAACGCGTATGGCCCAACGGAGTATTCGGCAAGACAGTCTCGAACTTGTCCTTCTGCATGGGACACGGGTCAAGGCGCGGCATGATTGCGAGGAGTACATCTTGTCAGGACGGACCGTCCGGCACCTCACAGCCGCGGGCCTCGATGGGGAGATGATTGCAGCTGCGACCAAGGTGAGGGCGATTGTCGACGCCGCAGGTAATGTCGTGACCTGTTATCACCAGCGCAAAGGCCGATCACGACCGTTCCGCAGCAATTCCTGCCTTCGGAACACCAGGTACATCTGATTTTTCAAGGGACCGCAGAATGCGCTTCGTGTGGGTGGTACGCCCACGAACGATACCGCTGCGCGCTTATCTCAAGACCATGCAAGCGAAGGATGCAACATGTCCGCTATTATCTATCAATCCACAAAATTCTACCATGCGCGCGAACAGTATTTTGCCGTAGCAGGAGAGCACACGTTGCTCCGCTTGACCATTGGCAGCATCGGTGGCCACCAAGGCGGGGCCATCAAGACGGCCACCGCTAGCGATTTTGGCGCCCCGCCGATCTACCGGGACCGCGAAGCGTTGATCAACGCCCTGCAGGTCGGGATCCAGAACCTTGCCGGGGGCGAGGTGGACCTTTGCATCGACAGCGATGGCAAAGGCCGCAGGTTCGCCGAGATCTGCCTGTCCGGCACGAGGGATCAGTTGTTCGAAGCCCTTACTCTACTGGCCGATGAAATGGCCCGATATCTGGGGCAGCCGACAGAGGTCGACCACACCGCCGGCTGCAGCGATCTTCGCGATCTATATGACGACCTGTGCATTGCCGAGGGCGCGCCGATTTATTTGTCGGATGGCATGTATTTGGGATCTGACGGGCGGCTGCTCCAATGATGCAGGTAACGCAGTTCACATCCCAGCAGCCCGCATGCCGCGCGGCAAGTCCCGCTCTTCGACGATCGAGAGGTTGCCCTCACAGCGAGGCTTGTCTAGCCTCCAATTCAGTTGGTGGAATGTCATGCTTACCCCCTATTTCGGCCCGATTTCAAAGGCATACGATTCCAGGGTGATCTAGCGCAGAAGCCTGGAGACTATTTCCGCAAGAGATGCCGTTTGCCAGTAAAGGGGGACACCATGGATATGACGGGAAATCCAGAGCGCTTTGGCGTGTTGCTGCCTCTCTGGCCGGACCTGCATACCCTGGCAACCGAAGCAGAGCAGAATGCCGACAAGCTCCCTGATTTTTCGACCATCCGCCTACGCAGCTTTTCGGAGGCATTGGTTTGCCACCTTTTTCGCCACCATGGTTTGCAATTGAACGATGAAGAGAAGCAGTTCGACCGCCTGCAACTGCTTCAGCATAATGATCTTCTGGATCGGCGGATTCTGGGGCTTTTGCACACTATCCGGAAACTCGGAAACATCGCCGCACACGGAAAGCGTCCTGTATCGGTGGCTGAAGCCCGCGATCTGCTCGATGACGCCCTCTCGCTGACCGCTTGGTTCTGCCTTGAAATGCGCCCGGATATCGACTGGCAAGCGCGGGGACGTGCCGCGTCCATAACGCCGTCAGCATGTCATGAGACCTCGCAGGACATGTGCCCAGCCGACGCGAGGGAGAACATTGTCCAAAACCGCGACGCTGGCCTAGAGACCCTGGTCAGGCCACCGCAGACGCGGATCTCGTTGCGGGACATGTTCGAAGAGGAGCTCACGGCCGACCAGCAGAGGGGCATTTCGGCGCTCGATGGATTCCTCGCAGACGACACCCAGCGGGTGTTTCTGCTGAAAGGCTATGCGGGAACGGGGAAAACCTTCCTTGCGGGTGGTCTGACCGAGTTCTTGCTTGCCCAAGGGAGGATGTTCTCGCTTGCGGCCCCGACAGGGCGGGCAGCCAAAGTCATCACAAAGAAAACTGGGCAGTCAGCGCGAACGATCCACAGCCTGATCTACGACTATAGCGAGATGACCGAGCAGACCGAAGATTACGGCGATGGGTCGGCCACCTTCAAGATGATTGCCAAGGTCCGGAACAATGATGACCCGGTCGATGCCGTTGCCATCATCGACGAGGCGTCGCTCGTATCGAACGTGTATTCCGAAAGTGAATTCTTCCGGTCTGGCAGCGGACATCTGTTGCGGGATCTGATCGAGCACGTGGGTTCAACGCATTCAGGCAACGCCCGAAAGATCATCTTCATCGGCGATCCTGCGCAGCTGCCTCCGGTCGGCATGTCGACCTCTCCTGCCCTGGACGCGGATTACCTGCGTGAGACTTTCGGGCTTGATGCAACCAGCTACGAGTTGACTGAAATCGTCCGCCAGAAAGCTGAAAGCGCGGTAATCCGCAATGTCATGCCCCTGCGCGAAGGCGTCACCAGTGGACGCTTCAGCAGCCTGACTTTCTCTTTTGACGATGACGTCATCCAACTGCCCAAGGACAGTGTCACCCCTCTCTATATGAAGATCCGCGAAGGACGCGGCCCCCAGGCGCCGATCATCGTTACCCACTCGAATACCGAAGCCGCCAATTTCAACCGCGCGATCCGGGCAGTACTGTTTCCGGGCAAGGCGACAGTGGCGGCCGGTGACAGCGTGATCGTTGCGGCCAATGGCTTTTGCGGTCCTCATTACGTCGCCAATGGTGAAATCCTGCAGATCGACGCGGCTGAAGCGACGGTCGAGCGACGGTCTGTGCAGTTGCTTCAGAAGATCGGCAATAGCGACGTATCGGAACCCATTAATGTCGCGCTGAATTTTCGAGACGTCATGGTTGCGCTGCCGCAATCGGAAGGTGACGATCTCATCCTGAAGGCAAAGATACTCGACGATTTTCTGCACGGCGACGATGCTAGCTTGGCATCTGCGCAGCAGCGCGCCCTCTACGTCGATTTCCTCAAGCGCCACAAGCATATCGACCGGAACAAAGATCGTGATGCATTCCAGTTGGCCCTGCGTTCGGATCCGTATTTCAACGCTCTTCGCCTCAGGTTTGGCTATGCCATTACCTGCCACAAGGCGCAGGGCGGCGAGTGGAGCCATGTGATCGTCAGTTGCGCAACCCGGCAGAACCCGCGGTCATCGGACTATTTTCGCTGGCTCTACACGGCCCTGACCCGGACCAGCAGCAAGCTGTATCTTGTCGATCCGCCGGAGATCAGGCTGAAAGCGGCGGGAACCGGATGGGTTACGCCGTCTACCACAGAACCCGGCCCACAAAGCCCGGAGACCGGCCCTCCCGACCAGCGAACGATGGCCCCTGAACCAGATGGAGGGGCCCCCGCCCCGGCTTTGTCGCCGCAATCCCTGTTCCGCACCTGGCTTCAAACGGAAATCCGCAACAGGCTGGCCGACACTGGGGTCGAGATCGAGGACGTCGCTCACCACCAGTATCGAGAGGCGTATTTCTTCAAGCGAGGTGCTGACGCTGTTCGGATCGACATTGGCTACAAGGGAAACTGGAGTGTCTCTAGCGTGACCTGCCCGAGGCCTGACGGCTTCGCGGAGGAAATCATAGCTCGCATCGCTGGATTGTCGGGCCAGAAACCAGGAACCAGCAGTTCGAGCTCGGCCAGCGTGGGCGCGCCTGACCGCCCGTTCCTGCGGGATTTCCATGACCGGTTGATTGCTGCGCTGTCGAAGAAGGGCATCACGGTCGCCAACTTCAAGGAGCAGCAATGGAGCCAGCGCTACGTTCTTGCGCGCGGCCCGGATTCGGTGACAGTCGACATCTTCTACAATGGCAGGAACCAGCTGACACGGTTCATGCCAATCAATCCAGCTCCTAACCCGACAGCATCACTCGTTGACCTGCAGGATGACGTGAGAACAGTTATCACTGTTGAGGTTCACCCATGAGGTTCACCATTGCAACTCGGAGGGTAAATCGCTCAGGTGCCGCTTGGAACCATCGCTCCAAAGAGGTCACCGAACTTAGGAAAGGTGGCCAGCTTGCTGCTGCACATGCTCTCTCACTGGAGCGCATCGCTGATTCCGAGGCCGATGACTACGACCGCGCCGCCTATGCATGGTGTTTGATTGCGCTCGTGAAACAACATTCAGCCGATGGTAATCACAAGGCGCTGTCCGACTATCTGGACCAGTTGCGGCGCTTCGAAGTCCCGGCCTCAGACGCAATGCTGGCGGAGCATCGCGCGAAGGCTCTGGACCTCGCGGACCCCGACCGCCGTGCCATGCAGTCAGCTCGCATTCTGAGCAAGCAGGGAAAGCACGAGGAGGCCGCAAGGATCTACGCCGACCTTGATGCGAACGGAAACCTGGCACCAGAGGATCGGAAGGCGTGGGGGTGGGAACTCTACCGCCTAATCAAAGTCGAACTCGAACAGACGCAGGACGAGAAACTGTCTCCGCCAGTTGTTCAGCGCGTGAAGAGGAACCTGAACACCTATCTGAAGCTAGCGATTGGCGGCCCCGACCTTCTGCACAGCCTCATGCTGCGGCAAGCGTTGCGCCTGACAAAGGGCGAACAGCTCAAGCTTCTTCCTTTTCTTCGCCTCTGGAACCCGGATCAGTTCAACGACGAGGACTTCGACCGGCAGACGGGAAAGGACGGAAAGACCTACCCGTCCCTCGTCGAGCAGGTGATCCAGGCCGCGTCGGCCGAGGCAGCCCAGAGCGATCGCGTGGATGACTGCCAATTCATTTTGCCGCATGTGCAGGCCGCGATGAAACGCTTCCCGGATAACATCTGGCTCAAGTTCAATCTCACGAAACTACTGCGGGGTATTGGGCGTATTGATGAAGCGCTCAAGCTGGCCGTCGAATTTGCGCGCGAGAAGGCTTCTGAGTATTGGGCTTGGGAACTGATCGGTGACCTGGTGCCAAACGATATCGATCTGCGGCGCTCGTGCTATGCCAAGGCCCTGAGCTGTTCACAGGACGATAACTTCGTAGGGAAGGTCCGCCTCAAGTTCGCCGCTCTGTTGGAAGAAAGCCACCCTGCCGAAGCCCGCTTCGAGGCAGAGCGAATGATTGCACACCGCGCCCGCGCCGGATACGCGATACCCCGCGAAGCACAGAGTCTTGTTGAAAGACTTTCTGCGGTGACGCCAAACACGACTGATCGCGCCTTCTATGGCAGCCTGAGCGATGCGGCGGAAGCTTTGCTTTTCTCACACCTCCCGTGGACCGATGCGTGCCTCGGGGACGTTTTCACTATCGAGGGGCGAGATGGTCAGAAGCCTCGAAGGCGCCGCAGAATCTATGTGAAGGGGAATCCGTTCGCACTCGAGCTGAGCCTGCCCGACAGTCATCCGGACATCCGCAGGTTGGCCGAAGGAACGCCGATCAAGTTGCAATTAGAGACATCAAAGGCCGAACCAAAGCGCACAATAATTCACCGGATCAGCCGCCGGGAAGACGGCACACCCATGGACATCATGCCCTTTCGGGTTGGTGTCATCGACCACATCAACCATGGAAAGTCTCTGCTTCACGTCATCGTAGCACGCGGCGTGGATGGAACTTGCCCAATCTCACTTTGCCCGGGGCAGGTGGAGATTGGAACCACCGTCGCGGTTCGTCTTTCCCAGCACTTTTCGAAGAACGGCCTTCGCACGCGTATTCTCGAAATTGAACCCACCGAACAATCACCTTCTCCTGATGTCTGTCGCCCATTCCGCGAGGCAACGAACGTGACGCCGAGCGGGTTGGGGTTCACACGTGGGGATATCTTCATTCCTCCTCACATCATCACTGCTGAAGGGGTACAGGCGGGCGATCTAGTGGAAGGCGTGGCCGTTGCAAGTTTCGATAAGAAGCGTGGGAAATGGGGAATGAAGGCGATCCAGGCGAAAGTTGTCGCACGAAATCACTTCGACTTTGGAGGTGAAAACGATGACTGGGAATAGCCGTCGCAAAGCACAGAACTAGAGCAATTCTCTCTATGCTTATCTTCCCAATCGCTTTGCCCTCTCGGCCATCCTGACCACCTGCGCGCTCGCCGTCGCCGCGGCGCTCTTTACCGCAGCAGGAGCGTGTACAGTTCCACGTCCAATCGCCTCACCCGTCGTGAGCGCCCCTATCCGCGCCCTGCCCTGGACACCAGATGTGTTAGCCAGCCCTCGCAGTACCCCTGCGGACCCGCTGACGATCGCCGGTGGCGCCGCCACCATTAGGTTTCCCGAGATGCCGCGAACGATCAGGGGTGTTGCTGCTACAAATCCTTTGGCCAGGAAAACCATGACGAAGAACGGCACGAGCGATCCGATGTTGGTTGCCGAGTTCGGATCACCGAGCTGGGCTAGCAGCGAATTCGCCATGCCGACGACGGTAGAGAACATTGCTGCGATTACGATGGGGTAGAAGGCATAGCTGACTGTCGTCGAGACCCATCTGTGGAAGAAATCCTTGGTTGCATCGAAGAGCGACAGCGCGATCATGATCGGTGCGAGGCCCAGCATCAGGGTCAGCATCATCTTGGCGAAGATGAGGACGATCCCGGTCATGAAGCCAAGGAGGCTGAGGAGCACCAGGCCGATCCCACCCAGGATCGCGCCTGTCATCCAGTTCAGATTGCTGCCGATCGCGTTCAGATATGTCGCGAAGCGCTCGATCAGGTTGTCGAACTCTCCTGCGAAATGGGTTGCGCCTGCGCCACCCCCGCCAACGGACGACACCAGCGCGCCCGCCACATAGTCGAGGCCCCCGATCACAGCGTTGGATACCGCGTTGAAATTGGCCCAGTTGAAGGCGAAGAGGCCTATCAGTGTCAGCTTGATGAGATACCAGAAGAAGCTGGCCCCATCCATGCTGCGGAACTGGAATGCCATGTTGATGCAGACGCCAATCAGAGAGAGGGTAACCATCAGCAGGACGATCGTGCCGGTATTGCTTGCCACTGCCCCGAACTGGGACTCGGCCGCATCGACAAGGAACGCGTCTGCGGTTCCGACCATCCAGCTGACGACGCCCATTACCAGTTGCCCTGAGCTTCGCAGATTTCCTGAACTGCCAACCGTAGATCATTCCGCTGCCTTCTGATGTCCCGCTGCGCGGTTGTGTGTTCCGCAGCCGAGTCCAGAAGGTACTTTTCATCGAATTCCTCAGAGGCATCTTCCCAGGACGGGAAGCGGACATCGCAAGCACAGTTGCCTGTCTCGACAATCTGTTCCCATGCCCGAAGTTCATAAAGGTCCATCAACGTCAGCGCCTTGTAGGCTTCACGCGGATTGATTTCGTCCATCCAGGTCGGGCGCGCCGGACGATCGTTGCAGATCCGGTACTGTTGAGGCGACATATCGACCGTGAGATCGCTTGAGACCTGAGGCGAAGTCTGCGCCACAAGGGGGCCCGCCAAGGCGGCAAGCATGAGTGCGAGAATTGGTTTTCGCATCTGGGGTGTTCCTTTCTACTCAGCGGCGACGGAGGGGCTCTTGTTGCCTCTGCCGTCGACCGTGTCGAGGTTCGAATCTGTTGTTTGTCCGGGGAGGAAGAACTCGGTGATTCCGCGCGCGCCTTCATGGCGGCCTGCCTGAATGATCACGTCGATCGAGCCCTCAATATAATCGATCATGTCGGCATAGGTCATTGGCACATCGGTTTTCAGGGCGGCGATGGCGAGGCGACGAACGGCAAGTTGTGGGGTCTCGGCATGCAGCGTGGTCAGCGATCCACCGTGGCCGGTGTTGATTGCCTCGAGAAACGTCATCGCCTCGCGCCCGCGGACTTCACCCAGGACGATCCGGTCGGGTCGCATGCGAAGCGTTGAGGCCAAGAGCACATCGGCACTGCGGGCATCCGTGTCCCGGTCAGCGATCAACGTCACTACATTGGGCTGCTCGGGGCGCAGCTCGGCCGCCTCCTCGATGGTGATGATCCGCTCTTCGGGCGGGATCAGCGAAAGGATCTTGCGCGCCGCGACCGTCTTTCCGGTCGATGTGCCGCCCGAGACGATCATGTTGAGCTTGTTCTCGACGCAGAAGTGCAGGGCGGCGTTGATGTCGCCGGATGTCACCACATCGCGCAGCGCGGCGTTACGTTCGCGGCGCAGGCCTTCGAGGCTGCGCTCCTTGCCGAAAAGGAATCCGAGTTTGATCTTCTCAAGCGGCAGGGAGGAAAAGAACCTAAGAGAAATCGAGAAACCGCCCTCGACTGCCGGCGGCTGGATCACCTGCGCACGGATCGGGCGATCTCGATACAGGATCGAGACAGAGACGATGGGCTTCTTGGTGCTGAGCGTGGTCGAGGCTGCTGAGGCGATCTGGTTGCCGAGGTCCTTGATCTCGGTCTGGCTCAGCGGGCTGCCGAGACCTCGCATGAAGTGATCGCCCTGGAATTCGCCCCAGACTTGTCCGTCGGGATTGATGCAGATCTCGATCGTGTCGTCGCGCAGGACCTCGGGGCCGAAACGGTCGAGCGACGCTTCCAGATAACTTGCAGCCATGTCAGAAAATCTCGAGGTCACGATCAACCATGACCGTGATCCGTGTACCCTGATCGACATGTATCACGGGCCGGATCACCAGATAGTCCTGCATCACGCTTTGCGTACTATCGCGCAGGTCCGTGCCGACATCGCTTGCAACATCGGCCGCCGCCTCGCTGTCGATTTGGCCCGCTGCAGCCGCAGGCAGGGCGCCGATCAAGGAGATCAGCGCGGCGGAGCCGAAGCGTTGCGCGAAACGGGTGTCGACAAACCCGGTGGTGCCAGTACGGCCGAGTTCGTCTCCACCGAAGGCGCTGATCTGCACGGTCTGATTATCGGGCAAGATGATCCGGTCCCATGCCACCATGACGCGCGATTGGGCGAGTGCGACATCGGAGCGGTAGCGCCCGATCAGCCGCGCGCCGCGCGGAATCAGGATACGCGTTCCATCGAAAGAATGGACGTCTTCCGAGACGATGGCGCGGATCGCGCCGGGCAGTGTGCTGTCGAGGGCCGTCTCTGTCACAGCCTGAATCATGGTGCCCTGAACAACCGTGTTCGATGGGTTCGCGATCACTTCGGCACGTGTCACCTGCGCAGGTTGTGCGCCCGAACGAACAAAGGCTTCATCTGCATTCAGACGTGCGGCTTCCAGCGTATTCTCCCTGTCCGCATCCGCGCCCATCCCGGAGAACGCGATCATAGGAGACGCTATACGCTCTGCGCGGGCCTCAGCTTCAGCAGCGCGCCGCCTTTCGAGTTCGGCCAGCCGCAATTCTTCTTCACTTGGTCCCAATGAGGTCGGCTCTGGTGGTGCAAGCCGAGCAAGTTCCAAGTCCATGCGGAGCTGATCCAATTCGCGATCCCGCTCGGTCAGCTGCCGCTCGAGGGCACGCTGCGCCTCGGCGGATGCTTCCTGTAGGGTGGCAATTTGCGCCGTCAGGTCCGCAATAGCCTGCTCCGCCCCGCTGTCCGCGGCCTCGGCCGGTCTTGCGCGCAGTTCCTCGAGTTCCGCTCTCAATGTCGCAAGACTTTCCATCAGCGCGAGTTCCGACTCGCTCGGACCTGTGTCCGCAGGCGGGGCTTGGCTGGGCTCCGGGGCAGAAATCGGCGCCAGATCTCCGAATCCGGGGCCGCTGCTCTGGAACTCTTCCGGCGCGGCTGTCGCCATTGGTGCTTCTGCCGACGGCTGTAGGGCAGCCCACGCCAGACCACCTACTGCCGCGATGCCGACGACTCCAAGGATCGCGGCAAGCGGTGCAGGTCGCTTGTTTGCCTTCGCTTTGCCTGTCGAACCTTCGAGAGCCGCGAGGCGCGCGGCGAGGTCTTCCGTACCTTCGGTCATGATGTGGCCTGCCCTGCGTTCTGGACGCAAACCACATCTTCGCCAAGGCGAAGGACCCATTGTCGGTTGACGCCAGACACGCGGATGACGCCGTCACTAGAGGTGTGGCTGTTCACCGCGCGTTCCCTTCCGTTCGAATATCGGAAGATGGCGGGCACCGGCGCGTTCCGTGCAAACCGGAAATACGTGAAGGTACCATCATCCCAGATGGCCGTCGGCGTGAACTCTTCTCGGGCGCTGACCGCATAATTTGCGTTCGGCGCATCGGCCGCAACCGCCCTGGTGGGTTGCACGCGGTTTTCAGGATAGCGGAACTGCACGACATAATGCGGCGTCTCCCGGGCTTCGACGACATGGAAGTAGTAGGAGCGGCGGTTGGTGTAGACGGTGATGTTGGTGGCGACGCCAGATGCTGTCGGTTTGATGGCGAAGGCACGGCCACCCGGGACACCGTCGAATTGAAACCCGACCGTATCGCCGGCGATGATCGAGCGGATGGTTTCGCCCTCACCGAATTCGACTGTGGTGACACGGGTCAGAGTCGTGACGACACGGTAAACCTGGCCCTCAGTCCAGGTCGCCACGCGCACGCGATTGTCGTGCGAGCCTGGGCGGGGGGTGGTCTCGGCCAAGGCAGTTGTTCCCGCGAACGCGAGAATGCTGGCGGCTAACAGCGTAGAGATTGGAGTGCGAGTCATTCGGAACGGTCCGATCGGATGGCATATTGGGTAACAGTGAAGCCGAAAGGGTTTTGCCAGACATCGTCGATCGCGCGGGTCCGCTCGGGCCGGAATTCGAACATCAACGTGGCAGTGAACGATCCATCCTGTACCCCTTGCGGGCTTGTCAGGCGCTTTCTGAGCCGCACCTGGGCGCGGTTATCGCCAATAAGGGTGATCGATGCGATCTCAACGGCCATCTCGGCCGCAGCCCCGTAACGCGTCGGCGGATAGCTGTCCTGCCCCGATGTCCACATCGCGCGCATGTTGGCCTCGGCCGATCCGGAAGACTGTGCGAGGACACGGCGGACACGAAGATCGTTGTCGAGCTGGTTGTAGGTCTCGCGGTCGAGAATGTAGCGGTAGATTTGCGCTTCGATCACGGCAGGCCGTTCGGCGAGCGACACGGTTTCAACCATGGCATTGGGGAGCGCCATCCCGGTCGCCGGATCGTAGGGCACAACCACGGGAGGCGGCGTCTCGACCATCAGAGCGACAGCCGCAGCCGTCAAACAGCCGAATACGCCAAAGCCGGCCCCGGAAATGCCGATCATCCGCCAAAGCTGTTCCCGGCGCAGGGCACCGTAGACAAGTTCCTCTTCCACGAGTTCGCGCGCACTCATCACCCCTGCCCCACTCATGGCTCAAGATCCGGCAAGGTGAAGTCCATGTAGCGGCGTTCTTCGGCAACGGTGGCGGCGTCGACCACGCCTGCATTGCCTGCGCCGAGGGTTTGGATCGCTTCCAGCTCCCACATCCGGGTCATGGCGATGGCAAGTTCCGCCGTGACGCGTGTGTTATGATCCATCGAGGCTTTGAGATCTTCCATGTCCGGGATCATCTCGACCAGACGTTCCACCCGTTCGAGCGACTGTTCCGCCTCTGCGTGGCTGTTCTGCGCCGCTGCCGACATCACAGCACCAGTGGTTGCCCGGGTGGCCACGCCTTCAGCTCCCGGATTGCCGCTGGTGGCGATCTCGCGGAGAGAATCTTCGTCGAACCCTGCACTTGCCAGCGCCTGTTCCATCTGCGTGCGCATGGGCCCGGCATTGGGCCCGATGAGCGCGCTCCAATCGCCCGCCTGGATGCCTCGGATCAGGCCGGGGATGTCTTCGAAGTTGGCCTCAAGCAAGGTGTCGAGGTCCCCGCCCATGGCAAGCCCGAGGATGCTGCGCGGCCCGGTGAGCGAGGCATACATCTCGTTCAGCTGATCGAGTTGGCTTTGCAGCATGTCCAGTTGCTGCAACGCATTGTCCAGAAGATCCGTCTGGATCCCGAAATCCTGCAGCATCTGTTGAAGCTGGCGGATTTCCTGAGCAATGTTCTGAGTGTCCACCGTGGGCACACCCTGTGCCGCGACAGGTCCGGTGACATTGAGGGCAAGCGCGAGAGCGATGCTACCGGCGAAAAGGGAACGGGGCAGGCGCAGGTTCAACGCAAATCCTCCTGACTAAAATCCATGTATTGCCGCTCGGCAGCTTGCGCTGCCGCCAAGGCGATCTGTTCGGCGCTGAGTGGCTCGGTTCGGGCGGCCTTGATCCGGGTCCGGATTGCGACCAGCCGGGCCAGTTCGGCCCGGGCATAGGTGTTGAGCGCGATGGCCTCGTGGAGATCCTCGGTCTCACCAATGCGGGTGATGATGTCCTGAACCCGCAGGGCGGCGGCACGGACCGAGACCAGCGAATAGTCGCCATAGACCCCTGCGCCGTGGGCCGAGAGGCTGAAACTCGCGTTGGCGAGGAGCACAGGGTTGATGGTGCCGAGCGCGTCGATGCCGCCTACGGCCGCGAGGTAGCTGTTGTACTGCTGCGGGATCACCACGACATAATGCTGGGTTTCCGCGAAGGGTGGCACACCGCCATAATCCTGCACATTGCCCGGCCCGGCGTTATAGGCGGCGAGCGCATGGATAATGTTGCCATCGAACATGTTCAGCATTTGTGCGAGGTATCGCGCACCGCCGGTGACCTGCAGATAGGGGTCGTCGTAGTAGGCCGGGTAGATCCCGAGATCGCCCGCGGTACCGGGCATGATCTGGGTAAGTCCGAAGGCCCCCACGGGTGAGCGTGCCCCGATCTGGAAACGGCTTTCCTGCCAGATCAGCGCCTGCAAGAGACAGCGCCATTGCAGGAGCGTAAGACCTGCGCGGCCGACCCCGGACAGACTATGGGTGTCGCGTGCTGCGCGGATGATCAGCTCCTCGATCCCCTCCCTGGCATCGCCGAACATCCGCGCTG
Source organism: Roseovarius sp. MBR-154 (assembly GCF_053628595.1). Classification (NCBI taxonomy): domain Bacteria; kingdom Pseudomonadati; phylum Pseudomonadota; class Alphaproteobacteria; order Rhodobacterales; family Roseobacteraceae; genus Roseovarius; species Roseovarius sp. MBR-154. The sequence goes on from NZ_JBRJGR010000013.1 coordinate 35,442, forward strand.
CCGCTGGATTGGTGTCCTCGGGCGCATAAAGACTGGCGGCCGCGCTTTCGACGTCGTCAATCGCCCCCTGCCCCGCCTCGAGCCCCGCCACGGTTCCGGCCACGTCTCCAGCGCCAAGCGACATGGCATCCATCAGCCCTTCGAGGGAGGCGAGTTGCTGGCGCTCGATTTCGGCCAGTTCCTCCTCGCGGCTTAGCCGGTCCTGCTGCAGTGCCAGGTCCCGATCGGTCTGCTCAAGGATGGCCTGCCGCTCTGCGAAGAGGCGCAGATCGAAGGTCGGCACGCCTTGGGCGACCGCTGGCCCCGCCGTGGGACCTGCCAGTGCAAAGCCGATCATCGATAGAGGAAGCCAGGTCCGCATTGGCTCAGCCGCCCGCCCCCAATAGGACGAAATCGCAGGCCGTGTCGCGGCGCGTAACCTCCGCCCCCATGGTCGAGATCGTGGCGGTGGCGGTTCCTGCCTGCGCAGGAGCCTCGCGAAAATTGAAGCAGTTGGCTTGCGGGGGGTTATGCTGCGCACAGGCTGTCAGGGTCAGGCCGAGCCCGAGCAGCACGACGCCGCGAATGATGGTACAGGTCATGTCACTCTCCAGAAATCAGGACGTTCGCGATAATCGGCGCCGACAAGCGCTTCGCCCTTCTCCATTCCGCCAAGGATGGTCACGAGCGGGCCAAGCGCGCTGAGATCGGCATCGATCACGACGGAACCACGGTCGTCGCGTACAAGCGCGAGCCGCGAGGCCGAGCCGACGCCCAGAAGCACGTCGAGCTCTTTCTCGGTCAGGCCGAGCATCGCGTAGTCAGCGGCGGAAGCACGAATGTTGGGCAAGAGCACCTGCGTCGGCACCGCTTCCACGATGGTCTTGCCGGTGCGCGTGCGCTCGAGCTGGCTGGCATATTGCGTCATCATCACGACGACGGCGTTCTGTTTGCGGGCGGTCACCAGCCAGTTGCTGAGTCGCTCCGCAAAGTAGGCGTTGTCGAGGGCTTTCCATGCCTCGTCGATGACGATGATGGTGGGCTTGCGGTCCTCGATCACCCGCTCGACCCGGCGGAAGAGGTAGGACAGGACCGCCATGCGTTCCCGCTCGCTCTCGGAATCGAGGATGCCGGTGAGGTCAAAGCCCGCGACGTCTCCATCGATGCTGAAACTGTCCTCGGCATTGGCCCCGAAGATCCAGCCGTAGCGACCATCGGCCGTCCATTCCTGCATACGCTCGAAGAGATCGCCCTCGTCATCGGTCGAGACCAGCAGCGAGGCAAAATCCGACCAGTTTCGTAGGCCCGCATGTCCTGCGCTCGCGTTCTGGCGCACGACTTCCTGCAATCGGTTGGTCTGAACCGGGGTTAGCGGTCGATCGCGCCGCTCCAAGAGGCTCGCGAGCCAATCAGCAAGCCATGCCTGGCCCCGCACGTCGATCTCGGTCTGGAGCGGATTGAGGCCCGTGGGGCGCCCCGCCCGCACGGTCGAATAGCTGCCGCCGAGCGCGCGGACGGCCATCTCCATGCCCGCGCGATAGTCGAATACGAAGACCCGCGCACCTGCCCGCCGTGCCATGGTCATCAGGAAAGCCGCCAGGACGGATTTGCCAGAGCCGGGACGGCCGAGGATCAGCGTGTGGCCTCCCGTGGGCTCGCGATCCGGCGCGCCCTGTTCGTGGAAGTTGAAGCGAAAACCGCTGCGCTCGGGCGTCGGGAAGAGTGTGATCGGCACGCCCCACGGCACTTCCCTACCAGTCTTGCCAAGCGGTGTGCGGTGAAAGGTGGCGAGATCGGCGAAGTTGTGGTTCGTGATCGCTGCCTTGCGGCTGCGCGCCCCGGTATTGCCGGGATGTTGCGCCATGAAATGCGCCCGCGCCCCGAAGGCTTCCGAGATCAGGTTGATCCCGGAAGTGGCGGAGATGTTGCGGATTTCGGCCGCGATGTCGTCAAGCGTCGTCTGGGTGCGGGCATAGACGGCCACGGTCATGTGGTGCTCGCCAAATATCAGACGTTTGGATTCCAGATCGTCCTGCGCGAGTTCCAGTTCCTGCGCGAGGCTGACGGCTCCGTCATTAGCGGCCTGCATAAGCCGCAGCTGCCGCTTGATCCGGCCCGCCATGATGTTGGCGTTGATCGGCACAAAAGAGTGCGTGACCACCATGTCGACGGGCAGATTCAGCTCGTCGAGCATCAGGCTGTCCGTCTTGGCCGGGTAGTTCTTCACCGCAAAGATCGCCCCGAGCTTGTCGCCGACGGCACCGTCTGAGAGTGCGATGGTCGTGCCGCGGAAGGTGACGCGCGTATTGGCTACGTCCTCGGCAATCACACCTAGGCGCGACAGGGGGAAGAGCGGGTGCTCCTCGCCCGTGTTGAGTGAACCGAGGAAGCCCAGAAGCTCGCCGGTGCTTGCAGCCAGCAGGCGAGGCTTCAGCTCATCGAAGGAGGACAGCAGAAACCCCACAACCTCGTCGAGCTTGCGCAAGCGGCGGGTGGTGTCGGCCGCATGTCGCGAGCGAGACGCCCCAAGTCCGAACGGCAAGCGGCTGCCGGTCTCAGGTCGCTTCAGCACCGTCAGGGTCAGCGTCTTGTCGCGCAAACCCGCGCGGCCGAGATGCGCGTGCCATCGTTCGTCGACGGCAGCCGCAAACCCTTCGCCCGGAACGGGCGGCAGGGTCACATCGACCGCTTTCGAGACCTTGTGCAGGTAGAAAGAGAACTCGGTCCCGACTTGCGCCACGATGCCAGCCAGCAACGCTCCGATCCGGTCGAGATGCCCGTCCTCGCTCGTGGTGCTGTTCACCCCTTCGAGGCGGATGCACTGCATCAGTTCGTTGCCGCGTGTCCGGATCGTTCGGTCGTTCACGAGGCTCACATAGGGCAGCATCATTGAGAGCCGCTTCTCGCCCTTGACCCATGCGGGTAGCGCGGTCAGCGGATCGATGGCGTTCTCAACCTCATCGGCAATTCCATCACGGGGCATAGCTGTCGCCTCCGTGCAGCTTGCGGTTCGTCGTGGGCGGGGTTTCCTGCAGGGTGATCACCAGGACATCGAGGAAGTTCGGATCCCAGTCCGCGGCCTTCCAGAGCGCCGGCCAGGCCAACCCCGCGAACACAGCCACCACCCAGCTCTGCACCCAGAGGAACAGAAGCGTCGAGCCGAAGAGCCAGACCATGGCGTACATGATCGGCAAGCCCATCAGCTTGGGTGGCCTGAGAAGACCGATGAATACGCGGGACTGGTCAGCCATGGATGGAGCTCAGGTGGTCCAGATGGCGGCGACGATGGTGGGTGCTGCGGCGATGCCGGCGATTGCAACCACGACCCAGAGCGCCTGACGAAAGTCGAGGATGCCAAAGAGCCAGGAAAGGAACACCCCGATCAGCGCGAGCGTGCCAATCACGATCCCCAAGGGACCGGTGATCGCATCGACAATGCCTTGAAGCAGGGTCTGTACCGGCGAGAGGTCGATGCTCTGCGCGAGCGCTGGACCTGCCAGCACGATAAGGGCCATCGCGCCGAACGCGGTGATCGCCCGCGTGCGGAGCACGCTTTGACGTTTCCTCGATGTCATGAAAGATCTCCTCTGAGCCGCTCAAACACGGCAGTCACACGGGCCACATGCCCTTGGGTTTCGCGAAAAGGGGGAATGCCGCCGTGGCGTGTGACCGCCTCAGGGCCAGCGTTGTACGCCGCAAGGGCCAGAGAGCCCTCGCCGAACTGGTCGAGCATCATCAGCAGGTAGCGGGCTGATCCGTCGAGGTTTTGCGCAATGTCATGTGGGTCCACGCCGAGGTCGCGGGCGGTATCCGGCATAAGCTGCCCGAGGCCTATAGCCCCGACAGGGCTACGTGCAGCCGGATTGTATGCGCTCTCGACTTCGATATTGGCCCGGTAAAGGAGCGCCCAATCAGTGACGGAAAGCCCTGCGCGACGCAGCGCACCATGCCCGGCATACCGCAGAGCCGTGGTCTCGATCGCATGGAGGATTTCTGGGGTGGCGCGGGCGGCGGATCGAGCCGGGATCGCTGTCTCGCTCGTTGCGTCAGGAACGCGAGGTTCTGCGAAGAGAAAAAGACGCCCGTTTGCCTCTTGAGAAGAGGAAATCAATTGGCCGTCAGGACCAACCGAGAAGATGAAACCGTCGGCCAGGGCCGGGGGCGCGGAACAAACGCCTGTACCCAAAGCAACGACGAGCGCAGTCGCGCGGTCAGCTGCCTTTGACCGGAGGCGCGGCGTGGCGCTCGCGGCCACCTTCTTCAAGTGGGATGCTAGCGGTCGTACAGCCCATGTCGGCCAGGAAACTGACAAGGCCAACGATGGTTTTGAAGTCGCGGAGCTTGAGGACGCTTCGGCTGGTGACGAGCATCTTATCGTCACGCCCATCAGTGGCGACGGCGCGGATGACCCACGAGCCGTACCAGCTGTTATGGCGCTTCTCTGCTCTCTCCTTGCAGACCACCTCAATGAGGTAGCCCTCGGCGAGCAAGCCGCGCAGTCCGTCTTCTGTAACCACATTCGGGGCTTCTTCTATCATGGCCTTCCCTTGGGTCCTTGTTCTGCCTGGGTGCAGTATCAGGCCCACGGGGTCGCAACACCGTGAGCGATACAAAACAACATTAATGATAGCAAGACAATAATAACGTGTTGACGAAGTTCGCCTTGCTCCGATAACGGTGATAGCCGACAGAATGATAATCTTAAAGGCGGCAAAGGAGTTTTGCCCTGCGGTTGTTTATTGCGCGCAACGCACCGTTGCTGTTCGCGTTCCTGCTTGGAAGCATGCCGATAGCCGCGGCAGCAGATTGCGTACCTCCCGAACGACCGTTCTTGCCTCAGTCGCGAGAAGACATTCGTGCCTATGCCGATCTGCTGCGTTCTGATTTCGAGGACTACATTGCCGACATTCAGGAATACTTCCGCTGTCTTGATGCCGAGCGCCAACGGGCGTTTCAGGAGGCGCGCGAGGTCAGTGAAGACTATGGAAAACTGATCGAGCTATTGGACTGAGCAACCGCATGGGCTTAACCGCCGTCGAGATCCTCGTAGTAGACGAGTGCGGGCATGTTGCGGCGCTGATGCACGATGCGCAGGATGACTGCCGCGCCATCCGCCGCATCGAGCCGCTTGTAGAAGATCACGTGTCGCTGGCAATTGACGGACCGCATCCCCGGGACAAAGAGACTCCTGTCCCGGCCCGCGTCGGGATCCCCAGTGATCCGCTCGAAGGCGGTGACCAACTGGCGGTAATAGACGAGCCATTGGTCCCTGCCCCATGTTTCGACGGTGTAGGTGCGTATCTCTTCAAGGTCGGACTTGGCCTGTCCGGAAAGCCGAATCGTCATTCGGGTCAGCGATCAAACGCATCCGGTTCGAAGGCTTGGGCATCGAACTCGGCGAAATCCCCATTCTCGGCCAGGGTGGCTGCCATCTCGAGATCGGCCTTGAGGGCATAGAACTGCCGCGCGCCATCCTTCTCCATCAGCATCCTTACGCCGGCGCGCACGACTTCGCTCAGATTGGCGTAGGCGCCGGACTCGATCTGCGCCTGCACATATTTCTGCATCGGTTCGGTCAGGTGGACGTTTGGCATCAGACTCTCCTATCCATGCTCAATCGTATCAGATACTGCCATAAGTCTTCAAGCGCATGTTCGATCCCAACATAGGCCACAACACAGGATCGTTGCTCCACCCGCCCTTCCGTTCCCGGATTCCAGCCGGAGAACCGGGCTCGACAGTTTTCCGACACTGCCCTTCCCGGGACCATGGGCGCTGCGACACGCCGTTTGACGGGCTCATGCGGTCTGTTCTTCCGTGACCGGTTTCGTGGCCGTATTGGAACGCCATATTTTCTTTTTGTAACAGTTGTTTGTTTGGCAATGGACGTGAAAGGAGGCCGCAATTTTGGCCGCTTCCAGGACGCCTCAAGAGCTCAAACCGTCATCAGATCTTGGAAGCCGTCACGCGACACAAGCGAACAATCGCAAGTCGCCATCAATCAAATCGCCTTGCTATCGGTAATGTTGTTTCGTATCGCTGCACCATTATAGATGGAGTCGGCATCATGAAGCACGTGATCCACGGCGTGGCAACAGCCACGGCAATAAGCATATCCGGACTAATGGCCTCGTCAGGTCCGGCTCAGGCCTATCAAGTGGACTGTGCGATCCTCCTGTGCCTTGCGGGCGGCTGGCCTGCCTCCGCGCCCTGCGCCCATGCCAGAGCGGTCTTTATTCGGCGGATCACGCCATGGCCGATCGAGCCGCCCCTACAAATCTGGCGGTGTCCGATGGGTGTGTCGTTCAACGAACCAAGTCCGTTGTCGCCTATGGAACGCCTTTATGACATCACGTTTCGCGATCCGCCCGAACCGCAGGTATCGACTCCGATACCCCTTGTTCGCGTCCAGGCGGATGAACAAGCCGACATCGACATCTCAGGCGACGCCTTTGATTTCGTGCGCAGCATTCGCGTCTATCACATTCAGTACCGCCAGCATGAAAACCGAGATGGCGACTGCAATCGCACCGATTCCACGCGATTGGGGTCCTACGGAGTGCAGGGCGACTACCGATGGACAAGATCCAACGTGGGCCAAGTGCCGGCTGCATCTGGCCTGAGCATCCCGAATGGATGCGGCAGCTACTTCTACCGCTCCGTCTTCGTCGACTGGCGTGATCACGCCGGGAACTATGGTTCTGAAGAAGTTCGCTACTGACAAAATCTGCACGCGGTCTTGCCGCGCGCGTCATCACAACCCCGCACGAAAGGCTGTGCAAAGCCCCCAAAAAGGAGACGACGCCAGACCGTGAAGCCTGACGCCGTGCTAGAAAACTCCGTGAACAAGAGTTTCCTAGCGCACCGCCAAAACACCTGCAACCAGCAAAGTTGTTTTGCTGGCAAGAATGTTGTTGTCTCACGACATGGCGTCGGATCTCCAAGGAGACCTCGACCATGGAACCTACGACCGGCCTGATCCTGCGACGGATCACGCAGACAAATCTCTCTGTTGCAGCGCACAAGCTTGCCACCCTCATCCTCGATGCCATCGCCTGGAAGGATGGCTACAACGGTTTGTCGCGCGGAACGGCAGCCTTCACCCTCTCTGCCCTGGCAGAGAGGATGGGTGTCTCACGACAATATCTTTCGGTTCTTTTGAGCGAACTTGAGACGTCGGAGTTGCAGCTCGAGCGGGCGAAGCCGAATGGCAAGTTCGCGCCCTGGATCTTTCGGTTTTCCGCCTTCGACGAGGAGAGTGAAACCCATGATCTCGTGTCAGGTGAAGGTGACACATCACTATCTAGAGATAATAATAACAAAACTATCTTCGCAGGACTGATCGACATCACAGCGAGTTCGAATGTTTTTCAGACCAGTTGGGCAGAGCTCATCAAAGCAGCGAAGGCCACGTTGCCCTGCTGGAACGTCGACACCCAGGTCATTTGGGACCGCTTCCTCGCCTTCAATCGGTCCCGAGGCAACGGCAGGGTGCCGGCCGGCTTCCTGCTTGGCTTCATGCGCCGATGGCGGAATTCGTCGGGGACTCGGCCTCGTCCCGAGGTGAAACCATCGCAGAAGCGGGTAGCAGACCCCAAAGAGCGCGAATTGCTGAGACAGATGCAAGCCGCCCCGACTGCGAACCGCCAGTTCCACGCGTCCGACCTGTGTCGTTTGATCGGTCACGCTGCCTACGAAGCGCGCGTACTGGATGTAATCCGCAAGTTTGGGTGCCAGAGGTTTTCAGCAACCTTGGCGGTGCACGGACGAGCGGTGTTAGCAGGGGAAATTTCCAGGTAGGTTCGCTTGCCAAGCTTTGGAGCCGAGAAACACGGCGCGATTCATGTTGCAACCAAGTAGAAATGTCACCTGGTTTGCAAAGTAGAAGTGTCACCAAATGCGCTGAGGGGAGCAAAGCCTGACAGGGCGGAGACCTCAGCTATCGCAGCCCTGACTGGCTTTGCGTTCAGCGATGCGCTTTTGGTCTGCAAGGCTGTTCCAGCCATCGTTTCGGCGACCGGTCGGCTCATAGCGAGAACGCTGTTTTCCCGCTCGGCGTTTCTTTGGCGGAGCCTTGTCCTGTTCCGCTTTGATGTGCTCCAACACTGCGCTCAGGTGCTTGTTCTCGGTGATTGCCGCATGGGTGACACGCTGGTCCTTGTCGAAGACGGAGTAGGGGAGCGAGACGCCCTTCCAGCGGAATTCCAGACGACCGTCAGCGAACTCGTAGCTATCGACATACTTGCCGGGCAGGCCACGGGTGATCTCGTTCTCTTGCAGGATGATCCGCAGCCGCTGGTAGGAAAAGGCCAGTTGCTGGCCGACATAGCGTTCATCACGAAAGCACAGAATATCCGCCAGCCGATCCGGCTCCACATTCAGCGCGCGATGCAGATCGTCCGGCCGGCGCGGGGCCTTGGCAAATCTTGCATTGTACCGTTCCATGAACACCGGAAGGAAGGCGTTGGCGGATTGCATGTCCGAGATGCCCGCCAGGCGCAACTCTTTCACCAGCCGGTCCTGAAGCGTCCGGTTGGCGCGTTCGACACGACCCTTGGCTTGGCTGCTGTTCGCGCAGAGGATCTCGATGTTGAGCTCGTTCAAAACACGGCCGAACTGGGTCATACCATGGCCTGACTTCGCGCCTTGGCTCGCGACGCGGAACACCGTGTGTTTGTCGCTGTAGAACGCCACCGGGCGTCCATGCGCATGCAGATAAGCCTCCAGCGCGCCGAAGTAGCTGAACGTGCTCTCAGACGTCACGAACTCCAGATGCATCAACGTGCTGGTCGCATCGTCAATGAAGACAAGCAAGGTGCAGGCAGGGCCGCGATCTTCAAACCAGTGGTGATCCGATCCATCTATCTGGATCAATTCACCATAGCATTCCCGACGTAATCGTGGCTGATGAAACGTCCTGCGGTGTTTACGCGACAACCAGATCCCGGCATCCTGCATCCACTTGCGCAGCGTTTCCCGCGAAACCTTGAGCCCGTGATCTTCCTCGAGCTTCTCCGCCGCCAAGGTCGGTCCAAAATCGATGTAGGTCTCCCGAACCAGCGTCACCGCAAAATCACGGATCGCCGGGTCGATCCGATTGTTCGAAGCCCGGCCGCGCGCCTTGTGCCGGATCGCCGCCGGACCATCAGCCTGAAATGTCTTTAGAAGACGGTGAACTTGTCTGCGGCTCAATCCAAGCACATTGGCGGCCGTCACAGCCGTCATCCGGCCTTGGCTCACTTGGCTCAGTACTTCTATGCGGTTCAGTTCGCGCTCGCTCATGATCACCAATCCCACAGACACACTCCAATCCTGTTAGATCAACAGGGAAGTGTGACACTTCTACTTTGCAAATGTGGGACATTCTAACTTTGCGCGTACAATTCAATATCCGATAGTGAAGTTTATGTTAATTATGGTGGTGAACGCCCAGATATCTGAGAGTCGTTCTTTTATTAATTTTTGGAGAGTTTCTGTCGCCGAAACTTCCAGAAAGCGACCAATTTCAACATTGGCTTTCCCGCGAAGCAGGATCGGTCAACAGGCGCTGCAATAACGCGCAATACAATGCCTCCCACATCGCCCAATAGCCCGAGCCTCCAAAAATGGCTGATCCTAGTTTATCTTGACGCATTGGGTCATAACCCATTCTCGTGCCGACAAGATCAAGAGAGAGATCACAGTTGTTAGTTTCGATAGCCATATCTGTCGCACTCTTTGTCGCAACAGCCTATCTGCATTTGGTATCCCTGCGCTTCTGCTCCGGCCACATGGCATCCATTCCGATGTGGCCGCATACGCGCGTTCTGTCTATCGTGAGTCTGTTGTTTGTCACCCATCTGTTCCAGATCGGGCTCTTCGCAGGCGGCTTCTGGATTGCGGGGGCGTGGTTCGGGATCGGTGGCTTTGAGGGACCCGACATGGCACACCCGCTCGACTATCTATATTTCTCGGCTGTCATGTACACATCGCTCGGGATTGGCGATATCGTCCCAACCGGACATATGAGGTTTATCGCCGGTGTCGAGGCCCTCAACGGGTTCCTGCTGATTGCCTGGTCCGCATCCTTCCTGTTTGCGATGATGAACCGCCTGTGGGACTGGGAGCCTTGTGTCGAGCCCAAAGACGAGGAGTGAGGCATCCGTTCTAGGGGCTCAACCAATCAGCGCATCTTGAACGCAATGATGCCGAGCAATGCGGCGAAAGCTGAACTGCTCACAACGGCGAGTTTTGCCATTGCGGCGATCGGAGTTGCATCGAATGCCGCACCGACGATGAACAAGCTCATGGTGAAACCGACGCCAGCCAGCAGTGAGACCCTAATGACGTCCCGCATCGAGGTGCCGGGCGGGAGTGTTCCGATGCCGAGGCGAAGCGCTAGAAGTGTTCCGCCGAGAATTCCCAAAGGCTTACCGACAATCAAAGCAATCGCAATGCCGATTGCGACAGACCATGCCTGTGGGTCAGCAGGAGGAAAATCCATCATGACGCCGCCGTTGAAGAATGTGAAGATTGGCACAACAAAGAACAGAGCAACTGGCGAAACGCGCCGCTCGGCGCGCGCTGTCGCTCTTGGCGGAAACGACGACAGCGGCAATGAAATTCCGACAATTGCCCCTGCAATGGCTCCTTCGAGACCGGTCAGTATAAGTCCTGCCCAGAGAACGCAGCCGAAGGCGAGATAAGGCAAGAGAGATGCCCTTCGGGTTCGATTGAGCAGAAATAGACCTGCTAAGCCGCCAACCACCACCCAAAGCGGCCAAAACTGATCGAAGGCTCCGTAGAACAATGCGATGACAATTACTGCGCCAAGGTCGTCGAAAATCGCTGCGGCTGTGGCAAAGGCGATGACCGCAGGGTCAACCCGGCCCGAAAACAGCGAGAGGACGCCAAGGACCAAGACGATGTCTGTCGCAATCGGGATTGCCCAGCCACGCAGGGCGACGGCATCTCCGGCATTGAGCCCGAAGTAGATCGCTGCCGGCACAATCATGCCCCCAAGCGCCGCACTTGCCGGAAGCATGGCCGCACCGGGTTCGGTCAGCGCCCCACGGGTCAGCTCAAGATTTGTGTGAAGACCGATGAGAAAGAAGAAGACCGTCAGAAGGCCCTGATTGATCCACTCGATCAGAGGGGCTTCGATTGCCCAGTCGCCCGCCCCAACCCGCAGAGGCAGGTGATGCACAATCGCGTAGATGTCCGCCAGCGGCGAGTTCGCGGCCACTATACCCAGAGCAAGACCGACGAGCATGGCGAACCCCGCGCGCCGCCCGTCGCGAACCGATTGCGTGGCAACATCCGTCAACTGTGGGCGGGCTCATCTTGCGGCGCCAGCCAGCGCGACAGGTAGGCGCGTTCGAACAGAAAGACTCCCGCGATCGTAAGGGCCGCGTAGGCGACAATCGCGGGATCGCTTTGTAATTTCATGGCAGTGAACGCGACCAGAACGATCGCATCAAACCCGAGTGCTGCAAGAATGATGACACCCGAGGCACCGATCTCTGCCCTGCGGTAGCGCCAGACACCCCAATGCACGGCCATATCCATCATCAGATAGAAGAACGCACCCAACGACGCGATGCGGCTCAGATCGAAAAACACAGCAAGGAAGGATGCGATCACCACGGTGTAAACCAGCGTATGCCGCTGGATCGGACCGGACATGCCGAAGTGACTATGCGGGATCATCTTCATATCCGTCAGCATCGCAAGCATCCGCGAGACCGCAAAGACACTCGCCAGAACCGCCGAGGCCGTCGCCACAACGGCCAGCAGGACCGTTAGCAGGAAGCCTACCTGCCCCAATGCCGGTTCCGCCGCCTCGGCCAGCGAATAGTCCTTGGCGGCAATGATCTCGTCTATGGTCAGGCTGGACCCGACACCGAAGGCCACGAGCAGATAGACGACGACGCACAGCGCAATCGAAATCATGATCGCGCGCCCCACGTTGCGGTTGGGATCGGTGATCTCGGCGCCGCTGTTGGTGATCGTCGTGAACCCCTTGAACGCAAGAATGGCAAGCGCGACCGAGGCGACGAAACCCATCGGGCCGAAATCCACAGCGTCCCGCGACGCGGCTGCGAATTCAAACCCGCTCGACCACAGGGCCGCGATCCCGAAGAGCGCGATGCCCCCGATCTTGATTGCGGCCATGACCATCGAGAACAGCCCAATTGACCGGTTGCCCGCGATGTTTACGACGAAGGCGAAAAGGATTACCCCAACGGCCAGGATGGGCACCAGCGGCCCGCCCTCGATATCGAACGGACGCAAAAGATAGGTGGCAAAGGTCCTTGCGACGAGGCTTTCCGCGATCACCATGCTGAGCGCCATCAAAAGCGCCGCCCCCGCGGCAATCCCGCCGGGTCCGTAGCATTTTTGCAGGATCATCCCGATCCCCCCTGCCGAAGGCCAGGCGTTGGACATCTTGATGTAGCTGTAGGAACTGAACCCGGTCACGATCGCACCGATGATGAACGCAATGGGAAAGAGCGGCCCGGCCAGTTCGGCAATCTGCCCTGTCAGGGCAAAGATCCCTGCCCCGATCATCACGCCCGTGCCCATGGCAACCGCGCCGCCCAAAGTGATGGAGTTCTTCTTGTAGCCGTCGCCGCCGTGGCCGTGCTCGTGATTCATGATTTGCCCCGTCTTTCCCGTTTCTTAATTTGGCCTTTGCCAAGCGTTCGTGTGTATGGCCGCTCCGCCTGCCAAGTGGCGACGCAGACCGCTCAGCGCCTGCTCCAGATCAAGGTGGTCAACAATCGAATTGGCCCCTGCCTGTCGCGCATCGCCGAACCGCATTGCATCAAGTGTCACCAATATCATCGCAGCCGTCAAATCAGCCTGATCGCCACCTTCGAACAGGTTCGCGGCAATCTCTTTGCCGTCGCGATCGAACGCAACCGCCGCGATCCGTGTTCTAAATTGCCCGAATTGCGGCAGCCACTCTGAAAGCTTTGTCAATCGCCGGGAATGCTCTGACATCCAGCGTCCGAGCCAAAGCCGTTGTGCCACTGCAAACAGGCGTGTGACAAATGGCGGATCGACGGCCAGGTAATGGTGAACACGGACTTCGCGTCCGCCAGGATGAATTCCCTCATCGGGAAACGCCACATCGAGCGCCAGTCTCGGCGCCTCGTTCTGTGCGAAACTAAACCACCAGGGGTGCGTGCCAGGAAATACAGACCGGCCCGTCACCGGGTCGTCATAAGGCTGTCCAAGCGTCCGAAAGAACCACTCAGACGCTGCCTTCCCGTAGTGACGGCCCATGCCAAGCTCGACTCCGATACGCAGCGTCTCTACCCGTTTGTCGCTTGCCAGAGCTGCCGCCATCAATGTGCTGAGACCCGGAGCAGTTCCAACACCCGTCACAAGACACCCGTTTGTCCCGTCCGCCGCCCGGATCAGGGCGTGGACATAGCTCGGCGTCGCCGATGTATCGAGCACCGTACCGCCTCTTGCGAGAATTTCAGCGACCAGCCCCGGCGGTGTCGCTTCGGTCAGATTTACGACCATGGCGTCGTCGGGAAGTGAATGGGCCGCGTCGGGGCGCGCCACGTCGAGGGCTGTGTAAACCACGTTTTCATGCGCCGTTTCAACCGCACGGTTTCGCCTGGAAACCGCCCAAACCTTCCATTCCTGATGGTCGGAAAGGAGGCGAACAAGCCGCGACCCGACATCACCGGATCCTCCGAGGATCACCAGATTGCTCACTCCGTTCACCCTCTTGGTCTCGGCGCTTCTAAATCGCAAATCCGTCTTGCATTTCCGATATCAAACTCAATCTTCGATCAATTCGCAGGCGAGCGCTCGATCGTCGGCAAAAACTGACGCCGCTCCGGTTTCCCGATAGCCAGCTTGCGCTCTGCAAAAAACGGAACAGAACGCTTGCGTTCATTGCGCGGCAACTTCCCGGAATCGAGGCAGAAACGCGGGAACATCCTCTGCATATCTCTCCCATGCCTCGCCAAACCGGGCCCGGCTGTCGGCCTCCTCGCTCTTGGCAAGTCGCGCATACATCCAGACCAGAACCGGGAACATGGCGAGCGTGAGGATCGTCGGCCATTGCACAAGGAACCCGGCCATAATGAGAACGAATCCCACATACTGCGGATGCCGTATCCGGGCGTAGGGGCCTGTGATGGCCAGTCGCCCGGCCCGCTGAGCGGCCCAGAGATGGTGCCAGGCCACCGAGATCAGCCAGAAGCCCCCACCGATGAATGCAAAGCTGAGGAAATGGAACGGCCCGAAATGCGGGTTCGAACTCCAGCCAAACATCATTTCCGGCAGGTGCCCGCTGTCATGGGCAAACCAGTCAATCCCCGGCCAGTTGGATTGGAGCCAACCCGACAGGAAGAAGATCGTCAGCGGAAACCCGTACATTTCGACAAAAAGCGCGACGATGAAGGCACTGAAGGCTCCGAAGCTGCGCCAGTCGCGCGATGTTTGCGGCTTGAAGAAGCTGAAAGCGAATAGGATGAAGACCGCTGAATTGATGAACACGAGCAGCCAAAGGCCGTAAGATGATCCCGGGTCGGTCATGTTTTGTCATCTCCCGACCCGTGACCACCATGCCCGCCGTGGCCACCATGCCCGCCATGCATGAAGAAGTGCATGCCAACACAAAGCAGCAAAGGGAGCCAGATCAGCAATCCACTGCTCAGAATGTGCACACGGTGCTCGTAACCCAGCAGAAGTCCGCCAAGGATGAGCGCAAAGATCAGGTAGATGCCCGCGCGTGATTTCCAGAACGAGGGCGGCCGCGGCGGATTGTCATTATCCAAATGTTTTTCGTGATGTCTTGTCATAACACATTCCCGTAGTCAGTTGTGGATCGAGGATACATGAAACCAGCCCCCACCCGTCGGAGCCATTCGCGCGGTCTCTGCAAGGTTCTGGCCAGTCGTTTTTCGCGTCATACGTCATGTCCCTTGAAAAGAACTCCTGCGGGCGCGCGACGTCCCTGAACCGCATCGAATTCGGCTTCTGTCAGAAAATCCAGCGCCCGCCGCCCCGTGACATCCGCCGCAGCCGCAAGAACATGCGCCCAGGTTGATCGGTTGGCGAACAGCATTCCGTCTGCATCGAGTGTGCCACCGCGACCGCAGAACCCGAGGAATCTCGACTTCCGCGATCCGGTATCGAGGCGGCGGAGGAGACCGCCGAGCGGCTCCGGCCTGGTATGCGAGACAAAGACCCGGGCGCCTGCCGTTTCGGGAAAGAACATTTCGAGCGTCGCGTCGGAGGCGGTCATCTTCGCCTCATGATCGTCGCGGGGGCTGCGGAACCGTCCCGGCTCGACCATCACGATGACACGGTGCCGCACGCTCTTTTCTTTCAGGCGATCCGACGCCGTGAGAGTTTCGGCCAGTTGGTAGGCGCCGACGGCGACCAGGATCAATTCCGGGTCATCGCCACCGACATCGCGCAGGCAGACCGCGCCGTCGGCCAGCACCCGTTGCGCCAGTTCGGGAGATAGCACGTCTGGAACTTCGCGCTTGGGAACCACCATCGTCCAGATCGCCCCGTGTGATCGAAAGACATCCCGCAGGCATGCGACGGCACTGTTCCAGTCCACAGGAAACACGACGCGAGAGAGATCGGACATCTCCGCCCACATCGTTTCGGCAGCGGTCGTGTCCTGATGCGACAGCTCGTTCTTGCCGTTCTCCCACGTGTGCGAGGTGAGGACGACCGGCAAGCCAAGCCAATAGGGCTGGCGACCTGCGACGGTCAATTGCCGCGTGAAGATCAGATCCTGACGCAAGGCTCCAAGCATTTTCGTGGCGAAGGCTTCGTAGGAGACTGCCAGATTGAGACCGCCCTTGTTTGCCAGAACGGCGCATATGACGGCTTCTTCGTTAAGGGCTGTTATGACGCCACCGGTCTCGGATTCCGGCATCCCGGGCTCAGGGGCGGTCACACGATGCTTCAGCAGATCTAGTGTCGCGTTCATCCTGTTGCTGCGCATTTCATCAGGGTTGCCGACGCGGGCGCGCAGGCCGGGATTGGCCAGGACAAGCGCTTCGAAGTATCGGTCGAGACCTTCCATCGGCGAGACGTTTCTGCGACCCTCAGAGGCGTGCCACGGCGGTTCGGGCAGGCTGGGCGTCACCGCCGGGCGCGAGATCAGGGGATGGGCCCGCTCCTTGGGACGTCCCGAGGCGTCGTGGTTGTTGAGCGCAAGCACCGCATCCGACAGGTCTTTTGGCGGCACCCAGAGATTCGCGGCACCCTCGTTGAAGTCACGGCGGGCGGCCGCGTCGGTTCGCGGATTGCCCTCGAGCGGCAGGTTATGCGCACGGTTCGTGCCGGCGCCGGGAAATCCAAAACCTTTGACCGTCTCCGCGATGCCGTAGTGCAGACGGACCGCAGGTGCTTCGTCCTTTTCCCGGACGGCCAGGGCATCGGCGGCGAGACGTTCCTCGATCTCAAAGATCGCCCAAGCGAAGGCTGCCGGATCGCGCCCGTCCAGATCGATCGGATCGAAACCGTTCAGCCGCAGGTGCCGACGGAACCAGTCCACGCCGCCGGATTGCGCCATTGTCGTGCGCTGGTCGATCCGTCGACCGTTCGCGATCATGATCGGGGCGACCGGCCCGGTGTCTTTCGAACGCCACCAGCGCGGTGCCCAGTCGCTTCCGCGCTGTTCTTCGAAAGCACCGTCACTCATGAACGCCACAAGATGTTCACCGGGCTGAGGCATGTGCCCGTAGAGCAGCCCGGCAAAGCCGAGATAGCCGCCTTCGATGAGACCGCCGGCGGTATGCGCGTTCACATGGCTGCCAAGCGCAGATGCGGGGCGTCCCTCGACGGTGATCTCGTAGGAATAGAAATCCCGAACGAAGCGCGTCAGGCCGGGATCGGAAAACGAGTATCGGTTCTCCTGTTCGGACGACATGTTGTCGACGATGAGGTTCACCGCGTCGATCGCGGCAACGCAATGCCCCTGTCCCATCAGCCAGGATCGTGTCATGCTGCCAAGCGCGTTTGCAGCCAGATAGCCGACATAGGCAGGGACCATGTTGAGCGACCCGCCGGTATGACCATCGGGACCGGCTTTGAAATCCTCGGCGTCAAGCGGTGTCCCGTCCGTGCGCACGTTTCGCGCATAGGTCATATGCACAACGAGCCACATTGCCGCCTTCGTGATCCGGTCTGCTGCGGCGAGGATACGCCAGGCTTCGGCCCTGTCGCGCACACGCCCGCGACGCTCGAGAATATCCACCATGTCGTGGACCCGCACCTGTGTCAGGTCGTCATGGGCCGCAAGACCCGCGCCAAGCGCCCAATCCGCAAAGGCCGGTTCGTTGTCACGATAGAGAGCGGCCCGATCCCTTGTCCGCACTTGCCCGGCGGCGGGCGTCTCCAAATGCCTGTTGTGGTTTTCGGACATCCTGATTTCCCTGCTTCTCTAGTCGATGCTTGTGCCCGCTCGCACCCCAAGCGACCCGAATGCTTCAGCCAGAACGCTGGCGATTCGGATCGCATTCGATGGATGCGGTATGGTGTCGGTGGTGATGATCCTTGCGGCACCGGCTGCCAGAATGTCATCATGCGCGGAACCGGCGAAAACCGCGTGGATCACGAGGCACACCGGCGCGCGGATGCCCGCCGCAACGAGCCGTTCAATGGTGCGCACCAAGGTCCGCCCCGAAGAGGCGATATCGTCCAGGATCACGGGCGTGCCATTGCGCAACGCGGCATTGTCCGGCACGCTGACCTCGACCTGACGGTCGCCGGTCCGGACCTTGCGCAGCACTTCATAGGGCCGTCCGGCCAGCCGGGCTACCTCGGCCACCCATTGCTGGCTTTCGCTGTCGGGCCCCAAAAGAACGGCGTCGGGCAGGTTTGTCTTGATCCAGTTCGCAAGCAGTGGGGCGGAAACGGCGCGCACCGCTGGGATCGGGAAAACTTCCTCCAGCCGCGCGATCCGGTGCAGATGCGGATCGACCGTCACCAGCCAGTCGAAACTTTCCCCCAGGAATTGCGCGAACAGCCGCGCGCTGACCGCCTGCCCGGCCTCGAAACGGCGGTCCTGCCGCATGTAGCCTAGATAAGGTGCGATCAGACCGACGCGCCGCGCGCCCATCTCGCGGGCCGTCGCCGCGGCGAAACGCAGGGGCAGCGCAAGACGGTCGGGATCGCGCAATGTCGCCAGGAGCGCCACGTCGGCCCCGTCCAGATCGCCCGGCAAGGTCATCAGGCTTTCGCCATCGGGGAAATGGTGCCAGTCGAGCGTGCGCAATTCCGCCCCCATCGCGAGTGCCAGAGTTTCGGTCAGTAGCTTCATTTCGGGAAACGGTATGAGGATCATGGGCCCTCCTCGGACAGCGTGAGAACCCCGGTTTGGGATTCGGCATAGGCCAGGGCATAGGCCAGTTCGCCCGCTGTCTCGGCATGGAGTTCATAGAGCGGCTGGCCCTCGTCCACCCGGTCGCCCAACCGCACCAGCAAGCGAATGCCTGCGCATTTCTGACGCGGCGCGCCTGCCAGCTTGGCGATGCGGGCGATCCGGCGGTTATCCACGGATGTCAAAAGGCCCGCGTGGGGGGCGTGTATCTCGATCCGCTGCGCCGCCGTTCCGGGTTCCCGGAACCCGCCCTGCGCCTCACAGATCGCCATGAACCTGGCCTCAGCCGCGCCGCTATCCAGCAGAGCCCGGGCCCGGTCTCGTCCCTGCCCCGCCACGCCGTCGGGAGCGAGGTCCAGAAGATGCCCGGCCAGATCCAGCGCCCTTTCGCGCAGGTCCGCAGGCGCATCCGGCGCGCGTCGCAGGACCGCCAGCACGTCGATGGCTTCCAGCGTCGGGCCGATGCCGCGCCCGACCGGAGCGATGCCGTCGCTGATATGCAGCGCCAGGTTCAGACCCAACGCATTGCTGACCGCTGACACACGGACGCCGAGTGCCTCGGCAGCCTTCTCAGAGCGCACCTTGGCCGTGGGTCCGACCGGCATGTCGATCAGGACATGCGTGGCACCCGCCGCGGCCTTCTTCGACAGTACGCTTGCCACCAACTGACCGGTCGAGTCGAAATCAAGCGGGCGTTCGACACGAATGAAATGATCGTCGGCGGGGCTGAGGGCGAGCCCGCCACCCCAGACGATGCACCCGCCTTCTGCTTCGACTACCCTGCGCAGCGCGGCGGCGTCGAGCGCAACGGGTGCCATGGCCTCCATCGTGTCGGCCGTCCCTGCCGGCGACGTGATCGCACGGCTGGACGTCTTGGGAATCAGGTGCCCCGCTGCGGCGATGATAGCAACCACGATCGGCGTCGTTCGATTGCCCGGCAAACCGCCGACGCAATGCTTGTCGAGAATGGTCCGCCCTCCCCAGTCGAGCGTCTGCCCGGCGCCCTGCATGGCGCGGGTCAGTGCCACGGTCTCGGGCTCATCCAGCCGCTCACCCGCACAGGCGGTGACGAAAGCGGCAAGCTCGAGATCGGACAGCCGGCTGTCGAGCGTGTCGCTCACGATTGCCGCGAACCCAGCCTGATCCAGCCTGTCGCCATAGGCTTTCGACCGGATCATCGACGCGGAAACGGGCGGTTCGGGATGAGAAAACGCTCCCTTGTCCCCTGCTCGCGCACCAAGCGCCGCCCAAGCCGAGGCGGACAGCGCCGCCTGATCCACGTCAAGCCACGCTCCGCGGCCAACGACATTCAGGGTTGCGATGATCCAACGGTCCTCCAGGTCGATCCGCACACGGGTCTGGGCCGCGAACCCCTCGGAGCGACAGATGTGGCAGTCTTCGTTCATATAGACGACCGGTTGCCGGTAGGTGTCGATCCCGGCGGGGACAAGAGCAAGCGTATCGGTCATCGCGGCCGGTCCAGATAGACGGATTCGAGGTGCTCCGGGACGCGCACGGATCGTCCAAGCTCGTGTTTGACGCGAAATCTCAGGGTGTCCGCAGCCGAAGGTTCCCCGTGGGTCAGATAGGTCATCGTGGGTGCGGGACCGGCGGACATCCAGCGCAGGATTTCGTCGGCATCGGCATGCCCGGAAAAGGACTGGAGCTGAACCACTTCGGCCTCGATCGGGAACTCTCGTCCGAACATGCGCAAGGTTCGCGCGCCATCGGCCAGCACCGCGCCACGTGTTCCGCCGGCCTGAAAGCCGGACAGCAGGATCGTGTTCCGCCTGTCGCCGCCAAAGCTTGCCAGATGGTGCAGGATGCGCCCGCCGGTCAGCATTCCGCTGGCGGAGACGATGATCATCGGGCCCTGGCGCGTGTTCAGATCCTTCGATTGCTCGACCGTGTTGACGCGCTTGGCAATCTCGAACATCGCGACGCAGTCTTCGCGGCTGACGTGATGCTCTGCGTGGTGGCGGTGATAGATATCGGTCGCATCCACGGCCATCGGGCTGTTGAGGAACACCGGTACATAGGGAATGTCCCCCCGCGCCATGAGCCGCGCGATATGCAGCATCACCCCCTGCGCCCGTCCGACCGCAAATGACGGGATCAGTACCGTGCCGCCACGGGCAAACGTGCGCTTCAGGACTGGGGCCAGTTCGGCCTCGGGGTCGGTATCGGGATGGGAGCGATTGCCGTAGGTGGATTCGCAGACCAGCACATCGGCTCCACCGAACGGTTTCGGCGGCCGCATCAGCGGATCGGGATCATGGCCCAGATCGCCGCTGAAATGGACGACCCTGTCGCCGATCTCGAAACGGATCTGGGCGGCGCCCAGAAGGTGCCCGGCCGGGATGAAACGGGCGGCGACCCCGTCGCCGAGGTCGATCCTCTGATCGAAGCCATGCGGCCGAAGGCGTTCCAGCGCCGCCTCTGCATCCTTGAGCGTATAGAGCGGTTTGGGGTTCTTGTGTTTGGAAAACCCCCTCCGGGCGGCAAAGCGCGCCTCTTCTTCCTGAATGTGTCCGCTGTCGGGCAGGATAAGCCCGCAAAGGTCTGCTGTCGCCTCGGTGCAGTGGACCCGGCCGCCGAACCCCGCCCGGATCAGCGCCGGCAGGTATCCCGAATGGTCGAGATGTGCATGTGTGAGCAGCACAGTGTCGATCGTGTTCGGACGCACGGGAAACGTTTTGCGGTTGCGTTCTCGCAGGTTCTTGAACCCCTGGAACAGGCCGCAATCCACGAGAATGCGCCGTCCCATGGCCTCGATCAGATAACGCGATCCCGTCACGGTCCCGGCGGCACCCAGAAAGCGTAGTTTCGGACGTGTGATTTGTGTCATGCCTAAGTCTCCCTATTCGCGATGGCGTTGAAGAGCCCGCCGAAGATCAACGCGGCATACCAGCCATAGAGAAAGCTCTCGACCAGACCGACGATGAAGCCAAGCGGTGTCAGCCAGACGAACCCTGGCAGCAGGCCGGACCAGGTCTGGTACATCGCATAGCCGGGAAAGATCAGATCGAACGCGATGCAGACCAGATAGGTCACCGCCAGAAACAGGCTCAGCGCCCAGCCCAGCGGCACAAGTGGCAGGCGCGCGCGCCCCGTCGCGGTATCCGCGCCCATGACACATGCCCCGCACGTCATGCGCAGGGCCAGGAAAAGGATCGCCGCGACTGCGGTGAAATAGATGATAGGCATCATGGCTTGTTCCCTCCTCGCCGCCGGTGGGACCGGTCCGCAAGAGCCTTGCTATCCGGCGCCGCCGTGCCGTGGCTCGCGCGGGACGCAGATCCCGCGCGGGGGTGTCGTGTCAGTGGCCGCAGCAGCAGCCGGATTTGGCCGGCGTCTCCTTGGCGGATTCCGTGACGCGCGGCTCGGGCTTGGCTTGGCCCTGCGCGTCGGATTTGCCGCCGCAACATCCGGTCGATTTCTCGGCGGCGCTGGCTTGCTTCGGGGTATTGGAAAGACTGTCCATCTGGACCTCCTCTTGTTGCCTTCGTTCTATAGACGCGGCTCGACGGACAGCATTACAGGAATTCGGACATTGGCGCGTTTGCAGTGTGAGGATGCGGGCGGTCTCGCAGGCCGGAGGCAGTCGTTTGGCAGCTCCGACCGGGACGCCCGATCCGGGCTGGCATGGGTCGAGCGGTTCTGACAGCTACAGCAGTCGTCGCGCGGCCCAGCCAATCGCCTCCAGGCCACGCGCGCGCAAGCCGCGGCGGTGCCACGCCGGCTGGGTGATTTCAGCGGCCTCTGCGAGGTCGCCCAGATACTGCGCCTGCAGTTGCTCGGCCAGGGTCCGATCCCGAGCGATCAACACGAGCTCCTGGTTGATGAACAGGCTTCGGTAGTCGAGGTTTGCCGAGCCCACGATCGACCAAGCCGCGTCGATGACCGAAGTCTTGGCATGCAGTTGGCGCGGCAGGTATTCATAGACCCTCACGCCCGCCGACAGAAGGTGCGCATATGCAGCCCGAGTCGCCCAGCCGGCGACCGGCGGATCGCTCCGGCGGGGGACCAGCAAACGTGCGTCCACGCCGCGCCGGGCGGCGGCCTGAAGCGCGCGGTCGACCACGGTTCCAGGACTGAAATATGGTGAGGTCAGATAAACGTGGGTTTGCGCCATTTCGATCAGCCCCGCATGCAGACAGGCAAGCCGCTTGCGGCACAGGCGCGAGTAGCTCGGCACCAGCAACCCCTCGATCCCCTTGGTATCATCGGGAATCGCGCTTGCCGGAAGCTGGCCAGCGTCAAGCCAGAGTCGCTCGAAATGCCTGACAGCGAGCTCCACCAGCGGGCCCGCGACGCGCACATGGGTGTCTCGCTGACGGGTCTCGCCGTGAAGTCGGCGCGAGTTCAGTCGGCGTATGTTGAAACCGCCCAGGAATGCTTCCCGGCCATCGACGACCAGAAGCTTGCGGTGGTTGCGTTGCAGATATCTCAGCGGGTGCAGCAGGCTGAAGGGGCGAAACCAGCGGAACCGGACCCCGGCCTGTTTCAATTCGTGTCGCAGCCTGCGAAAGTTTCTCTGGCCGGCACCGAAGGCGTCGAGGTGCAGCCGCACGTCAAGGCCGGCGCGCGCTTTTTCCGCGAGCGCGGCCACGAAACGCGCGCCGACCTCGTCGGCCGCAAAGATATAGGACTCCATGCGGATATCGCGCGTCGCGCGCTCAATCGCGGCGATCATCTCGTCGAAAAGCACATCGCCTTCGACGAAAAGCCGGAACGTGCCCTCGCCCTCGCCGAGGTCCGGCACACACATCGCAGCGCGCGCATGTTTGCTCGACCGCGAGACGCCCGTTGCTTTGCGGCTGATACCGTCCGCCCGAATAAAATTTCTGTCAAAGACGCGCATGGTTCCCGCTTAGCGCATCGTGAATCTGGCAGCAACGTCAGGGTCGTCGACTGGTGCGCCGCTTCCTGATATGATGGCGCGAGAACCTGCTTTGATCTCGATGGTGGCGCGATGGCCAGGGCGGTCAGACACCGGACGGATCATGGAGACCGTGCTGGCACCAGACGCAATCGCAAGCGACATGGTCGCAACTGCGGTCTTTGAGAGGTTCGCGATAGCGAAACCGGGCGAGCGGCAGCACGAGGCGCTTGGTAAACGACAGCCGATAGGCCGTCGCCAATACCGAGCGGGTGTCGTTGGCACCGAGTTTTCCGATCAGATAATCCAATCCGCGCGCGCCGGTCCGGTTGAACATGAACCGGTTGACCACGCCGGCACTCAGGCCCGGTTCCAAACTCTGCCGCCAGGCTTCGGTGTAGTCGGTTCCGTGTATCAGGCTCTCTGCCGCCAGCCGGCCCGTTCGCATCGCATAGCGCAACCCGAATCCTGCCAGCGCGTCCTGAAACCCCGCGTGCTCGCCGATCACCGGTTTTCCGCCCTGCATCGCTGTGCGTGGCAATCTGACATTTCCGAAACCGCCGAAGCCGCGCGCATTCTGCATTTGCAGCCCGGCGTGACGTTCGAAATACGATACCGTCGCCGCAAGATGCTTCGCCTGATCGCGAAACCCCGTAAAGATGCAACTCGCCACCGTTCCGCGTCCTTCGTTCACGAGTAGATAGGCGTAGCCGTTCGGGGCAAGTTCCGGCCCGAACGCAAGCCAGGCACCATCGGGCATGGCCGTGTCAAAGACGTAGCCGACCGCGATGATATCAGCACGGCGCGGCCCGCCTGCCAGGATCATGTTCCCCGCCGTGGCCGTGACCCGATCATTGAACCGCACCTCGACCCCGGCCGCTTGGGCCTGATCCAGCAGGGCGCGGTCCAGCGTCCCCACGGCGTTGCCCCGCCGCAACAGATAGAACAGGGGCTTTGAATCATGAACCCGGTGCGCCGTGGCGCGGCTGTCAAAGACGACGCCTTCGGTGATACCGCGATGATCGAGATCGGCGGCGATTCCGACCGCAGCGAGTTCGTCCAGAACGTCCTGCGCGTCGGTCCAGTTCTCCAGACCCTGAAAATCGTCATGGAAACGGTGACCGACATCCTTGTGCCATTCACGCACCGTGACCCGGCGGTTGGCCTTGGCCAGAACTATCGCGCAGACGAGGCCCGCGGGCCCGGCTCCAACAATTTCAATCTGGTCATCGCTGGCGGCGGAATGGTCGGGCACAGGTGCCATCATCCCGCCGCTTTCCGGCACCCGGTACCCTCGTGCCTTCTGGAGTCCAGAGTGCAACCGCAGGATCCACCGACCGGTACCATGCGGCAGAGGACAAGCCGGTCAACCAGTTTATGCGACGATGCCAGGCATCCTTCCCCTGCCGAAACTTGTGTAAACACCTGCGAGGTCCGATTCCCCCGCAGGCCATTTCTCCGTGATCTTCTGCACCACATCGGGGCCTTTCGAACATGCAGGAAACTTTTCCGGCCCGCAGGCCATGCAAATGGTGCGGAGCCTTGGCCGACAGTATTGATCATATGCCGTAGGACCAAGCCGGAAGTCGGCCCATATGGATGTCGACGCTGCGGACACCAGACACGTTTTCCACCGCGACGCGAATGGCGTTCTCTTCGAAATCGCTGTCGGCAACGCCCCAGACCGCCACATTGCCGTTATCAACTGTGTAGTTAACCAGATTGACCGCTGCACCGGGCACCTCTTTGAGCGCCTCGTCAATCTTGGCGCGCAGCACCCGATCATCGTTTGAGGGCTTGGAAAGTGCCCCGTCCGGAATTGCCGACAAGGCATGTAGCAAGTTTGCCCGACTGACGATTCCGACCACGCGCCCCGCGCGCAGCATCGGCACCCGTTTGATCCGGTGCTTTTCCAGAAGGCGCGCGATCTCGGCGACCGCCGTGTCCTCCTCGACCGAAACGACATCGCGGGTCATCACGTCAGTAACATGGTGGCTGTTGAGCTTGACAAAGTCGTGGGCGGAATCGCCCGACCCGCCCAGCAGTTCGAGCCACCAGGATCGGCGTGGGCCGTCGGTGTCGCGGACGCGCCGCATCAGGTCTCCTTCGCTGACCACTCCCTTGAGGGCGCCGTCCGCGTCTACGACGGGTAGCGCGCTGACGTGATGGTCGAGCATCAGTCGCACGGCGTCCTCGATTTTTCCGTCCTGCGGGACGGAGATCACGGACGTCGTCATAATATCCTTGGTTTGCATGTCGTTGCCTCCTTCGCAAGTAATGGGTCGATGCACCGATCAGGTGCCGATCACCAGTTGCAGGTCATCGCCCAAATCATAGGGTGGGATGTCAAGGTTGCGTGGTGCTGGTCCTTTCCGTATCCGCCCCGACGTGTCGTAATGCGATCCGTGACATGGGCAGAACCAGCCGCCGAATTCTCCGACTGCGGATCCGTCCTGACCCAGCGGTATACAGCCGAGATGGGTGCAGACACCGATAACGATCAGCCACTCACCAGCTTCGTCCGCCGTTCGGTTCTCGTCTCGCGCGGGAACGTCGCCACTCAGGTTCGGGTTCTCGCGCGCACTGTCGACAGTGTCGACAAGATCGTCGAGTTCGACCGCGCGCGCCGCCTCGATAGCCGCAACAGACCGGCGCCAGACGAAGACCGGGCGCCCCCGCCACTTGACGGTAATGCGCTGGCCCGGTTCGACGCCGGACAGATCGACCCTGACCGTACCGGAGGCGGTCACGTCGGCTGAGGGGTTCATCGAGTCAATCAACGGCCAGACCGCAGCCCCGACGGCAACTGCGCCTGTGGATGCCGTTGCATAATAGAGAAAATCGCGGCGTTCCTTTGCGGTTGCAGGAACAGGGTCGTCTTCGGCATGGGTCATTGTGAATCCTCCCGATTGGCGTTCATCTCGGATGCGACAACAGGGCTTTCGATGTGAACACCCGCGTCTACATGCAATACTTCGCCGGTGATGCCGCTGGTATAATCGCTAGCGAAAAGCAGCGCCGTGCGGCCCACCTCGTCGGCTTCTATGTTGCGCAGCAAGGGTGCTGCGCGCTTGGTCGCCTCTAGAAGGCCCGAAAAGCCGGTCAGCCCCGATGCCGCACGGGTCAGCACCGGACCCGCCGAAATAGCGTTGACACGGATGTTTGACGGCCCGAGTTCATGCGCGAGATAGCGCACCGTGGCTTCGAGCGCCGCCTTGACCGGCCCCATGACGTTGTAGTTTTCCACCACGCGTTCGCCGCCGAGATAACTCAGCGTGATCACGCTGCCACCATCGGTCATCAGCGGTTCGGAAAGATGCGCCATACGGATCAATGAATGAACCGAAACGGCCATCGCTTCCGAGAACCCCGCGGCAGAGCAGTCTGTCAGACGACCGTGCAGGTCGGCGGGGGGCACACTGCCAATGGCATGAAGAATGAAATCCAGCTTTCCCCAGCGTTCTGCGATGGCATCGAAAACGGCATCGAGTTCCTGTGGCGCCTTCACATCGCAAGGCAGGACGATGGGCGCTTCAAGCCGCGCGGCCAACGGTGTCACGTGGGTCTTGGTGCGCTCATTAACATAAGTGATGGCCAGCTCGGCACCCGCCTGCCGGAAGTGCAGAGCGGCGGGCCACGCCAGACTGCGTTCATTCGCGATGCCGATGACCAAGCCCTTGCGACCGGACAGGTCCAAAAGCTCCACGGGATCGCAGCATTCGGGGAAGTCAGGCATCTTCCGATTGAACCCGGGTATCGGCGGAGGCGTCCGGCACCTTCTTCTGTGCAGTTTGACGCTTCGCGGTCTTGCCGTGCTTATGCCCGCCGTGTCCATGCCCGAAGAGATGCAATGCAGCCATCCCGCCGATCACGAGGACCAGAACCCAGTTTTCGATAATCCATTCCATGATCCTTCACTCCTTGTTTGGTATGGCGGTCGGTTGGCCCGCTTGTGTGGTGGTGGCGATGGGGAAACTGCCGTACATCGCGCCAAAGACATGTGTGAGCCATGCATCGCGCGCTTTGCGCAAGGCACCGAGGTTTTCGCCGGTACGCGCGAACAACGCGCGTTCGGCAAGGATGGCGGGATGGTCTTTCGGCAGAGGATCCCGCGTCTCACGCACGGAGTCGGCTGTGGATTTCACCAGCGCCATCCAAGGGTTCACACGCTCGGAAAACATCGTTCTGGTCCATCGCATCGGATGCAGGGCGCGCAGCATCTCGGCACTGGCAGGGGACGTCGCGGCCTTGATCCAAGGGCTAACAAATGTCGAATAAGCCGCCTCGTTGATCCGTGACATCTGCGCGACCTGGGCCAGCGCTCCATGGTCTGACCCAAAACCGAGATCGTCGACGTCGCGCGGCTCGAAACGCACGTCGTAGTCGTCGGTCTTGCGCTTTGCGCCCCCGGAAGGATTATCGATGACCATCTCATAAAGCCCGGGCGCCAGCGCCTCGACCGCCTCCAGGCTTTCCAGGATCGCCCGATGCTGAAGCCGCGCGACGGACCCGGAGACGAAGATGCCCAGATGCCCGACAGTCTCGTGCGTCATGTAGACGATGCGCTGTCCGGCAGCCTTGAGCGCATCGGTGTCAGGATATAGCTTGGCAATCCAGCCCAACGCCTGCTGCGGCGGGGTGATGTTGTCGCCCTCCGAGGCAAAGACGATGATCGGGTTGCGGATCCGTTTCAGATCGATGGTACAATGCGCGTCCAGTTGCATCTCGCCCTGCTCCAGTCGATTGCCGATGAAAAGGTTCTGAGTGATGCCGAGAATTTCCTCGCGGCTCAGCGTATAGTAGCCATTCCACCAGCGTTCGAAGTCGAGGAACCGTTCACGTTCGGTATCGGCATGGGAAAAGAGGTTGGCGTATTTCTCCCAGATCGCCTTTTCAGGTTGCAGGGTCTCGAAGTTCTGCGCCAGCCACGCGCCGTCGAACCGCCCGTCGCCCAGATCGGCGATCATGTGCGCCGCCCAGGATCCGCCCGAGAGCGCGCCGAGCATCCGCATCGGGCTGGTGGCCGCGTCGCCCGACCAATAACTGAGCGGAGAGCCGTTCAACACGATGGGCCCGGTCAGACCGTCGCAATCGGCGGCCAGCAGGGCGGCGGCCCAACCGGCCTGACAATTGCCGTAGAGCACGGGTGCCGCGTTCGGGTGACGGCGGGCGACTTCGGTGACGAAGTCACGCAGTGCATAGTGTACGTCAGCCAGCGTCTGGCCGGGCATGGGTTCTGGAAAGAAGATCACGAAATAGACCGGATGGCCCTCGTGCATCGCCATGCCGACTTCGCTGTCATGCTTGAAGCCGCCGATACCCGGCCCATGTCCCGCGCGCGGATCAATGACGATGACCGGCGGCTTTGCCTCGTCCACGCAATCGTCCCAGCAATCTTCGCCTGCCCGCGTGATCCGGAGCAGTGCATAATTGGCGGGCCGTTCAAAAGTGCGGGCATCCAGCAGAAGCTCATAGTCGAAATCCAGAAGCGGCGGCATGCCCTGACGTTCATGTGCGATCATGTTGTCGGCGCGTTCGCGTAACGTGTCGAGGAACAGCACCCAGCGTTCAAAGGCGTCCTGAGCGTAGGGCACATTGGCACCAGCGGAGGGCCGTTTAGTCTCAGGTGCCGTAAGTTGCTCCGGCGTCACAGTCGCAAGGCGCAAGCTCTTATTCATTGTTGGCTTCCTTCTGTTCATAGATTTCTCTGGATGGCCGCCCTGCAAGAAGCGCAAGTGCGAGGTTCTTTGCGACATCCTCGCGCAGACCGGTCAACAGGTAGGCCGCATCACCGGGCTTGAGGCCCAGTGCGCGCGCCGCTAATTCCGGGGGTTGCTTCAAGATTTCCATGCGCTGGAACAACGCCAATGCCATCGGGGCGTCTGGATGCGCGGAGGCCTCTGCACAATTGCATATCATCCGCGACATGAACTCCGGAACGGCGGCATTCCGCGACGGTTCCGTTGCTCCCGAACGAAAATTCGTCGTCTCCCGTGGCATGATCCCAGTCCTCCTGCTGTGCTGGCCCAAGGCGTAGTCACAAAAGAAGACGTCGATTGGCGAAAAACGTTACAGAACCGACCGCGTTTCGATCAGGAATTCTGCTGCCCTGCTTCGCAATCGGTTTCGTGCTCGGCGTTCTTGCAACCCTCAGGCTGACAATAGCAATCGTCACGGTCATCCCGGCAGCAAGCGCCACAATGATTTGTCAGCGCCTCGCGCAGAGCCGTGCGCGCCCGGTGTAGCCTAACGCCAAGCGCGTTGCGGGTTAGTCCAAGGTCGCGCGCCACATGCTCACGGTCTTCTTCGCCGAAGTCGATGCGCCGGATCAGTTCCGAATCCGCCGGGCGCAGTTCGGAAATCAGACCGCCATGACAGGTGCAGAGCCGTGCCATCTGAGTCGGCGCATCAGCGGTCCAGTCTTCCGGCTCGCGCGCCACCGCCGCGGCCAGTTGGTCACGGCGCGTGCCTTTGCGGAAATGGTCATTCAACGTGGAGCGCAGGATCGCATAGAGCCAGGCATCCATCCGTTCGACGTCTCTGAGTTGGTCCTTGCGCTGCAGCACGCGGATGCTGAAATCCTGCAGGACATCCTCTGCATCCGCCCGGTTGCCAAGCCGTTTGATCAGGAACCCCAGAAATGCGCCACGTCCATCGAGCAACGCACGTTCCGTCGAGGTGTCAGGTACCTTCGGTTTTTCGGTGTCGAGCGATGCCATGACATTCCTGTCCTAATTTTCCGATATTTGCACTGTTGTCGACATGATCATCGCGTCGAGCGTGTCCAATGCTTGCAGGCGTTCACACAGATCAAATTCGCCATGCTCCGTCCCGCCGTATCGAAGGCCAAGACCCACTCTTCCCCTCTGCTAGGAAGCCTCTCACCAACCTTGTCCACAGTCACCAGGCCACATCAATCTATTGATTTAGCGAATTATATCCTATTATGCTCCGCTTTTCTGGCTTTGCGTTCTACCGCTGAGATTGACGAGAACTATACCCGCAATGACCAATACGATCCCGGAAAACTGCACGGCGGAAAGACGCTCGCCAAAGAACAGTGCCCCGATGGTGAGACCGAATATCGGCACCAGGAAGCTGAACACAATCGCCCGGTTCAGTTCCACTTCCTCCAGTACCGAAAACCACAGCCAGTAAACCAGTGCAGAGCCAAACAAGGCCAAGCCCAACAGCGACATTACGAAAACAGATGTCCATTGGATGGCCGTCTGATCTTCAAGGAGAAGCGCCGCCACGGCAAGAGGCACGCTGCCGATCAGCATCTGAAAGCCCATTGCAAAAAGTCCATCGACCTGACCTGCGATGGATTTGATCGCCACGTTGCTGACAGTCACTCCAACCGCAGCCAGAACGATGTAGGCAAAACCGATGGCCGTCCCGTCTCGCGCTCCATCGCCCAATTGTGGCAAGGCGATCACAAGTATTCCCGCGAAACCGATCAATAGGCCACCCCAACCGACCCTCGCCAGTCGCTCTCCAAGCCATGCAACGCCCAACATTGTCGCAAGCAGCGGCTGAGCGTTGGCGATAACCGTGGCGAGCCCGGGAGATACAAATTCTGCCGCATGAAACATGCCGAGAAATCCCAGACTGGTCGCGCCAAGGCCGACGACACCCAGTGTCACCCACGTGCGCCAACCACGCGGAAACGGCCGCTGCAGCCACACCGCAACAAACACCAGGGTGGCCGCAGCCAGAATTGCCCGCAGTGTCGCAAAGGTCAAATGCGGCGAATATTGCAGCCCTGCCGTGATCAGCGGAAAGCACGCCGCCCACAAGAGCATGGCCAGAACGATCTTGGTTATTGTCGTCGGCGACATCGGGATTTCCTTTTTTCAGGTCAGAACCGGCTGGAATTGCGGAGATCTTCCGGCGTGCCAAGTCAGTGTAGAATGATAAGTTTTTCTCGTAGTTGATGATCGCAGTCGCAAGTGTCAACAATTGCGGTGCGGCGGCTTGGCGACAGTGATTGGACGAACCAAACAGACGTTTCAGCGACTGAAACCTTACTGGTTATTAAGACAAACGTCTGATGACCTGTGCTTTATGAGTTCCAGGATGCACGTATAATGAAAGAAACGCAGACGTTTGTGGCAGACGGTGTAACGCATCCGACTTACGAGCGTCGTATTTTGCAGAGGTGTGTGATGAAAAATGACCAAGGCGACAAATTTTCCTTAGTTGACCAGTCCGACGTCGCTGCAAAATCCACCGACGCGGCCGTTCGCCACGCGTTGGTGGAAGGCAGACATCAAATTTTGAAATTCCTGCGTCGGCGACTGGGTGATCCAGAGGCGGCAGAGGATGTCCTGCAAACATTTATGCTGCGGGCCATCGACCGCTCAGAGCAACTTCGTGATGTGCGCGCCGTTCGCGGCTGGCTCAGTCAGATCCTTGCGTCGTCCATAGCGGACCATGGCCGCAAGGTTTCGCGACAGCGACAGAGGGAGGTGGTCATGGCCCCGACCGACCTGGAAGGCGTCCATCACGATTTTGACGAAGAACTGGACGAGGTTATCTGCAATTGTCTCTACAAGTTGTTGCCAACGCTCAAACCGGAATATGCCGAAGTCATCTGGCGGGTCGATCTTCAGGAACAACCGCGAGAGGACGTCGCCAAAGACCTTGGGATCACGTTGAACAACCTCAACGTCCGCGTTCACCGGGGCAGGCAGGCATTGAAGACAAGGTTGCAGCAGATGTGCCTGACCTGCCCGGTTCACGGCTTTCTTGATTGCGATTGCGACGCGGCAGAGAAGGTCCGCGCCCGCCTCGAAGGCCTTGCGGACGAAAGCGAAATCTGAAGAACACGCAGAACCGCGGAGCGATCCTCGGAGCTTTAATGCTGCTGCCTTACACGCGTGCCTGAGACCGAAGCCGCAATCGAAAGATGATCACGATCGCGTTTGATAAGTCGTGGGCTCATGTCCTTCGGCGAACAATAGGCTGCAATCGGGCAAATGTGTACCGAAAGCGCTTGGACCGATACGCCCAATCGGCGCTTTCCTGCTTTCAGGTGCCGACGCAATATGGCTGCGCGCTGTAACAAACACTAGCGCCGGTCGTCTTTTTGAGAGCCGGGGTCGTTCGATGCCCCTTCCAAACTCAGACAAACGCGGAGGCACCGATCATGTCCAACAGCGAAATCCCACCTGATGAGCAGTTTGAATTGCATGACGGCGCGAAGCAGCTTCCACGCCTTGGACCCGGAAGGGCCGCGATGTGGTTACTTGCCAAATTGCTCAGCCGTCTGGTTCGGAACGGTCACCTGACTGTTATCGACCCCTGTTGTGGGACTTGGCGTTTCGGTGGCGGTGACGGCCCTGCCGTTTCAGTCCGATTGACCGACAAGGCGCTGCCTGCGCAACTTCTTGCAAACCCCAGTCTGGCGCTTGGCGAGGCCTATATGGATGGAACGCTCCGCATCGAGACCGGCAGCCTGCGCGACCTTCTTTCGATTTGCATGGCTGACCTCGACGCCGTCGACGCTTTGCCCGGGAAACGGATCAGGCAAGGGCTGGACGCTTTTTTGAGCCGCAGGTTGCATCACAACCCGATCAACCGGGCCCGCTGCAACGTGGCGCACCACTATGATCTCTCGACCGAACTCTACGACCTCTTTCTTGACGCGGACCGACAGTATTCATGCGCCTACTTCGCCACAGGCAATGAAACTTTGGACGAGGCGCAAGCCCTCAAGAAACGACACATCGCTGCAAAGCTGCTGCTGCGGCCCGGCCTTGACGTTCTCGATATCGGCTCGGGCTGGGGGGGCTTGGCGCTGGAGCTTGCCCAACAGCATCAGGCCCGCGTGACCGGTCTGAGCCTGTCTACCGAACAGATCGTGGCCGCCCGCGCCAGCGCAACGCAGTCCGGCCTGTCCGAACAGGTCGCCTTTAAACTCCGCGACTACCGGCAAGAGAAAGGCCAGTATGACCGTGTCGTTTCGGTGGGCATGTTCGAGCATGTGGGCCGCAGTGGATTTGATGACTATTTCAGCACGATCCGAAGGGTTCTCAAGCCGGATGGAGTCGCGCTTGTACATGCGATCGGTACGATGGCACCCAAAGGTGGCAGCGATGCGTGGATCAGGAAATACATTTTCCCCGGTGGCTATCTTCCGTCACTGTCCGAAACGATCTCGGCGGCGGAACGTTCTGGGCTTTGGGTCACCGATGTCGAGGTCCTGCGCCTGCATTATGCAGAGACCCTGCGGCACTGGTCCGAACGCTTCGCAGCCGAGCGCGGGACCGCGCGGAGGCTTTACGACGAACGGTTCTGCCGCATTTGGGAATTCTATCTGGCTGTCTGCGAAATGGCATTCCGGCATGGCCGGTTGATGGTGTTCCAGCTCCAGTTGGCCAAACGCCGCGACACCGTTCCGTTGACGCGGAATTACATCGCGGACGCTGAGGCAGATCACCACTGCCACATCAGGGCACTCGGCAAACAAATAGGGAGAGCAAGATGACAGGCAAAGGGCAAATCAAGGTCGCCGTGAACGGATACGGTGTGATCGGCAAGCGCGTAGCCGACGCGGTGGCCGTGCAGGCCGACATGGACCTGATCGGCGTGGCGGATGTCGTGGCCGACTGGCGCGCCCGGATGCCGGCAACCAAGGGCTTTGCCCTCTACGCTGCAGACCCGGAACGGGAATCCGCGATACAAAAGGCCGGCCTGAACCTCGCCGGCGGCTTGGACGATCTGTTGGCCGCCGCCGACATCGTGATCGATTGCACGCCGAAAAAGATCGCCGCTCAGAATGTGGAAACATACCGCGACAAAGGCATCCGTTTCATCGTTCACGGCGGCGAAAAACACAGCGTAACGGGCCATTCCTTTGTCGCCGAAGCGAATTATGAAACGGCGCTCGGGCGCGACAGCACCCGTGTCGTGTCCTGCAACACGACCTCGATCGTCCGCACGCTGAGCGCACTCAAACGGTCCGGCCTGCTTGGCTCGGCGCGCGGAACGCTGCTTCGGCGCGCCACTGATCCATGGGAAAGCCATCTGGGCGGGATCATGAACACGCTCGTTCCCGAACCCGAAATCCCTAGCCACCAAGGCCCCGATGCGCAAAGCGTCGATCCCGACCTTGACGTGATCACGATGGCCGTCAAGGTGCCCCAGACCCTTGCGCATTTGCACTACTGGTCCGTGAGGATGCCGCGCAAGGCATCAAAGGATGAGGTGCTGGACGCATTCTGCGCGTCGTCCCGCATTGCTCTGATCCGGATGTCGGACGGGCTGGGTGCAATCAACGCAGTCAAGGAGATGATGGCCGATCTCGGGCGCCCCAACGACAGCCTCTACGAGGTGGCCCTGTGGGAGGACATGCTCAGGGTAGAGGGCGACGAGTTGTTCTATGCCTATATGGTCGACAACCAGGCTATCGTGATCCCCGAGACCATCGACGCGATCCGTGCCCTAACCCAAGCTGAGCCAGACGGAGCCGCATCGATTGCGCGCACGAATGCGGCGCTGGGTGTCGGTGCGTTTGCGGCCAACACACCGACGCGTTAGCAAGAGGCACTGAGGACTGAATTGGCGTGACTGATCAGCCCGCCGCCATGCCCCCGTCGACGGGATATTGCGCTCCGGTGATGAACGCGGAATCGTCGGAGGCGAGGAAGAGGACGAGGTTGGCGATATCGAGGCTTTCGCCATAGCGACCCAGCGGGATCGTATCGGAAAGCTGCTGCTTTACTTCATCGCCGCGACCGGGATTGAAGCCTTCCTCCAGCGACCGCATCATCCGGGTGTTGACCGGCGATGGATGCACGGAATTGACCCGCACGTTGTGGCCCGCCGCCTCGATCGCAGCCGCGCGCGTCAGGCCGACTACGGCATGTTTCGACGTGATATAGGGCGCGACGTTTGGGCTGCCTTTGAGACCCGCAATGGACGACATGTTGATAACGCTTCCCGATTTCCGTCCGATCATCACCGGCAAGACATGCTGCAATCCAAGGAATGCGCCGCGCACGTTGACTGCCATCACGCGGTCGAAATCCTTGATCTTCTGATCGATCAGTGGCGCGACCTTGCCCTCGATCCCGGCGTTGTTGAAGAACACGTCGATGCGTCCGAATTTCTCGACGGTCTGCGCGACATATCGTTCGCAATCCTCGACCGACGATACGTCGGCCGCGATTGTCAGCACATCGCCCGAATTTCCAAGATCCCTCGCGGTATCCGACAGATCACTTTCCCTGAGGTCGACAAGCGCGACCTTGGCACCTTCGCTGAGAAAGAGCCGCGCGGTTTCCAGACCGATACCAGCTGCGCCCCCGGTGATCAGGGCGACTTTGTCGGCGAGACGTTTCATCGAGAATCTCCTTTTGATGATTTTGGGGGTGACGAACGAACCTGCGTCCCGGCCGTTCCATCCAGAAGCGCCAGCGCATCCTCAAGCTGACCGATACCAGCGAGGCCTCCTGCCTCCGCGAAATCGGCCGCTGCCGCCATCTTGGGGCCCATAGAGCCCGCCGCCAGGTCGAGCGCCCGCGCCTCTGGCGGGGTGAGATGTCGGATGGGCGCCGCATCATCCGTTCCGAAATCCCGGTAGGCCGCATCCACGTCAGTGAGCAGAAGCAGCGCATCCGCCCCGAGCCGTTGCGCAAGCAGCGCGCTGGCGGCATCCTTGTCGATCACGGCCTCGATCCCGGTCATGCTGCCGTCGGGCAGGCGCAGCACGGGAATGCCCCCGCCTCCGGTGCAGATCACGATCACACCCTGATCCAGCAGCAGGCGCAGCACACGCAGATCCGGAATGTCCTGCGGCTTTGGCGAAGGCACGACGCGCCGCCATTTGTCCCCGTCCTGCGCGATGCTCCAACCGGCGGCGGTGGCGCGTGTTTCGGCCTCGTCGCGGGAATAGACCGGGCCGATGAACTTGCTGGGCGCCTGAAACGCGGGGTCGTCCGCGTGGACCACAACCTGCGTCAGAAGCGTGGCGACCGGAAGCGCATGATCCAGCGCATTCTCCAGTTCCTGCTCGATCATGTAGCCGATCATGCCGACGGTTTCCGCACCCAGCACGTCGAGAGGAAATGCCTCGTCGGGTTTGTACACCGCCCCCTGAAGCGCCAGCAGCCCGACCTGCGGACCGTTGCCGTGGGTCACGACCAGTGTGTGCCCGGCGCGCACGATATTTGCCAGCGCAGCGGACGCAGTCCGGACGTTGGCGCGTTGATTGTCTGCCGTCAGGGGTTGACCCCGCTGCAGCAGGGCGTTCCCGCCAAGCGCTGCGACCACCAGCACGGCTAGTTAGCCAATGTGGCGACAAGGATCGCCTTGATGGTGTGTAGCCGGTTCTCGGCCTGATCAAAGACTATGGAGGCCGGGCTTTCGAACACCTCTTCGGTCACTTCCATCGCCGTGATGTCGAAATGTTTTGCGATGTCGGCACCGACCTCAGTCTCGGCGTTGTGGAAGGCGGGCAGGCAGTGCATGAACTTGGTCTGCGGATTGCCGGTCTGCGCCATCACGTCCGAGTTGACCTGATAGGGCAGAAGTTGGCGGATACGTTCTTCCCATTTGTCCTTGGATTCACCCATCGACAGCCAGACATCGGTGTAGATGAAATCGGCCCCTTTCACCGCCTCGCCCACCTCTTCGGTGATGGTGATGCGCGCGCCGGTGGTCTCTGCGATCCGGTGCGCTTCGTCCTGAATGGCTGGATCGGGCCAACAGGCCTTTGGCCCGCACAGACGCACGTCCATACCCATTTTGGCGCCGCCGATCAGCAGGCTGTCGCCCATGTTGTTGCCCGCATCCCCCAGAAACGCATAGGCAATCTGACCCAGCGGTTTGTCGGAATGCTCTGACATGGTGAGGAAATCGGCGAGGATCTGCGTGGGGTGGAATTCGTCCGTCAGACCGTTATAGACCGGCACCCCGGCATACTGCGCCAGCGTCTCGACGATGGGATGACCGAAGCCGCGATATTCGATCGCGTCATAGACCCGGCCCAGCACGCGGGCGGTGTCCTTCACGGTCTCCTTCTTGCCCAGATGCGACCCCGACGGCCCCAGATAGGTGACATGGGCGCCCTGATCGTGGGCGGCCACCTCGAAGCCGACGCGCGTGCGGGTGCTGTCCTTTTCAAAGATCAGCGCGATTTCCTTGCCGGTCAGGCGCGGCACTTCGTAGCCACCGTATTTCGCCGCCTTCAGGTCGGCGGAGAGTTTCAGCAGAAAGCCGATTTCCTGCGGGCTGAAGTCGCGCAGCGCAAGAAAATGGCGGTTTCGTAGATTGTAGGACATGGGGTTTCCTTTTGTCAGATTGCGTCGCGGATGGTGGGGCAGCTCATGCAATGGCTTCCACCCCTGCCCCGGCCCAGTTCGGCACCGGGAATGGCCAGAACTTCGATCCCGGCGTCCTTCAGCGCGGCGTTGGTGTCATCATTGCGGTCATAGCCGATGACAACACCGGGCCGCAGCGCCAGCACGTTGTTGCCGTCATTCCACTGCTCGCGCGACTGCTCGGCCAGATCGCTGCCGCCGGTCGGGACCAGATGCAGTTTCTTGAAACCCAATATCTCGGCGGTGATTTCGAAAAGATGCCGGGCGTCGCGCCGGATATCGAGCGCGGCACCGGCCGACCCGGGACGCAGGTCATAGCAGGTGATCGCGTCAGCCACCTCCTTGAACGTCGTCACGACATCGTTGCCGCAATGGGTGAATACCGTGTCCAGATGCATTGCCGCCCGCGACCGGGGCATCTGGCAGGCGATGACGCGCGTCACGTCACCCCCCAGAAACAACGCCTCGGCCAACTGACCCACCGCCTGCGGAGACGAGCGTTCGCCCATACCGACCATCACGACGCCATGGCCGATGGGCATGATATCGCCCCCTTCCAGCGTAGCCGCGCCAAATTCGCGCGTCGGATCGCCGAACCAGACACGCGCATCTGCGAACTTGGGGTGGAACCGATAAACGGCGGCCATCAACAGCGTTTCGGGCCGCCGTGCCGGCCAGTACATCGGGTTCAGAGAGACGCCGCCATAGACCCAGGCGGAATTGTCCCGCGTGAAGATGAAATTGGGCAGCGGTGGCAAAACAAAGCCGTTGAGGCCGAGATAGCTGCCGAACATGCCCGACGGGGTGAAAGGAAGATCGTCGACGGTGATCCCACCAACGAGAAAACGGGCGAGTTCCACGCCCGGCAGTGCCTCCATCCAGGCGCGCAGGTCGTCACGCATCCCCACGCCCACATCATTGCGGGTGATCCGGTGGTCGAGCACCCAGGTGCGCGCCTCCTTGATGTCCAGCGTCTCGGCGAGCAGCGCCATGGCATCCAGGACCTCGATGCCCTCGCCGCGCATGATGTCGGCAAAGACGGCATGGTCCTTGATCGCCTGCTTGACCCAAAACACATCATCGAACAGTAGATCGGCGCAGTTTTCGGGGGTCAGGCGGCGGTGGGCAAGTCCGGGCGGCGACACGATCACCTGCCGCAATTGCCCTGTTTCCGAATGTACGCCGAGTTTCAGTTCAGACATCTGCGGTAACTCCTATGTATTCAGTCAAAGAATGGCGGCCAAGCTGATGCTGGCCGAGATGAAGACGACGAGGATCAGCAGTAATGGCCATACGAAGACAACCCACCGATCAAACGATACGCGTCCGATCGCCAGACCGCCGATCACCACTGCGGATGTGGGCGTGATCAGGTTCACCAGCCCGCTTGCGGATTGATAGGCCGTCACCACAAGGTCGCGACCGACGCCCGCAAAATCCCCCAGTGGGGCGAGGATGGGCATCGACAGAACCGCCAGTCCGGAAGATGAAGGTACGAGGAAGCTCATCCCGATCTCAATCCAGAGCATCAGGTTGATGAACGCGATTTCCGGCAGGCCGCCGAGGGTGTCGGCCGCGCTGTTGAGGATGGTATCGGCGATCAGGCCCTGTTCCATGATGACGACGATGCCGCGCGCCAGCCCGATCACCAGCGCCACGCCCAGCAGATCCCTGGCGCCGTCGACAAAGGCCGAGGTCAGTTTCTTCTCGCCCAATCGCGCGACAACCCCGACGACGATGGCCATGCCGAAGAACAGCGCCCCCATCCGGGCCATCCACCAGCCCTGGCTCGACACGCCCCAGATCATGACGGCAAAGGTGGCGAAGAACAGGAGCAGAACCAGCTTCTGGGTGCCGGTCAGCTTCGGCTCGCTGAATTCCGCGTCCGTCTCTTTCAGGAAAAACCGCCGGTCGCTTTCGCGTTGCGCCGCGACGACGGATCGCGCCGGGTCCGCCTTGACCCTGGAGGCGTAGCGCATGACATAGGCAATGCAGATCGCGAGGCCGCCCAGCAGGATGACCAGCCGCAAGGCGATGCCTTCGGTGAACGGAATGCCCGCCGCGTTGGAGGCGATCACCGTGGCGAAAGGGTTGATCGTCGAGCCCAGCGTGCCGATGCCCGCGCCGATCAGGATGATCGCCACGCCGGTCACGGAATCGTATCCCGCGGCGATGACCACCGGGATCAGCAGCGCGTAGAAGGCCAGCGTTTCCTCGGCCATGCCGTAGGTCGTTCCGCCCAGGGCGAAGAGCGACATAAGGATCGGGATCATCCAGATCTCGCGGCCCTTCAGGCGGACCATCGCCGCCTGGATCCCCGTGTCGATCGCATTTGTCGCGTTTACCACCCCCAGAAAACCGCCCAGGAGCAGCACGAACAGCGCCACGTCGATGGCATTGGCGGCATAGCTGTCGGGGTCATAGAACCCGGCGACAGGTGCCAGCATGACATCCACGAAGCCCTGCGGATTGGCTTCGACCGTCTGATAGGTGCCCGGCACCGCGATCTCGCGCCCGACCTCTTCATTCATCGCGCGGTCGTACTGCCCGGCAGGGATGATCCAGGTCAGGGCCGCAACGGCGATGATCAGCAGAAAAAGGATGGAATAGGCGGTGGGAAATCGTGCTGCCAGTCCGCTCCCGTCGGGCTTCTTGTCTGTAGATGTATCAGTCATCGTGGCCTCCCCTTCATTCAATGCGTTTGGTGTGTTTGTGGTGTGGAACCCGGCTCCAGGATGGTTTCAGAATCCACCGGGTTCCGCCGATCACCTGCGCCGCCTTGGCCTTCGCTGATCCCTTCCAGCCGCGTCCGCTTGAGCAGCAGCGCGTTGACCGCGACCAGCGCCGAGCTGCCCGACATGGCAATTGCGGCGACGGCAGGGCTGATGATCAGCGGGTAGAACACGCCCGCTGCAGCGGGGAAGGCGATCACGTTGTAGGCCACCGCCCAGAACAGGTTCTGGTGCATCTTGCGCAGGGTGGCGCGCGACAGCTCGATCGCGCCCACGACATCGTAGGGATCGCTTTTCATCAGCACGACATCGGCGCTTTCCATCGCCACATCCGTGCCCGCGCCGATGGCAAAGCCGACATCGGCCTGGGTCAGCGCGGGCGCGTCATTGACGCCGTCGCCGACCATGCCCACCTTCTTGCCCTTGGCCTGAAGCTCCTTGACCTTCTCGGCCTTCTGACCGGGCAGCACGTCGGCCAGCACCATGTCGATGCCCAACTCGGCCGCGATCCGCCGCGCCGTGCCCTCGTTGTCGCCGGTCAGCATCGCCACCTCGACGCCGCGTTCGCGCAGCTTGGCCACGGCGGCCATGGCGCTTGGGCGCGGTGCATCGGCGATGGCGATCAGCCCGAGCATCCGCCCGCCCTTCGCCACATGCACCACGGTGCGGCCCTCGCCCTTCAGGCGCTCGGCTTCGGCATCCAGCGCGCCAAGGTCGATGCCTTGCTCGTCCATCAGCCGGCGGTTGCCGACCAGCACTGGCTCGCCCGCGATCTCGGCGCGTGCGCCGCGGCCTTCAAGGTTCTCGAAGCCGGCCATCTGCGGCACATCGAGCCCCTCGGCGCGCTGGACGATGGCCAGCGCCAAGGGGTGATCCGATCCGCGATCGACAGAGGCCGCGGCGCGCAGCGCATCATCCTCGGTACTCCCGTCGGCCGCGACGAGTTCGACAACGCGCGGCTCGCCCATCGTCAGCGTGCCGGTCTTGTCGAAGACGATCACGTCGAGCTTGGTCGCATCCTCGAGCGCCCCGGCATTCTTGAACAGGATGCCGTGCTGCGCCCCCAACCCGGTGCCCACCATGACAGCCATTGGCGTGGCCAGCCCAAGCGCATCCGGGCAGGCGATGACGAAAACGGTGATCGTCAGTGTAAGCGCGAACAGCAGCGGCGATCCGATCCACCAGAACCAGACCGCGAAGGTGGCCAGCCCGATCACGATGGCGATGAGGACCAGCCATTGCGACGCCCGGTCGGCCAGAAGCTGTGCCGGTGCCTTCGAGTTCTGCGCCTCCTGCACCAGCTTGACGATCTGAGCCAGCGCGGTGTCGGCGCCGACCTTGGTGGCGCGGTAGCGGAACGTGCCGGTCTTATTGATCGTGGCGCCGATGACGGTATCGCCCAAGCTCTTGTTCACCGGCATCGACTCGCCCGTCAGCATCGACTCGTCGACCAGCGAAGATCCTTCCAAAACCTCGCCGTCCACCGGAATCTTGTTTCCCGGGCGGATCACCACCGTTTCGCCCTGAAGCACTTCGGAGGTCGGCACCTCGGTCTCCTGCCCGTCGCGGATCACCGTGGCCATCGGCGGCGCGAGATCGAGCAGCGCCCGGATCGCCGCAGAGGCACCGGCGCGCGCCCGCATTTCCAGCCAGTGGCCCAACAGGATGAAGACCAGCAGCACCGCGACCGCCTCGTAGAACTGCACGCCGGGAAAGAAGAAGGTCGAGCCGACGCTGAACACATATCCGGTGCCGACCGACAGCACGACGAGCACGGCCATGTTGAGGATGCCGTTCTTCAGCGCCCGCCAAGCGGCTACGAAAAACGGCCAACTGGGCCAGACGATGCCCGCGCTGCCGAGGAAGAACAGCCAAAGGTCCAGCCTCAGGCCGAAAGGCGGCACCGGGGGCGTGAACATGCCGCCCATCGGCGAGTAGATGAAGATCGGGATGGTAAAGAGCAGCGCCACCCAGAACCGGTTGCGCATGTCGCGGACCATGTCGGCCATCTCCATGCCGCCGCCGTGACCCATCTCATGGGCCATCGCGTCCTTGGCAACGGGCCCTGTCGCGCCATGCGCCGCGTGGTCTTCATGGCCGGTGTGGTCCATCTGGCAGATATGGTTCGGCATACGCTCTCCGGCGCAGTGAAAGCCGCAGGCGTCGATCGCCTTGCGCAGCGCCTCCTCGTTCACCACCGTTTCGTCGTACTGCACTGTCACACTGGCAGACGCAGGGTTCGCTTCCGCCCGGTGAACGCCGTCGAGGGCGGATACATGACGTTCGACCGCGAGATGATCGAGTTCCTCGAACAATCCGCGGACCTCAAGGGTCAAGGTTTTCAATGCTGGCTCCTGTCGATTAATCCTTGCGGTCGCGAAGGACCGTCAGGGGAATAGACGTTGCCAGGCATCGGACGTTACAGTGTCCGGCGAAAATCTTCGCAGGCACTGCCGCTGGTGTCACCCATGAGACGGTAACGCTTTACGTCCACTCGCGTCAGTATTTCCGTATGGCGCGCACTGGCGCAGGGTCGGGCAGCCTGGGACCAACCAATTGACGAAAAGCCAAATTGCGGAGTTTGAATTGAGCAGCATGACCAAAGCGAGCACTGCAACCCACAAGTGCTTTGCCCTCGTGCTAAGTGGCGGCGGGGCAAGGGGCCTCTCGCATGCTGGCGTACTCAGAGCTTTGATCGCCAGGGGCTACATCCCAAGCGCCGTCGTGGGCGTGTCGATGGGCGCGGTTGTCGGTGCTACGTATGCTCTTAATGACAAATGGTACGACGCACTCGTGGGCATGGATACCAGCGGGTTTCCGGCAACACCGGACTTTCGCGTGCCTGGAATGGCTGCAAGGATCAGGGGAATGCGGCTTGCTTTGCTTGCCGCGCGGGACATGTATTTTGGCTGGGGATCAGGCGCGCGCACCGAGACCTGGGGCCGCAGTGTCCTGTCCGGCCTGACCAAGGGCAAGAACCTGCAGGACGGCCGCATCCCGGCTTTTGTCTGTGCAACCGACATGCTGTCTGGCCAACGCGTGGTATTCGGCAAGGGAGATGCCACTGATTATGTCTATTCAAGCGCGGCGCTGGCCGGAATACTGCCGCCCCTTGTCGATGATCCGTATGTACTGATGGACGGAGCCTATTCCGATATCGCGCCGGTGGACGTCGCCAGGGCCACCGGCGCGGAAGTCGTGATCGCTGTGGATCCCAGCCAGCGCGAAAACGCGACTGGCCCGAAAAACGGCTTGCAGGCGATGATGCGATCCATCGAGGTCTGCCAGTATGAACATGCGCGACTGCGTTTTGAGCAAGCGGATTTTGTGATCCGACCCGCTTTCAGCCAGACCATCGGCACACTGGAATTCCGGCAAAAGCGTCATTGTATTGCGGCAGGCGCCGTGGCGACCCGCCGCGCATATAACGACATCAGCATGCTGCTCGCCCCCTGATCGGCGAGTTGCCCCCGACGTGCGATTGCGCTCAGTTGCAGTCACCCAGGAAACATCCCTGCAAGCTACCCCATGAGCAGCGTGATCGGCGCGGTCGCGCCCAACACGATCATCAGCGGCGGCGCCGGGGCGGCGCTGTCCTGTCCGGACTCTCGCGGCTGACACATCGGCACCACGATGCGCAGGTAGGCCGCCAGCGCCAGCACGCTGTTGAGAATGCCGATCACCGCCAGCCACAGATAGCCCGCCTCGATCGCCGTACCGAAGAGCAGCACCTTGCCGAAAAAGCAGAAAAGCGGCGGAATGCCCGTCATTGACAGCAGGAACACCACCATCGCTACGCCGATCACAGGGCGCGCGCGGCCGAAGCCCCGGAAGTCGTCAAGGCTGCGTCCGGCGACCATGATCACCGCGAAGGCGCCGAGATTCATCGCCACATAGGCCGCGCTGAACACGATCACCGAGGGCAGCGCCAGCAAGCCTGGCCCCAGATCCACGATCCCCATCATGAAATAACCCGCCTGCGCCATCGACGAATAGGCCAGCAGGCGCACCTCGTTGC
Organism: Roseovarius sp. MBR-154; assembly: GCF_053628595.1. Classification (NCBI taxonomy): domain Bacteria; kingdom Pseudomonadati; phylum Pseudomonadota; class Alphaproteobacteria; order Rhodobacterales; family Roseobacteraceae; genus Roseovarius; species Roseovarius sp. MBR-154. The sequence continues at coordinate 79,732 of NZ_JBRJGR010000013.1, forward strand.
TTTGCACCAGCGCCGCCAGGTAGCCGCACGTCATCGTCATGGCGGCGATTAGCGCGACCACCATCGGCCAGCTGGTACCGACCGGTAGGTCGCGCAAGATCTGCGCGAAGGCGAAGATTGCCGCGACCTTGGTAATTACCGACAGATAGGCGGCCACGGACACCGGCGCGCCGTCATAGGCGTCGGGTGCCCAAAACTGGAACGGCACCAGCGCCGCCTTGTAGCCCAGCCCGATCAGCACCGCGGTCAGCCCGGCCAGCGCGATCAGCGTCCTGCCCGCCAGCCGGCCCAGCTCGGAAAAGAGCGTCGAGCCGGCACCGCCGTACGAGATGGACCAGCCGGAGACCCGGCGTTCAATCGTGCCGCTTTAGCCTCTGCGCCCGCGTGACTGCCGCGGCGACGCGGAGCAGGCCTTCCGCCTCCTGTTTTTGGGGGGAGCCGGACCAATCCTGCGGCTGACGATTTGCATTCTTTTCAAGGCTGTAGAAGTCGCTTACGTTTGGAAACAGAGAGTAGGCCTGAAAAGGAAAATGCCATGTGCCTGTCGGCCCAAGTCAGTTTTGCTGCAAGCGTTTTCCTTGTCGGGGGTGGGGCCGCCATTTCAATCGTGGCCTTCCAGCGCAACAAACGCTATCTCCCGCTTGCATTGATGCCGCTTTTCGCAGGTCTTCAGCAATTCACTGAGGGTTTCGTGTGGGTTGGCATGAACGGAAATGATCCCCTGACGGTCTTGTGGGGGGCAATGGGGTTCATCTTCTTCACGTGGTTCATGTGGCCGATATGGGTTCCCTTCTCGGTTTATGTGCTGGAGCCGGACGACAGTCCGCGCAAGCGATTGTTCCGCCTCATGGCGCTGATCGGACTGGCCTTCGGCCTGCTGCTATACATCCCGCACGGGCTCAACAGCGACATGGTTGTGGTAGAGATCAACAACCAGTCGCTGGCCTATGAAAAATCCATGTGGCTCGATTTCATGATGCCGCGGTGGTTGACCAACACGATCTACGTGACCCTCATCACCCTGCCGCCGGCCCTGTCGCACTACAAACATGTGCGCCATTTCGCCTTGACGCTGGTGGCGGTGATCGTGGTCGATATTGCTTTCCTGCAATATGCCTACATCTCTTTCTTCTGCCTGCTGGCAGGACTTGCGACGCTGCATCTGGTCTACATCATCCTGACAAATAAGTGCGCCCGTGAATGTCCTGAACTGTTTGCCTAAATCCGACAAGTAAATGGCGCGCTCTACGGAATCACAACGGCGATTCTCTGTATTTTTTACCGGCCTGTCCAAGGGGTCGTCGTAGGCTGAACGTCAGGGCTTCCGGGACGCTGCCATGGTACCGGCGCGTGAATGGCAGGGCGGGCTGTCTGGTCGGTCATTGATTATTGCGCTTCGTCTTGCGGGCTTAGACTGTGTTGGTTGGTTTGGTCACTGTGGCGTCATGTGGTCTGCGGGCGGCCTTCCCTGCCTTGCGCCTAGCGTCGGTTCCTGTCTTGAGGGCTTTTTACAGGGATGGCCACGAGCGCTTCTTCGACAACAATGCCGTCACGATGTGCTTCGACTATTCTGCTGGCGAGCAAAACCGAAACGAGGATACCAACCAGAATGAGAGGTCCGAACATGTCTGTCTTCCTTACTGATGAACGCTGATTGCGCGGTTCATAAGGGTAGACGCCGGCTCTGTCCTTTCGTTACACACATTGGGGTGCGGTCCGTGAGCCGACCACTCAATGGGTCCTCTTTCCCCTCCCTTCCCCGCGTGTTTGATCTGCGTCCGACGCCGGTACTGTGAGGACTGACGCTACCAAAGCACTGGCCATCTGGCGGCGGAACAGAAAAAGAACTGTTTTGGCGTCACCTGTGCTGAGCCCGACCGCGTCTGCCGCAGACCGAAGGCTTCGCCCTTCGACATCGACTTTCAGAAACAACTCGCCCGACAACCTTCAAACATCGGCTTGAACAGTGCTTCGACACTCGCAGAACACATCCGATATCAAGTCTGCGACTGCCTGCGCATCTGCCGGTTCCGTGGGCATACGATCCTCCCGAGCGGCTTCTGCATGAAGACGCCGTTTGAAGCGCAGCATTACAAAATCGCCTCAAGACGCGGTGTGTTGGTCCTCGCAATCGGTCTCTTCAACCGGATGCTCGCAGCCGTCCGGCGGACAGGAACAATCGTCAAAGCCATGACGGCAACAAGGGCCGCAGTGGGCCATCAACGCGTCACCAAAAGCAGCGCGGGCGCGGTGGAGACGCACATTCAATGTCCCGGACTTGAGCCCGAGGTCAGCTGCCACAATGCCGCGATCCTCGTCGTCGATGTCAATTCGGCGGATCAGGTCTGCATCACCCGGGCGCAGTTCGGTGACCAACCCTTTGACGCAGTTGCAGATCACGTCCATATCTTCGACCGGGTCATCCGTGACAACGGCAGACTGAGCCTCCAGTGCAACAGCCTCCTTTAGACGCCTGGACCGTCCCGACTTGCGATAGTGATCATTTAGCGCTGACCGCAACACCGCGTAAAGCCAGGCATCCATGCGGTCCGCCTCGCGCAGCTGATCCTTACGTGCCAGAACGCGGATGCAAAATTCCTGCAGCACGTCCTCAGCATCGGCTCGGTTTCCCAGCCGTTTGACTAGGAAGCCCAAAAACGCGTTTCTGTTCACCGACAGAGTTGCTTCAAGGCCGGGCTGACCGGCGCCGCTGCCCTTTGCGATATGGTTTTTAGTTTCCGACATGGTTGCACGCCGCCCTTGCATAGAAAGTCCGATCCAACCCGGCAGGCGCAGTCATCAAACATGTCGCCATGGGCAGATACCATGAACCTATCCATTCCAAGGCGAAATTCCAATATCAATGATTTTGAAGTCGGCAATCCATCGCGCCATTGAAATTTATCTGAATGGTTGCGGAAGACAATAGCACAATGTTTTTCACAGTCTCGACGTCTCGCGTAACATCTTCAGCTTCGAGAAGAAATTTCTTGTAATCGTTTTTCTTTTTGGGCGTCTTCGACTAAACGTGGTCAAAAACGGACGGCGCGCACCTGATTGGGGCGCAGCACCCGAACGGGAAAAACCGGCCAAGCACGACAGGAGCCAGGGCGGACATGAGTGAACTGACGCAATACGCCATTCTGCTCGGCCTGACGCTTGGCACGGTCGGGCTGGTCCTGAGCCTCTATGCCCTCGCCCGTGCGATCGGGCGGGCGCGGGCGGAACCGGCCAAGGATGTGCCCGCAACCGCCGGCACTTTGGCGCGCGATCCGGTCTGGGTCCGATACCACGCCAAGTATTACGGCTATGCGCTCCTGTTTCTGGCCTTCGATATGGAGATGGCCTTCATGTACCCTTGGGCGGTCGTTTACCGCGAAGAGGGGCTGGTCGCCCTGCTCGACATGGGCGTTTTTCTCGCGATCCTGTTTCTCGGCCTGCTCTATGGATGGAGCCAGGGCGCGCTGAGGCGGCAATGATGGATTTGTCCGGGGCACGTCAGGGTCTGTTGCGCGGTTTCCGCGGGTTGGTCGCCGGGGCCATGGCGCGTGTCGCGTTGCCCTTTAATCTGAGACGCGACGCGTTTGGCGACAATTTTTGCCCTTAATTGTGAGATACGGCTGTCATGGGGCCCCTGTTTCTCGCGCACCTTTGCGCGATGTGATCAACCGCGGCAAGCAATCGAGGCTCCTTCTCGAAGGCGCGCAAGAGAGCAACCCTTGCATAGTCGTCGATGCTTTTGCTGACGATGGCTGCCTTAGCCAAGGGATGAGATCGAGCGGCGGCGATTGCGGCGAGGCAGAACAGCCTAACTTCCGATCTGGGGTTCTGGACAGCGAACGACGGATCCCCGCGGAAGGTTTTGAGTGACATGGCAAAGGTGACTGCGCGCATTGCGCGCCGAAGTTGCTTGGGGCCGCGCGAGCGCGCGGCGCACTCAAGCATCTCTGCCCCGCGGCGCGCTCGGTATATCAGTTTTCCAGATATTTGTTCCTCACGGAGTTTGCCAAGGGTCTGCACAAGTCTCGTCCCGCAAACTTGGCAGTCAAATGCCCAGGCCCGCCTCCAATGCCTGAGCGAAAGACCCTCTCTGGCGCATTGCATGCAATGCTGGAATGGCATCTGAGCCGTCAGCGAGGCTTCTCGTGGCGTCATTGCCGGAAAGGTCAAAGATCGAACAACATCTGGGTTAACCCGTGCGGCGTTGGCAATCTTCGCCGCCGCAGCCGCGTCGACGTTGAAGTCCAAGGCGGTGCCATGCGCGGTATCGATTCTGAGATGAGCCAGTAGTTCCGCATCATCACAGTAGTTGGCCGCCGCCAGCCGAGACAACCAACCTGACAACAACTCGTCTGGCAGCGGCGCGACAGTCTTGGGCAGCGGGTGCGGCTTCACACCCGGGACTTCTGGAGCCGCCGATGGGGGTTCGCATGGCGCGACCAAACCGGCGTCCATTTTGCGATTGCGTCATCGGTGATGCATTCCTCGCCTGTGATAATGGCGTCGATGGAAAGATCCTTGACCAGAGCGAAGATGCGCGAGGTCACCCCACCGGTCAGTGCCAAGACCTGCTTGAGAGATTTGACCTTCAGGTTGGACTTCTTTTCCAGTGGCATGGCAGCAATAAGGGTCTGGATCATGTCCGAGAACTCGGCATCGTCGCGCCAGTTTGGCAGATGATGTTCGTCCAGCCGTCGGGCAAGCTGGATATCACCGCGAATAGCATCGACGGCCTCGCTGACCCCAAGGCAGACCAGTGACACCTCGAGTTCATTGCTGAGATACCGCAGGACATTGAGAAATCGGCGCTGTTCGCGGTGGGTCCCGGCCAAGAGATTGTGGACCTCGTCGATCATGATCATCCGCAGGCCAAGGTCGCGTAAGAGCGCGATGACACGGACTTCGAGGGAAGCCACATTTTGAGCGCGGGCGCTAAGAGCCGTCGCCGGGGCGCCGACGGCGGCCAGGATGTGCAGGTAAAACCGCCGTTCATCAGGTGCGGGCGGCGCTTGCAACAGCAGAAGCGGTGTGCGGGTGATGCCCGACGCCGGATCGTATTCTGGTGCGTACTTGCGCGACAGGTTTCGGGCAATCATCGTCTTTCCGATCCCGGAGGCGCCATGCACAAGAAGCCCAGGCATACGGGTTTGTCGTGGCGCTTCGATCATGCCCTGCAAGCGGTCCAACACCTGTTCCGCCCGAGGAAAGCCGATCCAGATATCCGATTGAATGAGGGCGATCCGGCCGTCTTCTTCAGTTGTCCCTGCCCTCAATTCACCATCTCTCCACCTTGAACAATGGGCGCGATGTATCACCCGTATCGATCGGGCGCAGCCCTTCGGTTGTCGAGACGGCCGAGTTCGTGCCCTTCAATGTCCCTTTTCTTTCACGGGTTCTGCGTTCGGCCTTCGTCAGGCCCCGGCTTTCAGCTTCGATCTGGCGTTGCTGTCGGATCAGCTCAGCCAGCACCAGCTCATTAGACCCGGACTTGCCAAGGGCACGGGCCTTCCTCATCGCTTCGCGATATTCCCAGAGCGAGACGGGCGGAATTTCCAGGTTTCTGTACCGCGCCTCAACATACCGGCCATCGTCCAGTTCGACCCAGATCATTGAGATATCGCGAGGATCGTAGCGAACGACCACCTTTCCATCCCCGCGCCCAATGTGGCCTGCAAGGGCATCGGACCAGTACCTTATCTGGAACAGATGGATGCCGTCACGCCTGATCTTGCGCAGTTCACTCGGCAGGAAGCTCACCTGAAAGGCTTCCATCTCGAAGGGGATGTCGCCTGTCATTTGCTCTGAGAGCGCCTCCCATTTGGCAACGGGCGTGCAGCCAAGACTTGAATGAATGCTGTTGTTGTAACGGCAGATTTCCAGAGCAAACCAGCGATCGAATTCGCTCAACGTCATCGTGGCCTTGCTTTCGGCGTCATAGTCGCCCTTTGCCGCGATCGAGGATTGCGTTGTTCCCGGCAACAGGTGAACGGCCCCCATCATGGTGCCGATCAACCGTTCGATGTGACCACCGAAGTGAGGACTTGCTGGCGGTCGATAGACCAGATCGATCCCCCAATCCGCACAGGCCGACCGAAAGGCGCGCGACCGGAAATCGCGACCGTTATCGACGTGGATGCTGTGCGGTTTGCCCTGTGCCGGCCAAGGAACATCGCACGCCAATTCCGCAAGAAGTTCCTCCTTGAGGGCCACCGCCTGTGTCAGGCAAAGCGCCACTGACAGACGCGAAGGTGCCTCGAGAGAGGTGTAATATCCGGTCACCATCCGCGTTGCGACGTCGATCGCCAGCGTGACCCAAGGCCGCCCAATTGGTTTGCGTTCAAAGCCGTCGACAAGAATGATGTCCGCCGGTGTATGATCAATTTGGACGATCTCCAGTGGCATACTGGCCTTGTTCTCACCTGTGACCGGCGCAAATTTCTGGCGGGCCGCCTTTGCGCCCTCTCGTGCCTTCGCAACTTCGCGGGCATCCATCGCATCCAGACGACGCTGAACCGTTCGCCGTGTCGGCGGTTGCAAGCCCTCCTGCCAGCAAGCGCTGCGGATTTCTGTCACGACGCGCGACAAGCTCGAACGCTCCCGGCGCAAGAAATAGCGGCGAAGGTGCTCCTCGATTACCGCTTCGACTTTGCTGGATATTAACATCGTCCCGGTCGGGCGGCCCCGTTTCCGCGGAGCCAGAGCGCTGGTGCGCCCACCCTCTTCCGCCAACCGTTTTATCCAACGCCAGACCGTCGCCCTGCTGACACCAAGCTCCCAAACGGCGTCATTGATGCCACGTTCCAGGCTGCCAGTCCCATTGAGATATGCCTGAACAAGAGGGCGCAGCACCGCGGCCCTGCGCGCCTCTTCAGCACCAACGGCAACGGAGTCTTCGCCATCATCATTCATCGATATTTGCCGCAAATGTCTGTGAACCCTGTCTCAGGTTTAAGGGCAAAAATATCAGAATTAAAGGCAAAATCTCATATTTAAGGGCAAAGCTCAGCCGTTGATTTCGTTGGATTTCCCATCTCACAATTAAGGGCTACGCGACACAAGGACAGCGGCAGCACCTGCGGTGCCAAGACTGGCAAGTCCAATTAGTTTCTTCATCGGTTCTTTCCTTTCGTGGTGATCGTTACGTGAGATTGTTTCAGGTTTTGGTCGTGCCAGGATCGACACGTATGATGCCCATCATGCCGGCCGCCTGGTGTTCCAGGATGTGACAATGGAACATCCAGTCTCCCGGATTGTCCGCCACGAAGGCGATCTCGACCCGTTCCTCCGGTGCCATCAGGACGGTGTCCTGCCATTCGCGATGCCGTGTCGGTTGCCCGTTCCGTGTGATCACACGGAACGAATGTCCATGAAGATGCATCGGGTGATGCCACGCGGTGCGATTGTCCATCTGCAGCACATGCGACGTGCCCTGCGGCAGGACCAGCAATGGATCCATCATGTGCCCCGTTGCTGCTTCGCCGTTGATGAACCACATGTTGCCTTCGCGCATCTGCTCCATCATGGACCCCATGCCGCCGCCCATCATCATCTGCCCCATCATGCCGCCGTTGAAGACGATCTGATGCCGCGCAGCCGACGCCATATCCGGTTCGGCCAGCGGGTTGGGCGGCAGGTCCATCGACCAATCCGGCACACTGTCCCGCAGCCTGTCAGGCCCGTAAGCGAGATCGACCAGACGGTATTCGAGGCCTTCGTAAAAGGCATCGGTGACGGTGAGGGCGTCGCCAGGCTTGCCGGTCATGTCGATCACCAGATCGACACGCATGGCCGGGCCGACCACCACGATGTCACTGTCTGGTGCATGAGGTGCCACGGGTTGACCGTCCAGAGCGACGACGACCGGTGCAAGCCCCCCGAAATCCAGCCCGAATATCCGGGCATTGGCTGCGTTGACCAACCTCAGGCGGATGCGTTCCCCGGATCGCACCGCGATACGGTCAGGGATCTGGCCGTTGATGGTCACGGAATTGCCGATACGCCCGCCGTGCGCGGCGTCGTGCCGACTTCCGAAATCTGTCGCAATCTGTCCGTCGCCGGTCATCCGCCAGTCATCGAGCATCCAGGTCAAATCGCGATCCACGCGGATCGGGTTTGCTTCCTCGACGATCAGCGGCCCGTAAAGCCCGCGCCCGACCTGTTCCGAACTGCGCTGGTGCGGGTGATACCAGAATGTACCTGCGTCCAGCGCATCGAATTCGTAGAGAAACTCGCCACCGACCGGGATCGGGTCCTGTGTCAGGAACGGCACACCGTCCATCGCATTGGGTGTGCGAATGCCATGCCAGTGGACCGTCGTCCCTTCATTTAGCCCGTTCCGGGCCAGAACCCGAATTCGGTCTCCCTGCCGCACCCGGATCTCGGGGCCGGGGAGGGATCCGTTGTAGCTCCAGACGTCGGTAGGGCCGTAGGGTGCCGGTCGCAGGGCGGCTTGTCCGGCCGCAGCGCGTAGCAAGAATGGGTCCTCTGTCGGACCTGCCATCGCTACTCGTGCCGGTGACAGAGCGGATATGGCCGTGATAGCGGCACCGGTGCGCAGCACGTGCCGTCGTGAAATCAGTCTGTTGAGGGTCATTACTTCTGCCTTGATCTGAAAGGGTCGCACTCAGCCAGCTTCGGCCAAGGCAACGGTCAGGCCCCGCAACAAGCGAGGCCGCTATCAGGTTCAGACAGGCAGCTTGGGAGGAAATGGATCAAGGGAGGGAACCGCGCCAATCGGGATCACAGGTCCCGCGACCGGGATGACAACACCGAAGGCCATCTCAAGCGTCATCGCTGACATACGAGCTACGATACCGGCCGTAGTTCCCGCGCCACAAGGGACTGTACACCCACCCTCGCAGGTTATCCCGTCAGCAAATCCGATCGGATCGCATCCGCCGCAATGGTCGTCCCCGCTTTCAGCGCCCACCATCTGAGCCATTGCTGCCTCAGCCGCATTCGCTGCCGATACATCCGGCGCAACCACGGCACCGAAGCTCAATGCAAGAATCAAAATGAGGCGGAAAACGCAGATCATGCGATCCTTATGCAAGCTTCCAGTAGGGGGAGGTCAAGAAGTATCCTGTAACATAGGCGTTACATTGCCACGCGGGTACTGACTGATTAGCCAACGGATGCCCGAGGTTGGTTTCAGGGGAAAATCTGAGGCGAGACTGCGGACTCATCCAAGGTCTGTTTCGGAGCCAGGCAACCACCCGCATCTTTTCATGCGGGTGGCTGCCCTTGTGTCAACTTGCGTCTTTGAATTCGGTGTATTCGCCGCGCACCTGGACAGTCACGGTTGCGGGCTGGCTGTCCCGATTCCGCCAGAACCATCCGTGTTCGCCGTCGAATGCCGCGATGATCTCGCCCTCGTCGCCCGTCGAACCGCGGCCCTTTTCATAGGTCACCGAATTGCCGCCGCCGTGGCCGTGCATGTCAAAATTCACCCGACCGCCATCGACCAGCATTCGGTATTCCACCGTCTGGCCCTCTTCCATGACCAGCTTCCACTCGGCACTGTCGCCGGGTGCAAGCGTAAAGGTGGTTTCGTCACGCCAGATTTCGGCCTCCTGTGCATATGCCGTGCCGACAAAAAGTCCAAAGATATCGTTCATAAGGCTCGACTGCTCTTCGGCTTCGATCTCCAACAGCCTGTCGGCTTCGGCCTCCTCCGCAAGCTGGGCTTTGATCTCACCCATCTCGCTCAGCCCGAGAACCCCGCCGATCCCGGTCGGGTCGATGTTGTATTCGGCAGGCAGCACGACGGTCACAAGGATCGCAACGGCGCTGGCCGCCGCAATGGCAGTGGAACGGATAAGCTGCGCGGAGCTGGGAAGCTCATCAAGGCTCGGTTTTTTTGCGTTAAACATTTTGGTCTCCTAAATTCTCAGGTGGCTACGAAGTAGCCGGTGATTTGCAGGCCCATGAGGATGAATCCCATGGACATCATGACGACGTTGGCGGTGTAGGCTTGGCGGAAGAAGCTTGGGGATTTCCGCCAGAAGCCCATGACGATGAGGATCACGGCAAGCGCCATGATCTGGCCAAGCTCGACGCCCACGTTGAACGCCAGAAGATTGGCCAGTAGGCCCTCTGACGCGATCTCGTAGTCTAGGATCTTCGTGGCCAGGCCCGTGCCGTGGAAGAAGCCGAAGATCAGCGTTGCGGCCTTGGTGTTCGGCTGGAACCCAAACCAGCGCTGATAAGCCCCGAGATTGTCGAGCGCCTTGTAGACGACCGAAAGGCCGATGATCGCGTCGATGATGTAGGCGTTGATGCCCCAGCCGAACCAGACACCGGCCAGCATCGTGGTCGAGTGCCCGAGGGCGAAGAGGCTGACATAGATGCCTACATCCTTCATCTTGTAGAGGAAGAAGACGACGCCGAGCAGGAACAGGATGTGATCGTATCCCGTGACCATGTGTTTGGCGCCGAGATACATGAAGGGGATGATGTTCACCCCCCAGATTTCCTGGATATAGCCTGCGTCACCTTCTGTGACGGCATGGGCAAGAGCGTTTTCCGCACCCAGGACGAGCGCCGAAAGGGCAATGAAGGACAGGATCACGATCCGGCGTATGCCGGGATCGGTCCAGCCCTGGTGGACTGTATTCATGGATTGAACTCCGCATATGTGTTGATGATCGAATGCAGCGCGCTGTTGGCACGCAGTCGATCAGACGCGCGGAGGTCTTTCGATTTGGTATGTCTGCAAGGTGTTCGACGTGGCCGAACTCAACGGCCATGCGGCTCTATAAATATCGAGCGGGTGCGGCGATCGGTCGGGGCCAGGCACGACCGCCTGACTGTGATCGTGATCGATGCTGTCATGGCTATGTCCATGCATGGCCCAGGCGAGGTCTTCTTCCAGTCCATGCGAATGACCGTGCTCAGCAACCATTTCTGCGTGCTCTTGAAGGACGCCGATGACTGAGGGTGCGTGCGAGGTTGCGGGCACCACAGACCAGAGGAGTACGGCCAAACATAAGAGTGTCGCAAACGCGGCGTTTACAACTGTCCTCAAGGTATCCATAGTTTCTGCCCGTCTGCCCGTCTCTAGCGTGGTGCGTCGTGGCACCATCTTGTTCTATCCTCCCGGGGGGGATAGAACTACTTTATGACAAAACATCCAGTCCATGCAACCCATTCCGCCCTTGTCGCCCGGCTGAAACGCGCTGACGGCCATTTGCGCGCCGTGATCGAAATGATCGAGGCGGGCAAACCCTGTCTGGAGATTGCTCAGCAGATGCAAGCGGTCGAAAAGGCCGTGACGAACGCCAAGCGTGCGCTGATCCATGATCACATGGACCATTGTATCGACGTTGAAAGTTCTGAAACTGATCGCGCCGAGTTGCGGGCGATCGCCCGATATCTCTGAGGCTGACCATGCTCGATATTCTCTCCGACCGCACTTATCGGCACCTGTTTCTGGCACAGGTCGTAGCCCTTCTGGGTACCGGACTCGCCACAGTCGCACTCGGCCTGCTCGCCTTTGATCTTTCGGGCGACGGGGCGGCGCTGGTCCTCGGCACAGTCTTCACCATCAAGATGGTTGCTTATGTGGGCATCGCGCCCATTGCAGGGGCTTTCGCAGACCGCGTGCCGCGCCGCGCGCTTCTGGTGACGCTCGATCTGGTGCGTGCCGGTGTCGCGCTCGCACTGCCCTTCGTGACCGAGGTCTGGCAGGTCTACGTCCTGATCTTCCTTCTTCAATCGGCTTCCGCCGCCTTCACGCCGACCTTTCAGGCGACGATCCCGGACGTTCTGCCCGAAGAGGCGCGCTATACCCGCGCGCTGTCGCTGTCGCGGCTGGCCTACGATCTGGAAAACATCGTCAGCCCGACGCTGGCGGCCCTTCTGCTCGCGGTGATGTCCTACAATTCGCTTTTCCTCGGCACGGTCCTCGGTTTCGCCGCATCGGCCCTTCTGGTTGTTTCGGTCGTGCTGCCCAGTCCCCGCCCATCCGAGCCGCGCGGTGTCTATGACCGCACTACGCGCGGCATCCGCATCTATCTGGCCACGCCCCGCTTGCGCGGGTTCTTGGCATTGAACCTCGCGGCGGCGGCGGCAGGTGCGATGGTGCTGGTCAATACCGTCGTTCTTGTGCGCGGCTCGCTCGGCCTTTCGGAAAGTGCTCTGGCCTGGACGATGTTCGCCTTCGGCGCAGGGTCGATGATCGCCGCGCTGGTCCTGCCGCGTGTTCTCGATGTGTTGCCGGACCGGCCCGTGATGTTCGGCGGAGCCACGCTGATGGTGGCTACTCTGGTCGGTCTGGCGTTGACGGTCCTTGGAGCGGGCCTTGGCTGGTCCATCCTTCTGACAGCCTGGTTGCTGGTGGGGCTCGGATATTCCGCTGTCCTCACCCCTTCCGGCCGACTGCTGCGCCGTTCCGCCCACGCCGGGGACCGCCCGGCACTCTTCGCGGCGCAATTCGCGCTGTCCCACGCCTGCTGGCTTGTGACCTATCCGCTGTCGGGATGGCTGCTGACAGTCTATGGTGTCGTTCCCGCACTGATCGGACTGGCCCTCATCGCCGCCTTCGGAATGCTCGCAGCGCTGAAACTCTGGCCGTCCGGCGATCCCGTTGAGCTTGAGCACACCCACGATAATTTGCCACTCGACCATCCCCACCTAAGGGGACATCGCAGGCACAGCCATGCCTTGATCATTGACGAGAGCCATCCTCGCTGGGCCACGCATTTATAAGCCGCAGCAAGAGACGAAGACTGGACACGGGCGGTTCGTTTTCATCCATGCGGACATTCGTGCTTCGAGCAAAATTCATCAAAGTGGGCTCGATGCGCGAATTCTCTGCAAGTTTGGCGGACAGAAGCGTTGACTCTAACATAAACTGTCGGCCCCCCGACAAAGAGCACGGCTTAAGTTGCGACCCTCCACATCCGATACCGCCCCTGCCCCGTCATCTCGTGGATCAGACCACGCGCTTCCATCCAAGCAAGGTTGCGCTGGACGGCAGCCCGGCTGGCGCCGATCAGGGCCTCGGCCATCGGAGCGGACACGAGCGGCCATTCGGTAAGTACCGCGCACAAGGCAGGGGGCGTGCGGCCGGAAAGCGGGCTCATCTCGGCTTCCGCCCTCGCCGACCATGCCTCGATATCATCGAGGTGACGCATTGCGGTCAGGCATGCGGTCTCCATCCCGTCAAGCCAACGAGACAGACGGTCAGCGGGTGGGCCACCGGAGCGCAATCCTCCTGCCCCGCCCATGGCCAAAGGCGCGAAGAGCGCCCCCTTGCCCTCACTGGCCACGATCCGTGCGGCTGTGACCGCCGCTTCCATCCGGTCGCCGTGCTGCCCGAGGCCCGCGAGACTCCAGAGATGGAAGCCGATGCAAGCGCGCGTGATTGGGTGAAGATCGGCGGCTTGCGCCATAAGATCGAGCCAACCGCCCGCGCGATCCGCGAACGGTTCGGCTTCAACGCCGAGGTTCTCGGGGTCGCGGCGGTCGAGGAAGGCGGACAGGTCCACTTCCGGTCCAAGGCCGCCTGTAAGACGCCGCACTGCCCATCCGACACGCGCGAGCGCCGCGGTGTCGTCCTGCACGCCGGACAAGCGCATGGATTTCCAGAGCGCCAGCCGATCCGGGCCAATTCGGTCGCCTACAAACCAGCTGAGGTCTGCCGCCTCCATCAGCGCGAGCCTGTGCCGCCAACCTTTCGGGCCACGGCGCAGCCGGTCGTCCAGCGCGCCGATCCGGCCAGCCACACGGGCGAGACGCGCGGCATTGCCGGCCTCAGCGTATCGCCAATCGTCGAGGACTGCGGTTTCACGCAGCTCTGCCCTTGGTCCGGGCGGCAGATAATCTGGCTCCTCTTCCATCGGACCGGGCAAGAACCACAAGTCGTCCTCAGACGTCTCTTCAAGCCCCACCGCATCCACTAGAGGATCGTCAAAACTATCGTACTTAATAGATACTTGAGTATTCATATGTGCAAAATACGGCACTTTTGCATTTTACCCAAGTGTTTTGTCAGGGTGCACCTGCACACCTTATATAGCACGGGCGCGCGATGGTCTGCGAGAGCTCGCTGATCGCGCTCAGCGTATGGAAACCAAGGGTTCTCTGCTGAGCAGCGCCACAGAGAGCGCCCTTGCATTCGTTTTCAAACGGTCGTTTATTGGCAATATATTAAATTGCAAACGGCCCGTTTCATGCCCCTGATTGGCTATGCGCGCGTCTCCACCGAGGATCAGACCCCCCTGCCCCAGTCTGAGGCACTGCAGTCTGCGGGATGCGCCGAGATCTTTGAAGAGCACGCCTCGGGCGGCAATCGCGCGCGGCCCGTGCTTGCACGTGTGCTGGAGCGGATTGGCAAGGGCGACACGCTGGTCGTCGTGCGGATCGACCGGCTTGCGCGGTCTTTGTCGCACCTACTTGAGGTGATCGAAAGACTGGAGGGCAAGGGGGCGTTCTTCCGCTCGCTCCAGGACCCGATCGACACCGCCTCCCCTCAAGGAAAATTCACATTGCAGGTTCTGGGCGCCGCGGCCGAGTTCGAGCGCGCGCTGATACGTGAGCGCACAAAGGCTGGGCTTGCCTCGGCACGCTCAAAGGGCCGCGTCGGCGGCAACCCGGGTCTTCGCGTCAAGGACCCTGAAGCGCTGCGCAAGGTGCGGCTGGCGCGACAGGACGGCTACATGGAGCGCTTGAACGAAACTGCACAGGATTGGGTGCCCCATGTGCGCCGTTTGCGCCCCGATATGGCTTGGGAAGATGTCCTGCGGATCATCAATGGCCCCCTGCCCCATGATCGGCGCTGGACGCAAAGCCGCCTGCTCCGCGCCGTGAAGGCATACGTGGCGGACGGATTCCTGCCCGCTGAAGTGCTTGGACGCGCTGGACGTCGCGAAACCGACGATCGCCTGCCTGCGATTGTCGCCGCAATCAAAGGTGCTGACCCCGAGATCACCTTGCAGGCAATCTGCGACCGACTGGAATCCATGCGTGAGCGCACCCCTCGCGGTCGCACCAGCTGGCAGCCTTCCTCAGTCAGAATGCTGCTGGAGCGTGCTGAAAAGCTGGGGCTCCTCTGAGGATCACACTTGTGTTGGCCTAACCGATTGCCACTAAATCTAGAAAGTGCTTGCACGAATCTGGTTGGTCGGGCAATAGTCTCGAAAAATAACGCGCGGTCACATAAAAAACGCGCCCACGGATCGGGGCAGACATGAGCGAAGTAGAGCAGGATCTAGACATCGCCATCGGGCACTACGCGGAACTTCTCGCGTCGAACCTGCATGCTCAGCGCGCCGCACACTTCCCTCCGGATGCAAAGAAGGTGATGCGCACTTTGACTAGCGGCGAAGCTGCTGAGCTCCTTGGCGTCGACCATACCTATCTTCGGAAGCTTCATCGAGAAGGAAAGATCGTTGACGTTGAGACGACGGCTGGAAGTCATCGTCGCTATACGCTCGACGATATCTGGGAAATCCGGCAGACGCTTGAAGGAAACGCAAAAAAGTCTGGAACTTACGTGCCTGGGCGTCGCGACGGTGACGAGCTTCAAGTTGTTTCAGTGGTGAACTTCAAGGGCGGGTCCGGCAAAACGACGACGTCTGCTCACCTCGCTCAGCGCTTGGCGCTCAAGGGGTACAGGGTTCTTGCGATCGATCTCGACCCCCAAGCATCTCTTTCGGCTCTTCACGGAATCCAGCCAGAACTCGACCTTATGGAGGGCGGAACCCTCTATGATGCCGTTCGCTATGACGATCCGGTTCCGATCGCCGAAGTGATCCGCAAGACCTACATCCGCGGCCTTGATCTTATCCCGGGCAACCTAGAACTCATGGAGTTCGAGCACGAGACGCCTGCTGCTATCCAGCGAGGCGGAGCGAAAGCGTTCTTCGCGCGAGTTCATGACGCACTCGATAGTGTTGAAGCGAACTACGACGTTGTTGTGATCGACTGCCCGCCGCAGCTTGGTTTCTTGACGATGTCAGCACTTTCCGCGTCCTCGGGTGTCCTCGTGACGGTTCACCCGCAAATGCTTGACCTCATGTCGATGTCCCAATTCTTGCGAATGACCGCGGATCTCCTGGGAGTGATCAGGGATGCAGGCGCAAATCTGCGCTTCGATTGGCTGCGCTTTTTGCCAACGCGATACAAAGTCGGCGACGCGCCACAAACCGAAGTCATCGCTTTCATTCGCGGACTGTTCGGGAGGTCGGTCCTGACCAATCACATGGTTGAATCGACCGCAATTTCTGATGCCGGCTTGACCAAGCAAACGCTCTACGAAGCTGACAAGAAGGACTTCACGCGTCAGACGTTTGATCGTGCGATCGAATCCATGAACGCAGTGAACGATGAGATCGCTGAAATCATCCAGAACACATGGGGGCGGAATGGCAAGAAAGCCTAAACTTGGCCTGCCGCTGCAGACCCTTCGCAACGCTCCTGACGCTCTTCAAGGGCGCCGACTGCGTGGCGGTGTATTTGAGATCGATCCGGCGCAGATTATTACCGAAGGACGATTGGATGACAGGCTTCAGATTGAAATTGAGGGCCTGAAGAATTCAATCTCCAAGAACGGTCAGCGTGTGCCTGTCTTGGTCCGCCCACTGGAAGGCGATCGCTACAACCTGATCTATGGCCGCAGACGCCTGGAAGCATGTCGCGAACTCGGTATCAAAGTTCGAGCCATCGTCACGGAAGTTGATGGTGATCAAGCGCTTCGAGATCAGCTTCTCGAGAACCAAGAGCGTCGTGATCTGAGCTTTATTGAACGTGCGCTTGTTGCGACGGCGCTTCTGGACGGTGACCATTTGGAAGGGGCTGAGCGCACCAATCGAGGTGTCGCTGAAGTCCTTAACCTCCACGAAGCTGGGGTTTCACAACTCTTGAGTGTCGTTCGGACGGTCGGCGAGGAACTCATCCAGGCAATTGGTGCGGCTCCCGGGATTGGTCGCCCGAGATGGGAAGAGCTCAAAAAGGCCTTGGGTGCCTACGACGGTGATCGAGACCAACTGCAAGCCGTAGCTCATGCAGCCAAGTCCGAAAGTTCCGGCTCGGTCGATGAGGTTTCTGAGCGTGCGTTTCTCGCAGTTCTGGCAGCTGCGAAGAGCCCAGAGAAGAAAGCAAACCCGTCTAGAAAGGGCGTGCCTGCTTTGGCGATCCCCGGTGTCGGAGCTGCGACGGTCAAGACCGGCCGCCAAGGCAAGCAGCTTAAACTCGATCTGACTACGGATGAACCTGATTTTATCAGCTGGTTGGAGGGCAACGCCCCAAAGCTGATTACCGAGCTTCATGAGCGCTGGAAGCGTTCAGGAGACTGAGGAAGAGCAACCAACAAGAAGGAGGCACGATACAGGCAAAAAGAAAAAGGCCCCGAGAAGCTAGCTTCACGAGACCTTTGTAAGGTTTCGCACCGGGATTAGTCCGCTACAAAATCTCAGTTTTCGCACTTCTGAATGTAGCGTTCTGGCCCCTACCCCGCAAGCGCAAAGCGATTCGCGGGCCGCAGAAATTTTGCCTTCGTGAACGTTTTCATGGAGTACACACCGATTTCGCCGTTTATGCGGCCGATCTCGCACGCCCATCTGCGCGTGATCGAGCGACCCGAGGCATCTGTTCCGGGCAGACCCGTAAACAAGTGGGAACTCCTGCGCGAGCTCTCCAAGGCGCAAGCGGCCTTTGGCGTGTCAGAACGTGATTTGACTGTTTTGCAGGGGCTCCTCAGCTTCTTTCCAGACGATGCACTTGGCGGGAACGCCGAGATGGTAGTCTTCCCCTCGAACAAGTCGATCTGTGAGCGCCTGAATGGTATGCCCTGCTCCACTATGCGTCGTCACCTCGCGCGTCTTGTCGAGGCTGGTTTGCTCCAGCGGCGTGATAGCCCCAATGGAAAGCGCTACGTCCGCAAGCACGGCGAAGAGCGCGTCGCCTTTGGCTTCGATCTTTCCCCGCTCTACTGCCAGTCCGAGGAGATAGCACGGGCCGCAGAGGCCGTACGTGAGGCTGAGGAGCGCGTCAGGCGTCTGAGAGAGGTTGTAAGCCTCATGCGGCGTGATCTCGCGGCCCTCGCGGAGTTCGGAGATGAGATGCAGCCAAGCCTAGGCATCTGGGACCAGCTTCGTGACAAGGCTATCCTCACAGCGCGCGCGCTTCGCCGCAAGCTTTCAATTGATGACCTCGCGGCCTGTCGAGCCGATCTTGAAGCTCTCCTCGATCAGGCACGCAACATCATTGATGGCTCTGAAACAGAAGAAATGAACACCAATGATGCTCGATCTGAGCGTCACCATCATAATTCAAATAAAGAATCTATAGATCTTGAACCTGCTTTAGAAAAAAGCGGGGCGGCGGCTGGCGTGCCAGATGTGGACAGGGATGAGCCCGTGGCTGACGTCGATGAACAGGACACAAGACACCTGCCAAAGATCCCGCTGCACCTGGTGATCGCGGCATGTCCCTCGCTCAAGACCTTCTACCAAGGCGAAATCCGGCATTGGCACCAGCTTTTCGATGCGGCATGCCATGTGCGACCAGCCATGGGGATCAGTGCATCTGCATGGGAAGAAGCGCAGCGGTTCATGGGTCCGGAGCAAGCGTCGATCGTCGTTTCTGCCATGCTGGAACGCTTTGAGGACATCAGATCGCCTGGTGGATACTTGCGAGCTCTGACTGCCAAAGCTGTGGCCGGTGAGTTTTCCTGTGGGCCGATGGTCATGGCATTGATTGGACGACGATCTGCAGCTTAACAGCTGTTAAGGTTGAGAGACTGCGTACTGTTCCGCCACCTCAGGATTGACGACTTAACAGCTGTTAAGGTCCTGTCTCGGGAGTGTCAGAACAGGAGAGGGAAAGGTTTGTTGGTTGGAGGGGTGACGGGAAGTGAGATCGGAAGAGTGGCTTCCGGCGCCCGTCGTGGAGAAGATCTGATGGCGAAATCTGCCCAGAAAGTCACCCTGTCCCCGTCCCGGGACATTCCCTTCGACAAGCTCGTACTGAGCCAGGCCAACGTCCGGCGCATCAAGGCCGGCATCTCCATCGAGGAACTGGCCGAAGACATCGCCCGCCGCGGGTTGCTGCAAAGCCTGAGCGTCCGGCCCGTTCTGGCTGATGATGGTTCCGAGACCGGCAAGTTCGAGATCCCCGCTGGCGGTCGGCGCTTCCAAGCCCTGTCTCTGCTCGTGAAACAGAAACGTCTGGCCAAGACGACGCCCATTCCCTGCATCGTGCGGGATGCCAAGTCCACGATCCTTGCCGAAGACGACTCTCTGGCTGAGAACATGCAGCGTGCGGCCCTGCACCCGCTCGATCAGTTCCGTGCCTTCGTGGCGCTGCGGGAGAAGGGACAGGGCGATGAAGAGATCGCAGCCGCCTTCTTCGTCACACCGCAGGTGGTCAAACAGCGCCTGAAACTCGCCGCCGTGGCCCCTGCCCTGCTCGAGCTTTATGCCGAGGACGAAATGACGCTGGAGCAGCTGATGGCTTTCACGGTCAATCCGGATCACGAGCGTCAGGTTCAGGTTTGGGAGGCGATCCGGTCATCCTGGAACAAGGAGCCTTATCAGATCCGACGCATGCTGACGGAAACTACGGTGCGGGCCTCCGATCGTCGTGCCGTCTTTGTTGGCGTCGCGGCCTATGAGGTTGCTGGCGGCACCATGTTGCACGACCTCTTCCAGGGCGACGATGGAGGCTGGCTGGAAGACCCTGCCTTGCTGGATCGTCTGGTCAGCGAAAAGCTACAGGCTGAAGCCGAAGCGATTGCGACCGAAGGTTGGAAATGGATCGAGGTCTCGCTCGATCTGCCCTATGGCTACAGCCACGGTTTGCGGCGGCTGAGCGGAGACCCGGCGCCGATGACAGATGACGAAGGCGCGGCCCACGCCAAGCTGCTTGCCGAATACCGAGCGCTCGAAGAGGAATACGGGGGCCAGGATGAATTCCCCGAAGAGATCGACGCGCGACTTGGCGAGTTGGAAGTCGCGATGGAGAAGCTCGAGGCCCGGCCGCTGATCTTCGACGATGAGGAGATCGCACGGGCAGGGGCTTTCGTGACGCTTGATCGCTATGGCGAGCTTGCCGTTTATCGGGGCTTCGTGCGGCCCGAGGATGAGCCTCGGGAAGATGCCGACGTCCACAGCGGTGAACAGGCGGCAGACGGGCAGGGCGTTGAGCTTTCAGCGGGGAGCAATGTGGATGGTATCGGCCACGGCACGGTGATCACCTCTGCCGGTCAGGCGCTTGGCGCCAACGTGCCCGACGACGAGGACGATGGTGCGTTGAAGCCCTTGCCCGAGCGGTTGGTCATGGAACTGACGGCGCACCGCACCCTGGCATTGCGGGAAGCTGTCGGGCGTTCGCCTGACGTCGCCTTGACCTTGCTGCTCCTGAAGCTCGTCAGCGACACCTTCCGGACGTCCAGTTCGGCCGGCGGCTGCCTCGAGGCTTCGGTGCGTCACGTCTACATGTCGGCGCAGGCGAGCGGTCTGAAGGATAGCGTGGTGGCCAAGCTGGTGGATGATCGCCACGCCGAGTGGGAGGCCGACTTGCCGCTCGGCGACGATGCCGTTCTTTGGGACTACCTGGCTTCCCTCGATCAGGCGAGCCGGCTGTCCCTGCTCGCGCATTGCCTCAGCTTCGGGATCAACGCGCTCCACGAGAAGGTGAACCCCTATGGTGCTGGTATCTCGGCCAGCGGTTTGACCAAGCGGATGACCCAGGCTGACGTGGTCGCACAGGCGGTCGAACTCGACATGGTCGAGGCGGGTTGGCAGCCGACCGCCGATACCTACCTGAACCGCGTGCCCAAGGCACGGATCCTCGAGGCCGTGCGCGAGGCGAAAGGGGAGGGGACGGCGCAACTCCTCGATCACCTGAAGAAGGGCGAGATGGCGACCGAAGCCGAGCGTCTGCTGAAAGGCAGCGGCTGGTTGCCGGAGGTTCTTCGCCGTCACGATCTGGCAGCACTCGACGACGCGGAAGGGCAGGGGGCGCCTGAGCCCGTTTCCGACGCCGGCCAGGCCGAAGATGTCGACCTTCCCGCCTTCCTCACCGCTGACCTGCCGGGTGATGATGCGTCGATGATGGCTGCGGAGTGATCCGCGCCATCCGAGGGCGGGGAAACCCGCCCTCAATCAAATAAAATACAACAATATCAAGGAGATGAATGCAAAATGACGCATTCAGGATGAGGAATCATGTCTGCAACCACCATTCTCGACACCGCGCCCCTGGGCGCGCTCATTCGCTACACCGACAACAGTCCGAAACCGCCTGCGCGGTTCACGAAGAAACTCGCGGCCTGGGAACGCTCGAACGGCGTCGGCCGTCTTGTCAAGAAGGAGCCGCCGCGACCCTATCCGACCTGGACTGCGCCGGCGTCGTTCACGCTGCACGAGGGGAACTTCTCTTCGGACGGGGTCATTCTCGTGACGATCATGCGGACTCATTCGGCTGACAGTGCCTTGACCTTCGAGGTCGCTGAGGAACCACAGCCTGGGCAGGTGCGTGTCCTGCTGGATTTCGGCGGTTGCACTGAGCTGCTCCACCTGGCCGAGTCTGTCACGGCTGCCGAACTCTGGATCGCCAGGGAAGGCTATCGCAACACGCGGCTCGAGATCGTCGGCAGCGAGGACGGCGATAGGGCAGGGGACGCGGAACTTGCAGCCTGAGCCCATGTAGAACCCCAGGGGCCCGCCAAAGCGCGGGCCTCTCACCCATCACGACCCTGTCCCGCGAGATCGCGGGGCACCATAGGATCCAATCCAACACGGAACGCGGTCTTCTACCAAATGCCTGCCCGGGAGGCTGGCAGCGAAAGCATCGGCGGGACACCCGGCTCCAGTCAGCGGTCGCACCATCCCCCGCTCGCCATTCCCTTCCTTGCCCCGAATCCCGTCTTCGAGATCAACCCGCGAGGGGTCGGACTACGGGCTAGCCCGTGCCGCCGGGTGGATTCGGCCACGTTTCACTTTCCTGGGCCGAACGCACCCGGTGATGTCAGCCAGTCTTCGGGCCTGCGGGGTCCTGTCGCGCGGGGGATGGTCCTCCGCCTCCAAGATAGGAGCCAAACAGATGTCCCGCAAAGATGCACACGCCTTCGCCGCCTCCCTCGCCGCCACGCTCATGGTCTCGATCGTCGTCTTCCAGGCCGGTGATGGAACCTATGGTGCCGTCCCCGCCGATGAAATCGACGGCGACGAGGTCGTGATCGTCTCGGAATACGATCCCTTCGGGTGAGGCTTCGGCCTCACTTCCCGAGGGCCCAGGCGTGGCACAGGTGTGCACCTGGGCCTATCACCGACAAAAAGATCGGCAATGCCGATCGGTGGAACAGCGGTGTGCGATCTGGCGCACATCATGGTGCGCACAGGGGCGGAATGCCAACCTTCACGCTGACACATCAGTTGTCGCCTCAACGACGTGATCGCGGAAACCCGTTCCGGAAATGATGCCCGCAGGTTTATTTGGACTAACCCAGCCACATTGCACCTGCGCTCTAGATTCTCTCTGAGAAACCAAATCGGCATGTCTGTGCGGCAAATCTTGGGTGTAAACCGGACTGGATAGCGATATATAGATGTTATGCCTGTCGATTTCTCTGCCTTATCGCCCGCTGAGTTCGAGGCGCTTTCAGCCGATCTTATCGGCCGTGCTCTTGGCATCCGCTTCGAGCAATTCGGTGAAGGTGCCGATGGTGGAATAGATGGACGCCACGCGCCGGAGGCGCGAAGCCTCACGATCCTACAAGCCAAGAGATACGAGAGATCTGCTATCTCAGCTTTGAAGCGTGAGATGTCGAAGGAGCGCGCGAAGATCGATCAGTTGGCGCCCGATCGCTACATCCTGTCAACGTCCGTAGCGATGACCCCACAAAGGAAGCAGGACCTCGTGGAGATTTGCGGCCCCGCCATTCGATCTCCGGGAAACATCTTCGGGCGCGAGGATCTTGAGGCGTTGCTGCGCGCTCATCCTGACATCGAGGAAGCTCATCCCAAGTTATGGACCCCTGCGAGCGGTCGTACGTTGAAGCGGATGCTAAATGAGACGCTGGATGAGCGCGAGGGCCGCTTGACGCCACCTTCGGTCCTTCAAGCTTTGCTTCCAAAGCCAGGGATCGACAGCAAAGTTGAGGCGGAGGCGCAACGGGATACCCTGTTCCTCGTCGGAGTACGCCCCGACCACGACCAGTTCATTCTATGGCTCGGTCCAAAGCTCGAAGCGCACGGGTATCGCGTTTTTTCCGAAATCCTGACCCTCGAGCCTGGAGACAGATGGCACAAGGAGATTGGAGTGGCACTGGAGCACCGCGCTGCGAAAGTGCTTGCGGTGGCGGGCGCGGCCACACGCGCCAACGAAGACGCTATGGATCTCATTGACAGGGCGAAAACGCTTGCCGCAAGTCTCGGCGACGCTCGCTTGATAATCCCGCTACGGATTGAGGAGGGGGCCAAGATTGATGGTCTCCGCGATGCGACGCCTGCCGATTTCACACGCGGTTGGGCGGAAGGGCTTTCGAAGCTTCTCGAGACGCTGCGCCGCCAAGGCGTGACGTGCCGTCGTGAGAACATCGCGGTCGCAGCTCAATGGGACAGCTTCCGCAAGCGCGGTGCTGTTCCGCTGGTCCGCGAGCCAGAGTCCTTGGTCTCGAATTGGATTCAGATATTGGAAATGCCCGATGAACTCCACTTCTACGAGGCGACGGGAGCAGTCCAAACCGGCGTCCTCAACAGGCGGGTGCGAGGGCTGTCGTTTCCCGCCGTCGCGCATGAGCGAGGCGTGATCACCTTCGCTGCGCCCTCTGATGTTGGGGAAAGCCTCGGAGGCGTAGCGAAGTTGCGCCTACGGACTTCTGTGCCGGTTGTCGATGCGGTAGAAAAGGGTATGCCTGAGATAGGCGTCGCGGGACGTGATCTGTCGAACATGCTCACAGGCCTGTTGCGCGATGGATGGGAACGGCACTGCAGGAATATTGGCATGGTCGCCTATGCGTATTCCAACGGCGATGGTTTCCATGTGTCCCCTAACCAGGTCGCGATTGGTGAGCGGGTGCCCTGGGGTCGACAAGGTGAGCGCCGGTCGTCGATGCTGCGCAACATCGCCCGAAAGCATGTTTGGTCCTATGGGGTGACGGCGATTCCCCGAAACTGGCCTTTCTGGCACTTCCGTCTGAAAGCGCGCGTCCTTTTCGCGATGGATAACAATACGGAGCAGGGCGAACGCATAGATGATCCGAAGAAGATGCATCGCCTTCGCAGATCGGGCTGCAAGGGTTGGCGCAACAAGCAATGGCACGGACGGCTTCTGGCATTCCTTCAGATCATGTCGGGTGACTCAGCCTACATTCGGGTTCCGCTGGCTCCAGGCCAGGACATGCTTCTTTCCTCTGAGCCCCTTCTCTTCACGTCGCCGGTCAGTACAGCTCTTCCTGACGTGGGCGACCCGGATGCCGAGGAGCAGGACGAAAGCACGCTCGGGCGGCCAGCGGCTGACGACGACGATGCCGAGCCCGAAGGAGACGGTAAATGAGGTTTCCCGAAGCAAGCTTGATCGTAGATCACTTCGACGAGCCAGAACTCGACTTCCGCCATGACCAGAGGAGCCACCACCCAAAGGACGGCCTGTTTCTCTATGGACCTCATGACGGCCCACGGAAGCTTCGAGAAGTCCGAATTGGGGTTGTGGGAACGTCGGACGGGATCGGACACTTCCGATCTTGGAGCCGCCGGCTGCTTTCCGGGATACCGGTGCCGCCTCCGGGGCCGACGGAGAAGAAGGACCGTCTTCATCTCGCGGATTTCGCCGGGCTCGAAGAGACATTCGGCATTACTTTCGATCCAGATCGGCTCAGGTCCCTGACGGTCGAGTTTGACGCCATCGAGCGCGCGACCAGGGTGCAGAACATGCACGAGGCCGTCGATGCGGTCGCCCGTATCTACACTGAGCGCGTCCACAAGTTCAGGCGCAACGAGGAGGGTTCGATTGATGTATGGATGTTCGTCGTGCCCGAGATAGTCTACGAGCGCTGCCGTCCGGAATCGAGGCGGACCGGTTTGACCCTGGTCGCTGGAAAAACGCCCAAGAAGCAGCGCGCAAGGTCACCCCAGTCGTTCCTTTTCATGGACGAACGGTTTGATCCGCGCATCGAGGACGTGTTTGACGACATTCCCGACTTCCGTAGGCACATCAAGGCGACTTTGCTCTCGATCGCGCCCTCTCAGATCCTGCGCGAGTCGACCCTTGAGCCGACAGCGTTCCTCAACAGTGCGGGCTATCCGAAGCGAACCACCCAAGACCCTGCGACAGTGGCGTGGAACATCGCGACGGGGCTTTACTACAAGACTC
The DNA here is from genome assembly GCF_053628595.1 of Roseovarius sp. MBR-154. Taxonomy (NCBI): domain Bacteria; kingdom Pseudomonadati; phylum Pseudomonadota; class Alphaproteobacteria; order Rhodobacterales; family Roseobacteraceae; genus Roseovarius; species Roseovarius sp. MBR-154. The sequence goes on from NZ_JBRJGR010000013.1 coordinate 105,049, forward strand.
AGGACCGACCGCCCTGGAGGCTGTCGAACGTGCGCGAAGGGGTATGCTACATCGGGATGGTCTACAAGAACCTCCCAAACAACCGCGATAATCACGTCTGCTGCGCGGCGCAGATGTTTTTGAGTGAAGGCGATGGCGTGGTGAGAACGGCGGTGCAAAATTAGACCACGGTAGCGCCGTCGTATTGGCGGTGCGGGCGGCGTAAAAGTCGTCCACTTTTTCCCTTCTTGCGGCA
>NZ_JBRJGR010000014.1:0-105180 GCF_053628595.1 Roseovarius sp. MBR-154
TGCGTTTCGACATCTCTGATCTCCTTCTCGTCGAAGATCAGCAGACTGCAAATCGTAGCTTATGTCAGTGTCCGAATTTCGGGGGGCAGCTCAGTCCAAGTATAGGCAAGCAATCTAACATCTGAGCTTTCGGTATGCTGAAACGTTTTCTCAAGGGCGAGCAAAGCGGCTCCGTTGGCATCCGTAAATCCGCGCTTTGGGATACACGACAATAAGGTGGTAGCCATACGCTTCCAAGCTAGGGCGGACTTTTCAATACGTTCTCCGAGAAAGAAGGTCGCTGCAACCGCAGAAAACGGCACAACGCTGCTCAAGACCTCATATGCAACTGTCGGCCAATCTGCGCCAGCACCGACATCGACTTCATAGGCTGAGGCATATCGACCACGATCGAAATCGCGCAACTTAAGCCCCACCGTGTCTTCGAACAGCTCTGACTCATAATTTAGAGCGGTATCAAAAACTGTGATTGAGTTTTCCGGGAAGATATCTCGGCCGTATCTATCTTTGATCATTTCAGCAGAATTACTCAAAGCGGTCATTAGCGCAAGAAAGCTAGACAGCAGCTACGCCCCACATACCGCTCACTCAACTGTTCCGGCATGAAGGTCCGCGATCACCAGCCCCGCGGTTTCGCATTGGGTCCGCTTCGGACCGGAGCCAGCCCCCCCCTCTCCCCCCGTCCCACATCTTGCGCCGTTGCGCATCGCCCGCCGCATTAACCCTCCCCCTTATCCGCCCCGCACCGACGCGATACCGACGTGATACCGCCGCGATGCAGATGCCGCATGTCCTGCAGGGCAAGGCCGTTAACCATCGAATCGCTGCGCTTGCCGCCAACCCACCCCACCCTGTCGCATTCACCCTTTCACCGCGACACGCGGCCATGCTAAGCCCGATGCGAGAAAAGCAGAGGCACCGAAACCGATGACCAACGAAATCCGCCTCGCCTTCGAGCATCCCGCAGCCCGCGCCTCGGCCACGGCCCCCGACGGCCCGCTCGATCGCATTTCCGTGCGCGACCATATCGTCGCGGTGGAGATCGGGGCATTCCAGGCCGAGCGCGGTACCACGCAGCGCATTTGCTTCAACGTGGTGGTCGAGGTACGCGCGATGACCGGGACGCTCGACGACGATGTCGACCGCATCCTGTCCTATGACAAGGTGACCGAGGCGATCACCGCCGAGTTGGCCGAGGAACGGCTCAACCTGCTGGAAACGCTGGCAGAACGCATCGCCGAACGCATCCTGTGGGAGCCGCAGGCGGTCCGCACCTTCGTGCGCATCGAGAAACTCGACCGCGGCCCCGGCGCGCTCGGGGTCGAGATTGTCCGCTCGGTCGATGATCTGGCCACCAAACCCGCCAGCCCGCATCACGACACAGCACCACATCCGCATGTGGTGTTCCTGACCAACACGGCGGTGCGCTCACCCAACCTGCCGCGCTGGCTCGATCAGCTCGAGGCGCGCGCCGAGCCGGTGATCCTCTGCGTCGGTCGCCCCGAGGTGGACAGCCCCAAGACCGGCCACCGCATGACACAGCGCCGGGTTGACCTGCTGGCGATGGAACAGAACGCCTGGGTTCTGGCCGGGCGCGATGACCGCTGCGTCGTGGTCGCCACCCGCACCGAACTCGACTGGGCCATGAAGAACGGCCAGATCAGCGTCTGGGCCCCCTCCAAGATCGTGCTCGACGCGGTGGACGGGCCGACCGTGGGCCCCGACAAGCCGGTCGATCTTGCCGCGTGGTTCGCCGGGCATATCGAGGCGTCCGACCTGCTGCTCATCGGCGAGGCCCCGCCGTCGTCCTGCGACGTGCCGGTGCTCATTCAGGACATCGCCCGCTCCGGCCTGTGATGCGCTATTACCGCCCCATCCCCCGCACCGACCCTGCCCGTCCCGAGGGCGCATTTGCACTCGCGGGCGGCTGGTGCTGGTTCGACACGGTCGAGGTGCTGACGCGCGACGCCGCCCCGCACCTGATGCCCGCCCGCGACCTGCCCGACGACGCGATGACCCGTCTTACGGCACCCCGCCCACCGATCGCTTCGCTCGACATGACCGAGCCGCAGATCATGGGCATCCTCAACGTCACCCCCGACAGCTTTTCCGATGGCGGCCAGCATTTCGATCCCGCGCAGGCATTGGCCCACGCCCATGCCATGACGCGCGCCGGGGCTGCGATCCTCGATGTGGGTGGCGAATCCACCCGCCCCGGCGCCGCCCCAGTCCAGATCGACGACGAAATTCGCCGCACCGCGCCGGTGATCGCCGCCATTCGCGCCGAGATCGCGACGCCGATCTCCATCGACACCCGCAAGACCCCCGTGGCGCAAGAGGCCGTGCGCGTGGGCGCGAACCTCATCAACGACGTGGCGGGCTTCACCTTCGATCCCGCCCTTGCGCCTTATGCGTCGCAGCACGCCCTGCCGGTCTGCGTCATGCACGCGCAAGGCAGCCCCGAGACCATGCAGCGCAATCCGCGCTATGACGATGTCCTGCTCGATGTCTATGACTGGCTCGGGCAGCGGGTCGAGACGCTCATCGCCCTCGGCATCCCGCGCGGGCGAATCGTGGTCGATCCCGGCATCGGCTTCGGCAAGACGCAGGCACATAATCTGCGCCTGCTGCAAAACTTGTCGCTGTTTCACGGGTTAGGCTGCCCGGTGCTTCTGGGGGCGTCGCGCAAGCGCTTCATCGGCGATATCAGCAACGCGCCGCAGGCGTCCGAGCGCATTCCCGGATCGCTCGCCGTGGCGCTTGGTGGCGTGGCGCAGAGCGTGCAGATCCTGCGCGTCCATGACGTGGCCGAGACCCGCGCCGCGCTCGACCTGTGGCGCGCGGTCACCTTCGCCCCGCGCGCCTGAGTTCGTCAAACCGGATCAGGCCGCCGCAAAGCCTGCGTCGAGCGCTGACAGGATCACGTCGACCTCCGCCTCCGAAATCACCAGCGGCGGCGACATCAGCACGTTATGCGCGCCAAGGCGAACCATCGCCCCCGCCTCATAGGTCGCCTGATGCACCCGTTTCATGGTCTCGGCATCCATCGGCGTCTTTTTCGCCCGGTCGCTGACCAGTTCGATCCCCGTCATGAGGCCATGCCCTCCCCGGACATCGCCGATGATGTCATGTTTCTCGGCCAGCTTGCAGACGCCCTCGTAAAGCTGCGTGCCGCGCGCCGCTGCGTTGGTCTTGGTATCGAGCCGCAGCGTCTCCGAGAGGCAGGCCACCACTGCCGCCGCCCCCACGGGATGCGCCGAATAGGTGTAGCCGGTCCAGATGCTGCCCTCCGGGCCCGCGTTCTCGAACACATCCGCCACCTTGTCGCCCAGCAGGACGCCGCCCACGGGGAAATAGCCCGAGGTGATGCCCTTGGCGATGGTCATCATGTCCGGCTGCACATCCCAATGCCGCGCGCCGGTCCAGTCGCCGGTGCGGCCAAAGCCAGTGATCACCTCGTCCGAGATCAACAGGATACCGTAGCGGTCGCAAATCTCGCGCATGTGCTTCATGAAGGAGGCATCCGGCACGATCACACCGCCAGCGCCCTGAATGGGCTCCATGATAAAGGCGGCAATGGTCGAGGGATCCTGGAACTCGATCTCATCCACCATGGCGGCGGCGATCTTTTGCGATAGCTTGGCCCCATCGGTCTCGTCGAACGGGTTGCGGTAGGTATAGGGGCTGGGCAGGTGGAAACAACCCGGCAAGAGCGGCTCATAGGTGATCCGGAACCGGTTGTTGCCATTGACCGACGCACCGCCCCAATGGGTGCCATGATAGCCCTTTTTCAGGCTCAGGAACTTGGTGCGCGTCGGCTCGCCCCGCAGGCGGTGATACTGCCGCGCCATGCGCAGCGCCGTGTCCACGCTATCCGACCCACCAGAGGTGAAAAAGACGCGCGTCATCCCGTCCTCGGCAAAGAATTCCTGCACCGCATAGGACGCCTCGATCGCTGCCGGGTTGGTTGTGCCGGCAAAGGCCGAATAATAGGGCAACTGCCAAAGCTGATCGGAGATCGCCTGTTTCACCGCGTCATTGGAATACCCAAGGTTGACGCACCACAGCCCACCCACCGCATCGACCGGATCATGCCCGTCGATATCGGTGATCCGCACGCCTTCTGCCCCCTTGATGATCTTGGGTGCGTTGGCCTTCTGCTCACCGGGATGGCCCATCGGGTGCCACAGATGGCGCGCGTTCATTTCACGCAGGAAGTTGTCGTCTTTCATGGGAGCCTCCGACAGGTTCGGTAAATTTGATCAAATTCTGCCACCGCCGTTCGACCCTGTCCAGCGCGATTTCAACGATCCCGCCGGGCCTGATCAGACGCCATCACCTCTCGTGCCACAGCGGCCAGGGTGACGTCGGTCAGATCGGGAAGATCATGGATTGCACACACAGCCCGTTGCGTCATGCGACGGTAGCGCGGGTCGTAATGCCGCGCGATCAGGTCCGCGACCAGATCCGCAAGCGCGCCCTCGCCCGCCATGGCCCGCCACTCTGCCACCTGCTCATGCCCATGATAGCGGACCAGCCGCCCGAGAATCGTATCGAGCTTGTTCGGGTCCGCCACCAGATCGGCATAGTCGGCGATCAGATGCGCAACCCGCGCCGCCATTGGCGCGGTGAGGCGGATCACCTCTGCGGCCTTCATGGCACGGGCGAGCGCGGGCGGCAGGTTGACACGTCCGATTCGAGTGCTTTCGGCCTCGACAAAAACCGGACGCGCGGGATCGAGCACCGCAATCTGTTCCGCAAGGGCGCTTTCGAACGCCTTTTGCGAGGGTTGGCCACCCGCAACCTGCCCGAAGACCGAGCCACGATGCGCCGCCATCTCCTCCAGGTCCAGAACCTGACCGCCCTGCGCCGCAATATGGGCCAGAAGCCGCGTCTTGGCGGTGCCGGTGCCGCCGTCGATCAGCACCACGCGGGCCGGAAACTCGTGGTCATAAAGCATCTCGGACACCAAACGGCGATAACTCCGATAACCACCCGCCACGGTCTCCGCCTGCCAGCCGATCTGCTTGAGGATCACGGTGAACGACCCAGACCGCTGCCCGCCGCGCCAGCAATAAACCAGCGGCCGCCACCCGCCGCCGCGATCCGCCAGCGGCCCCTCGATATGCGCGGCGGCATTGCGCGCCACCAGCGCGGCCCCGATCTTGCGCGCGAGGAACTTATCCTCCTGCACGTAGATCGTGCCGACGCGGGCGCGCTCAGTGTCCGAGAGCACCGGCAGGTTGATCGCGCCGGGTATATGATCCTCTGCGAATTCCGACGGCGAGCGCACGTCGATGATCTCGTCAAACGGCAGCGCGGCAAGCGCTTTGAGGCTGTCGAGCGTGACCGGCATGATCAGGGGGCAAGTTTGGTGGCATTCATCCCCGCTCCATGCGCCGCCCCGCGCCCGAGTGCAAGGGGCTTTGCGGGCCATCCCGCCCCGCGATATGTCTTGCAAGACAGAACGCAGCCAGGGCATAAAGCGGCATGAGCGAGGATCGCGATACCGGGGCCACGGCCCCCCGCCTGCGCCTCAGGATCGTGTTCGGCGAGGATGCGATGCTGGGCCCGGGAAAGGCGGACCTGCTCGAAGGCATCCGCGAGACCGGCTCCATCGCTGCCGCCGGACGACGCATGGGGATGAGCTACAAGCGCGCATGGAGCCTTGTCGAAACCATGAATACGGCGTTTCGGGCGCCCGTTGTGACCTCCTCGCGCGGCGGGGCCAAGGGAGGCGGCGCGGCCCTGACCGACACCGGCGAGACGGTGCTGATGCATTACCGCAAGCTGCAGGAGATCACCGCCGAGGCGGGTTCGGCGCGGATCAGCGCGCTATGTGCTCTTTTGGCCGATATGTCTGATGGAAAATAACGCTTGATCGCTCGGCTTGCATCGGCGATATGTTTTCTGAGACATATCTAAGGGGAATTTTCGTGCGGTCTCAGGTCTTGCGCTCATCCATCCTGTCGCTGGCTCTTGGCCTCGCCTCGCTTGCCCCTTCCGGTGCGCGCGCCGAAAGCGTCACGGTCTTTGCCGCCGCAAGCCTGACCAATGCCATGGCCGAGATCGAGACCGGGTTCGAGGCCGCGACGGGGCATGATCTTGCGATCTCGCTGGCCGGGTCCTCGGCCTTGGCGCGCCAGATTCAGCAAGGTGCCCCGGCGGATGTGTTCATCGCCGCCAATCCCGGCTGGATGGACGCGCTTGAGGCCGATGAGTTGATCGCGCAGGGCACGCGGCGCGATCTGTTGCGCAACGCCCTCGTTCTCATCGCGCATGACGCGCAGCACCCCCCGGTCGAGATCGGCCCCGACATGGACCTTGCCGCGATGCTGGGCGACAGACGTCTCGCTATGGCGCTGGTCGAGGCGGTCCCGGCGGGCATCTACGGAAAGGCGGCGCTGGAAAACCTCGGGCAATGGCAGGCGGTCGCGCCCCGCGTGGCGCAGAGCAACAACGTGCGCGGGGCGCTCGCCCTCGTGGCGCTTGGCGAGGCACCTTATGGCATTGTCTATGCCACCGATGCCGCAGCCGAAGATTCAGTGTCGGTCATCGGCACCTTCCCGGCCGGGACCCACCCGCCGATCATCTATCCCGTGGCCGGGATCGCCGGGCGCGACGGGGCTGGGCAAGCGGCCTTGCTCGAGTACATGGAAGGGGCCGAGGCGCGCGCGGCGTTCGCCCGGCAGGGCTTTGCGGTGATTGCGGAGTAACCTATGCAGGACTGGCTCAGCCCCGCGGAATGGGAGGCGGTGCGCCTGTCGCTGCGCGTCGCGCTCTGGGCCTCGCTGTTCAGCCTGCCGCTCGGTCTGGGCGTGGCCTATGCGTTGGCCCGCTGGCGGTTTCCGGGGCGCGAGGTGCTGAATGTGGTGGTACATCTTCCCTTGATCATGCCGCCGGTGGTGACCGGCTATCTGCTGTTGCTGGCCTTCGGCATCAAGGGGCCCATCGGCGGGTTTCTGGACAGCACCCTAGGGTTCACCTTCGCCTTTCGATGGACGGGGGCGGCACTGGCGGCGGGTGTCATGGCGTTTCCCTTCATGGTGCGCGCCGTGCGCCTCTCGATCGAGGCGGTGGACCCGAAACTGGAACAGGCAGCGGCCACGCTCGGGGCGTCGGGGGCGTGGGTCTTCCTGACCGTGACGCTGCCGCTGATCGCGCCGGGCATCATCGCCGGGACGGTGCTGACCTTCGCCAAGGGCATGGGCGAGTTCGGGGCCACGATCACCTTCGTGTCGAACATCCCCGGCCAGACCCAGACCATCCCGCTGGCGATTGACCTGTTGCTGGAAACCCCCGGCGGCGAGGCGCGGGCGGCGCGGCTGGCCGGGCTGTCGATCCTGATGGCCGCCGCGGCGCTGGCCTTCTCCGAATGGATGGCGCGGCGCGTCGCGGCCCGGGTGGGCGGGCGCTGATGCTGGAGGTGCGACTGTCCCATACGCTCGGGGCGCTGAGCCTCGATGTGGCGTTCGAGGCCCCCAAGGGGATCACGGTGCTCTTTGGTCGCTCGGGCTCCGGCAAGACCACCATCGTCAACGCGGTGGCGGGGTTGCTCCGGCCCGGCACAGGTCGGATTGCCATCGGCGAGCGGGTGCTGTGTGACACCGCGCAGCGCCTTCACCTGCCCCCGCATCGGCGTAGGCTGGGCTATATCTTTCAGGAGGGGCGGCTTTTCCCGCATCTGAGCGTGCGGCAGAACCTGCGTTACGGGCAATGGTTCGCCCCAAAAGGCGCGCGGTCCGCGGATATGGCCCGTGTGGTCGAGATGCTGGGCATCGGCGATCTGCTCGCACGTCGCCCCGGCGCGCTCTCGGGTGGAGAGAAACAGCGCGTGGCCATCGGTCGCGCGCTTCTGTCGGCCCCGCGCACGATCCTCGCGGATGAACCTCTGGCCTCGCTCGACGAAACCCGCAAAGCCGAGATCCTGCCCTACTTGGAGCGGCTGCGCGACGAGGTGGACATTCCGATCCTCTATGTCAGTCATTCCGCCTCAGAGGTGGCACGGCTGGCCACGACGGTCGTGGCGCTCGATGCGGGCCGCGTGGTGGCGCAGGGTCGCGCCGAAGAGGTGCTGGGCGATCCCGCGATCACGCCCCTTGGTGCGCGTGAGGCAGGGGCAGTTCTGGCGGCGCGGGTGGTGCGGCATCACGCCGACGGGCTGACCGAACTCGATGCGGGCGGCGTCGCCCTTTGGCTGCCGCGCGTGGACCGGCCCGAGGGCGCAGACCTGCGCGTGCGCATCGCCGCGCATGACGTGATCGTGGCGCGCGGGCGCCCCGAGGGGCTCTCTGCGCTCAACATCCTGCCCGGGCGCGTGCAGACCCTCCGAGAAGGCACCGGTCCCGGCGCGCTCCTCGCCGTCGATACTCAGGCGGGCCGGGTTCTGGCGCGGATCACCGGTCGCGCAGCGGCGGCGCTCGACCTCGGTCCGGGCGCGGAGGTTCATCTGGTGATCAAGGCTGTCGCGGTGGCGCAGGCGGATATCGGGACGGCGCGATAGCAAGCTGCGGCGGTCCTTCGGTGATATGCCCGATGACCGCCGCCACGTGGCCCGCCGCCTGCAAGGCCCGCAGCCGGCCCTCGGCCATCTCAGGTGCCACTGCCGCCAAGAGCCCCCCTGCCGTCTGCGGATCATGCAGCAGAGCGGCGCGCGCATCCTCGCCCGCCCCGGTCACCGGGGCTGCACGGCGGTTGGCCGCCCAGATGGTCGAGCGGATACCCTGTGCCGCCAGCATCTCGGCCCCGGCGAAAAGCGGGATCGCCGCCGGATCGAGCACCGCGCCACAGTGTGAGGCCCGGCAGATCGCCCAGAGATGATCGGCAAGGCCGAACCCCGTCACGTCCGTCATCGCATGCGCGTCCGACAGCAGCGCCGCCGCGTCCCCCTGCGGGGTGGCCAGCACCTCCCAGAGCGCGCGAATATCGCCGCCGCGCGCCTGTCCGCGCATCTCGGCGGCCAAGAGCGTGCCCGACCCGATGGGGCGCGTCAGAATCAGCGCATCATTCGGGCGCGCCCCGGCAGTGGTGATAGCCTCCCCTTCCAGGAGCCCGGTCAAGGTAAAGCCGATGCTCAGTTCCGCGCCCATCGTGGAATGCCCGCCGACGATTTCGGCCCCCGCCGCGCGCAGGGCGTCGCCCGCCTGCGCCATGATCTCTTCCATGCTGCGGGCCTGAAGCGCCTCGGACATGCGCGGCAGGGTGATCGACACCAGCGCCGCCTGCGGGCGCGCACCCATCGCCCAGATATCGCCCAGGGCATGCACCGCCGCGATCCGCGCCATCAGCCCGTGATCCTCGCTAAATCCGCGCAGATGGTCCGTGGTCAGCACCTGTCGCACGCCGCCGATGTCGAGCACAGCGGCATCATCGCCCGGCCCGCTCAGGATGTCGGGACGCGCCGCGCCGCCCTGCGCGGCCAGCATGCCCGACAGCACATCCGGGGCCACCTTGCTACCGCAGCCGCCGCAGAGCGGCTCTTGCGCCATCTCCTCGCTGAGTGCTCTGACGCGCGGGATTTCCGGTTTCGACATCTGTGGCAGCGGCTCGAATCTCGCCATGAACTTGCGGTCGATCCGATCTTTCCAGCGCCACAGCAGCGGCCCGGAAAAGGCCATGCCCGCCTTCTCGGCCAGCGCCGATTTGCGCCCCAGAGAAATCAGCTTGAGGTAATGCCGCTGCGGGTGAAAGGCGCGCAGATCACCCCCCGAAAGCGCCGCGCGCAGGTTGTGGCGGAGTACCGGGGCCGCGCGCACGGCAAAGACCCCGGCCTTGGGGCGCGGGGCATGACTGAGATGGGCGCAGTCTCCGGCGGCAAAGAGCGTCTCATGGCCCTCGACCCGCAGGTCAGTGCCAACCCGCAGAAATCCTGCATCGGTCACCAGCAGGTCCGATCCGGCCAGCCATGGATGCGCCCGCGCGCCCGCCGTCCCGGCGACGAAGCCCGCCGGGATGGCGGTGCCCCTCGCCATCTCGACACCCTTTTCGGTGATCTCTCGCACCTCCGCCCCGGTCAGCACCTGCACACCATACGCCCGCAATGCCGCCCGCAGCCGGGCGCGTGCGACCGGCGCGTCGGGCGCGATCTCGGCCTCGCGCTCGATCAGCGTGACCTCGGGCCGTGCGCCCGCGCCCTGCAACCGGTGCGCCATCGCGAGCGCCAATTCGATCCCGGCGATGCCGCCACCGATGACCGCAGCCTGCGCCGCAGTCTCGCCCGCCGCCACCCGCGCCACAAACCCGGCCCAGGCCTGCGCGAAGGGGCCTAAGGGCTTGGCCGCCGCGCCGTGATCGGCAAAGCCCGGCAGGTCGGGCATGCCCGAATGGATGCCCACATCGACCGAGGCCACGTCATAGGCGATCTCGCCGCGCCCCGCGACGGTGATGCGCCGCGCCTCTGCGTCGATCCGCGTGGCCGCGCCCACCACCAGTCGCGCACCGGCAAAGCGCGCCAGCTTCACGAGGTCGATCTCCAGTTCCTCGCGCCGGTAATGCCCGGCCACAAGCCCTGGCAGCATGCCGGTATAGGGCGCGACCGGGTTCGGGTCGATCACCGTCAGCCGCGCACCGGGCAGCGGGTCCATCCCCCACATGCGCAGCACCAGCGCATGCGCATGCCCGCCCCCCACAAGGACAAGATCACGCGACAGCGGTACGGCGGTTTGCATCAGGGAACGGGTCTCCGGTTTACAGGGACGGCATAGGCCATTGCCGCCCCGATCAAATGCGTGACAAAGCGGCCAGGCAAGCTCAGAACGGGAAGAACAGCGGGATGACCAGCACCGCGACCGCGGCGAAGATCAGGTTGAGCGGCAGCCCCACGACCACGAAATCCTTGAACTTGTAGCCGCCCGCGCCGTAGACGAAGGTGTTGGTCTGATACCCGATCGGGGTGGCAAAACTGGCCGAAGCCGCGAACATCACTGCAATGATGAAGGGGCGCGGATCGAAGCCCAGTTCCACAGCGATGGCGATGGCAATCGGCCCGACCAGAACCGCCACGGCATTGTTCGACACCATCTCCGTCAGGGTCGAGGTCAGCACATAGATCGCCGCCAGCACCGCCAAGGGCCCCAACCCGCCCACCAGATGCACCGCATGATCTACAAGAACGCGCGCGGCGCCGGTCGCCTCCATCCCCATGCTCATCCCCAGCATGCCGAAGATCAGGAACAGGATGCGCCAGTCGATCGCGTCGAACGCCTCGTCCGGGTCGAGGCAGCGCGTCACCATGACCACCACAGCCCCGATCACCGCAAGTCCGGCTATCGGCATCACCCCGGCGGTGGCCAGCGCCATCACCACGGCGATGGCCAGCGCCATCACCACGGCGATGATCGCGATGGCCAGTGGCGCCTTCTCGCGGCGCACCGGTCGTTCGGTGGTGGCGGTGAGGTTGACGATGCCGCCATCCTCCATCATCCGCTGCAGGCCTTCGGGCGGTCCTTCGAGGAGCAGCGTATCGGCAAATTGCAGCCGCGTGTCTTGGATATCGCGCGAGATGTTCTGTTCGTGGCGATGCACCGCCATCAGATAGACGCCGTATTTCCGGCGCAGCTTGAGGTCCTTGATGGGCCGCCCGCGCAGGTGCGAGTTGGGCCCGACGCTGGCCTCCATGGTGATCGTGCGATCCGCCGTTACCGGTTCGAAGCCGCTGTCATCCATGTCGCGGAATTCCACCTCACCGTTATCCTTGAGCCCGAGGATCTCACCGGTATCCGTCTTGATGACCACCCGGTCGCCCGCCATCAACTGCATGTCCTGCAAATGTCGGCGCATCGACACCTCACCACGCACCACATCGACAATCCGGGCGGCGGAAGTGTTGAACGGCAATTCCTTGAGCGTCTTGCCTATATATTTCGACTCGTGCGGGATCAGCAGGCGCGCGAGAAACTTGCGCTTGCTCTCCTGCCCCAGAACCGAGGCGAGCGAGGCCCGGTCCGGCAGCAAGAAGCGCCCGGCAAACACCATGTAGAGCACACCCACCGTGCACAGCACCAACCCCGGCAAGGTCATCTCGAACATCGACAGCGGCGGCTGCCCGGCATCCATCGCCACCCCGCTCATCAGGATGTTGGTCGAGGTGCCGACCAGCGTGAGCGTGCCGCCGAAGATCGCCGCATAGGACAGCGGAATGAGCAGACGCGACGGGGTCGCCCCGACCGATCCCGCCAGCGAGATGATCACCGGCGTGAGCAGGATCACCACCGGCGTGTTGTTCATGAAGGCAGAGGCGATCATCGTGCCGAACATCATCAGCACGATGGTGCGCAGGAAAGAGCCGCGCGCCTGCTTGCGCAGGACATCTGCAATCAATTCCAGCACGCCCGTGCGTTCCAGCGCCGCCGAGAGGATGAACATCATCGCAATGGTGATCGGCGCAGAGGAACTGAACACCGTCAGGAAATCCGACGTCTCGATGATACCGGTCGCAAGCAGCACCGCCGACGCCCCGAGCGCCGTCACTTCGGGCGGGTATATCTCCTTGATAAAGCTGACGAACACCGCGAGAAGCAGGAGCAGCACAAAAGTTTGTTCCAGAGTCATCGGCGGTTTGTCCGGTCCTGACCATGCCTGAGCATCGAGCGGCACTTAATGACAGCACCGCACGCGAAATCAACCGATAAAAGCCTGTGGTTCAGGAGATTTACGTCTTTTCGCTCAAGCCGCGTGCACCGCGTCGAATTCCGCCAGCCAATTGCCGGAGGAGGCCGGGTCGCTTCGTTCAGTAGCCCTGGCTGCGGATCACGGTGAGGAAGGTTTTCCAGGCCAGCATGAGATCGCGCCGAAAGTTGACCGTTTCGATGTAGAACAGGTCAAGCTCAACCTTCTTGCGGGTGCCTTCAAGACATTCGGTATATCCGAGATCGATCTGTGCCAGACCGCTGACCCCCGGGCGCAAGCAGTGGCGCTCACGATAGCCGGGCACCGACTTGAGATAGTAGCGCGCGTGATGAATGTAATCCGGGCGCGGCCCGATAAAGCTCATGTCGCCACGCAGCACGTTGAATATCTGAGGCAGTTCGTCGATGCGGGTCCGCCGCAGAAACCGGCCCATCCGGGTGATCCTTTCGTGTTCCAACGGGTCCCCGGCACTGCGGAGCACCTTGTCCGTCGGGGTCATCGTGCGAAACTTGATCGCGTTGAACGCCGTACAATCGCGCCCCATGCGGGCCTGCACGTAAAACAATGGTCCACGATTGAAAAACGGGTTAAGGACTGCCAGCACGATGCAGCAGGTGATCAGGATCGGAAGCAGAAGCAGGGCGATAACCAGATCGAAAACAGGTTTGCCGATGGCGAGGTATATATTTGTCCTGTGCGTGGCCTGCGGCAATGTCTCCGCATTGTGTATCAAGTCAACGGCTGCCTTGAAATCAGCCGCATTGAAATCCGAAATGTCGATCGAATGATGCTTCACAAAAATTCCCCCGCGCCGGCCCACATTCTCAAAAGCTGTGTTGCTTTCTTTGGCATGCCGATAAGCAAAACGTGTGTAGCATTCTCGAAACCGTGATCCAACGGAAACTTCCCAAAGGTCAGGCAATTCGCCGGAAAACTACGCGTATTGCAGGCGAAAACTTGCTTACTTTTCCTCAATATATTGATATTATTGAATTTATAAAATGCCTGCGAATGACCGTAAATTACGCAGTTCGGCCCCCATGCGCCATCCAGAACGACGAGTCCGACGGTTTGCGCAGCACACCACCCTGATCCTGCGTGATGGCGATTCGCCGCACCTTTGGCACGCGCGCCTCGTCGGGCACCCAGCGGCGGCATCCGCACAGGGCCAAACCCCCGGCACGTTCCCGCCGGAATGGGCCCGTCAAAAGCGCAGATAATCGCCGACGGCGGCAAACCGCATGCTGCAACCGCGTAAAATAGCAACCCGCCGCCGAAATCGCAGCGCGACTTGCCCGGGAAACGCGGCCTGCACAGCTTTGGCGTACGCTATACGCGTGATCTCAGGAAAGGAGACAGCCATGTATACGCCGCATGATGACGCACACCGCCAAGCCAACCGAGACCTCAATCGCTATGGCGCGCCAGGCTATGAAAGCAGTTCAACCTCGAACGGCGGCCTGGTCGCCTTGTTGGTCGTCGTGACCCTGATCGGCGGTTTGATCGCCCTCAGCATGCTCGCCCCATCCTCAATCGATGAGAACGGCAGCCTGAAAAACAATCCCGAGGCGACGGCACCGGAAAGCATCTCGGGCAGTGCCACCACGGAGACGGTCCCCGCCGCCCCGGCGGAATAAGCTCCACCACTGCCCGGTACGTGCCCGCGCGCCACGACTGCCCCCATGGCGCGGGCATGACCGGGCAATCTCATTCCGCCCTGATTTTCAGCGACGTCACCCACAGGGTCGTCGCATCCTCGGCGCTGACAGAGACCACATTATGCCCCATCGTGGCGTCGTAATAGGCGCTGTCGCCCCGGCGCATCTCGATCGGCTCGTAGAACTCGGTGTAAAGCCGGATCACTCCGGTCAGCACATAGAGAAATTCCTCGCCGTCATGGCGCACCCAACCGCCGAATTCCTCGATGCGGCGCGCCCTTATGCGCGCCCGGTAGGGCAGCATGCGTTTCTGGCTCAGATGCTCGGCCAGCAATTCATGCTCATAGGTCGCCGTCGCCTTAGGCGCCCCTTCGCCCGATCTGGTCAGCGCCATGCGCCCGTTGATGCGCTCGCGCGTCGGCGGGGTGAATAGCTGCGGCACGGAAATCTCCAACCCGAACGCCAGTTTCTTCAGCGCCTCATAGGTGGGCGACATCTGGCCGTTCTCGATTTTCGACAGCGTCGAGCGCGCCAGGCCCGCCTGCCGTGCGGCCTGTTCCAGCGTCCAGCCCCGCGCCTTGCGCAACTCGCGCACCCGCGCGCCCAGATCGAGCGGCTCGGTCGTGCCGCTCTCTCCGGTCTCGCGCGCGACGCGGATCAGGGGATGCGAGGTCTGGTCGGTCATGGCACAGCCCTATAGGCAGGCGCGGGACCACTTGCAACTGGCGCGCGCCCTGCCTAATCGGGGCGGCATGAAAGCCGTATTCGATCAGGGCCCAAGCGCCCCCTGCCCCGCACCTTTCAACCTCGCCGCCTACGTGATGGGACGGGCCGCTGCACAGCCCGACAAGATCGCCCTCGCAATCCTGCGCCTCTCGGGGGCCGAACGCTGGAGCTATGGCCGCCTGCACGCCGCAATTCGCGGCACCGGCACCGGGCTCTTGCGCGCGGGGTTGCAGCCCGGCGATCGGGTGCTGATGCGGCTCGGCAACACGGTGGAATTTCCGATCGCCTATCTCGGGGCGATCGCAGTGGGCCTTGTGCCGATCCCCACCTCCAGCCAGCTGACCGCGCCGGAGGTAGCCGGGATCATCGCCACGACGCAGCCCCGCCTGATCCTGCGCACGGGCGGGATCGCCTGCCCCGAGACCGATATTCCGATCCTCGATGGCCCCGCACTCGAAGCGATGCGCGACTTGGCCCCTGCCACCTACGACATGGGTGATCCCGACCGGCTGGCCTATATCATTTACACCTCCGGCACCTCCGGCACGCCGCGCGCAGTCATGCACGCGCATCGCGCCATCTGGGCGCGGCGGATGATGTATGACGGCTGGTACGGGTTGCGCAGCGAAGACCGGCTCTGCCACGCCGGGGCCTTCAACTGGACCTTCACGCTCGGCACCGGATTGATGGACCCTTGGGCCATGGGCGCGACCGCGCTCATCCCCGCGCCCGAGGTCACGCCAGATCAGTTGCCGCTTCTTCTCAAGCGCCACGACGCGACAGTTTTCGCTGCTGCTCCGGGTGTTTACCGCAAGATATTCAAGAAAAACATGAAGTTTGCTCTGCCCCGCCTTCGCCACGGCCTCGCCGCCGGTGAAAAGCTCTCTGAGACGATCCGCCAGCATTGGCAAGACGCCACCGGCACGCCCGTCTTTGAGGCTTACGGCATGTCCGAATGTTCCACCTTCATCTCGGGCAGCCCCGGTCACCCCGCCGCCCCCGGCACGTTGGGGCGCCCGCAACAGGGTCGGCGCGTGGCAATCCTCGGCCCGGATGGCCCCGTCACGACCGGCGAGGAAGGCACCATCGCCATTCACAAATCCGACCCGGGCCTGATGCTCGGCTATCTCGGCGCGCCCGAGGCGACGGCGGGGAAATTCAGCGGCGACTGGTTCCTGACCGGCGATCAGGGCACGATGGACGAAGACGGCCAGATCACCTATATGGGCCGCGCCGACGACATGATGAACGCAGGCGGCTTTCGCATCTCACCCGTAGAGGTCGAGGCCGCCCTCACCCCGCATCCCGGCATCACCCAGGTCGCGGTCACTGACATCGAAGTGAAAGAGGATGCACGCGTGATCATGGCCTTCTATACTGGCCCCGAACCGCTCGACCCCGCGGCGCTCGACGCCTTCGCGCGAGAGCGTCTCGCGGGATACAAGGCCCCGAGGGGCTATATCCATGTGGCGACCCTGCCCACGGGGGCCAATGGCAAACTCCTGCGCCGCGCCCTGCGGCCGATTTACGAGGACCTTCATGGTCAAGCTTGATATCATTTCCGACCCGATCTGCCCCTGGTGCTATATCGGCAAGACCCTTCTGGATCAGGCGCTTGCCCAGCGTCCCGACCATCCGTTCCAGATCGAATGGCATCCCTTCCAGCTCAACCCCGACATGCCCGCCGAAGGCATGGACCGGCGCGACTATCTGGAGGGCAAGTTTGGCGGCAAGGAGGGTGCTGCGCGCGCCTACGCGCCCGTGCTCGAACGCGCCGAGGCGGCGGGGCTCTCCATCGACTTCGCCGCGATCAAGCGCACGCCCAACACGCTCGACGCGCATCGCCTGCTGCATTGGGCGGGCATTGAGGAGTGCCAGGACCGTATGGCGATGGCGCTCTTTCACGCCTATTTCGATGAGGGTCGCGATATCGGCGATCACGAAACCCTCGCCGATATCGCCGACAGTCTCAGCATGGACGGCGCGATGATCCTGCGCCTGTTGCAGACCGATGCCGACCGCGAGGATATCAAGGCGCGCGACGCGCAGTTCCGTCAGATGGGGATCTCCGGCGTGCCCACCTTCATCGTCGCCGGTCAGCACGCGGTGCCCGGCTGCCAGCCGACCGAGATGTGGCTCAAGGTGATCGACGAGATCGGCGAAAGCGTCCGGGGCTAGAGCCGCGATGCACCGTTTGAAGGCCCTCACCCTTCTGGCCATGCTCGCGCTGATCATTGCGGGCGGCACGGTTTTCTTTCGCCATGTCGAAGGCTGGTCCTGGCTCGACAGCTATTTCTTCACCGTCGTGACGCTCTCGACGGTCGGCTATGGCAACTTCGTGCCGGTCACCGTGGCGGGCAAGATCGGCACCACCGTGTTCATCCTTGTGGGCCTTGGCATCTTCGCCGTGGCGATCCAGCAATTCGGCTCTTTCGCGGTGCGCAAGCGCGAGGAGCATACCGAATGGCTGATCGCCCGACTGGGACATCACAATGATGCGCCCAACGGCGGCACATCCGCGTCTGAAAGCGGGGACAGCACCTCCGCGAATGAGGACGCGCCGCCCCGGTGAGAGCGGTCAGAACGCAGGCAGCCCCTCGGCAAGATCATAGGATTTGACGGCCTGCAAAAGCTGATCCCCCTCCAGGTCGAACACAAAGACATGCGCGCGCTCATCGGCCAGCGTCATGCGGCAGAACTGCGTCTCGGGGTCGAACTCGGATGGGCAACCCGCCAGATCGGCATGCTCGACTGTGTGCTCGAAAAGCTGATAGGTCATGCGTCCCTCGATGGCCTCATCCGCCGTGCCCGCCCCTGCCCCAACCGAGATCAACGCCGCAAGGCCAAGAGAGGTAATAACTGTGAGTTTCATTTTCTGATTCCTTTTGTCAGGTATCGACTATTCATTCCCTATTAATTTAGTCACCTACTTGCAAGCATGATCTGGTCACGCAGTATTCACCGTGCTAAGCCCGCTCCACATCGCGACAAAGGACACTGCATGACCGGCCGGATCGCCCCTGCCCGCACGCTCAAACGGCCGGAATTCATCGCGCTGATGGCGATGATGGCCGCCACCGTGGCCTTTTCCATCGACGCTATGCTGCCGGGCCTGCCGCACATTGCCCGATCGCTCACGCCCGAGGCTCCGAACCGCGCGCAACTGATCATCACCGCCTTTCTGCTGGGGCTTGGCCTGGGCACCTTCGTGTCGGGGCCGCTCTCGGACAGTTTCGGGCGCAAGCGGGTGATCCTGTGCGGGGCTGCGATCTACATCGCGGGGGCGGCGCTTGCGATGGTGGCACCGAGCCTGGAGACCCTGCTCGCCGCCCGCGCGATTCAAGGGATGGGGGCAGCGGCATTCCGCATCGTCTCCATCGCGATCATCCGCGACCTTTACGCCGGGCGCGACATGGCGCGGCTGATGTCCTTCGTGATGATGGTCTTTGCCCTCACCCCCGCCATGGCGCCTCTTCTGGGCGCGGGCGTGATCGCCGTGGCGGGCTGGCGCGGGGTGTTTGGGGCATTCATCGTCTTTGCCACCATCCTGTCGCTCTGGATGGTGTTGCGCCTGCCGGAACCTCTGGCCGTCGCGGCCCGCCGCCCGTTCCGCGCCGCGCCGCTCTGGGCCGCTCTGCGCGAGGTGCTCGCCCACCCCGTCACCCGCACCGCCATCGCGGTGCAGATGCTGTGCATGACCACGCTCTTCACCTCGCTCAGCATGGTGCAACCGATCTTTGACGAGGTGTTCCACCGCGCCGAGAGCTTCCCCTACTGGTTCTTCCTGATGGCCCTGATCGCGGGCAGCGGCAGCTTTCTCAACTCGCGCCTTGTCATGCGTCTGGGGATGGAGCGGATGGTGCGCGCCGCCCTCACCGCACAGATCGCGCTCTCGCTCGCTGCCATCGCACTCTGGCAAATCGGCCTGCCGCCCGAAGCGCAATTCGGCGTGTTCGTGATCTGGCAAACATCGGTGTTCTTTCAGGCGGGGCTCACGCTCGGCAATCTCAACGCGCTCGCCATGGCTCCGATGGGGGCCATCGCCGGCATGGCCGCCAGCGTGACCGGTGCCATCGCCACGGTGGGCAGCGTGGCCATAGCCATTCCCATCGGCCAGCAGTTCGACGGCACGCCGATGCCCGCACATCTGGGCGTGTTGGGCGCGGTGCTGGCGGGTTATGCATTGATGCACCGGCTCAAGATGCAGATGATCGGGACTGTCTGACGGAGATTTATTTTGTATACCGTCGCATACTATCTTTTACAAAGCCGCTTTTTCCGCTAAGACAGCGGCAGTTCCAGCGAGTCGCGCAGCGTGAATGCCACCCGCGTCCCCGCCCACATCCAGATCGGAAAGGACCCACCCGATGGCCAATACCTCCACGCCCGATATCGTCTACACCAAGGTCGACGAGGCCCCGGAACTCGCCTCCGCCTCGCTCTTGCCGATCATCCGCCGCTTCGCCTCTGCCGCAGGTGTCTCGGTCGACACCCGCGACATCTCGCTTGCGGGCCGTATCCTCGCCGCCTTTCCCGATCACCTGACCGAGGATCAGCGTGTCAGCGACGATCTGGCCCAGTTGGGCGAACTGGTCAAAACCCCCGGTGCGAACGTGATCAAGCTGCCCAACATCTCCGCCTCCGAGCCACAGCTGGTCGCCGCGATCAAGGAATTGCAATCTCAGGGCTACGCCCTCCCAGATTACGCCTATGACCCCAAGACCGAGGCCGAGAAAGCCGCGCGCAAGCGGTATGACACGCTCAAGGGCTCTGCCGTGAACCCGGTACTGCGCGAGGGCAATTCCGACCGCCGCGCCGCCGCAGCGGTCAAGAAATTCGCCCAGAACAATCCACACCGCATGGGCGACTGGTCGTCCGACAGCAAGACGCGCGTCGCCACGATGGAGGCCGAAGACTTCTTTTCCAACGAGAAATCCGCCACCCTGCCCAAGGACAGCAGCGCGAAGATCGTGCTGGAGACATCGAGCGGCGAAACCGTGCTCAAGGACGGGCTGAGCTACCCGGCGGGCACTGTGGTCGATGCCACCTACATGAGTGCCAAGGCCCTCGACGTCTTCCTCGCCGAGGAAATCGAGAAAACCAAAGCCGAGGGTATCCTCTTTTCACTGCACATGAAGGCCACCATGATGAAGGTCTCCGACCCGATCATCTTCGGCCACGCGGTGCGGCAGTTCCTCGCGCCCGTCTTCGAGCAATATGGCGACGAGATGAAGGCGCTCGGTGTGTCGCCCGATGCAGGCCTCGGCGACCTGTTGGAGCGCGTAAAGGACAAGCCCGAAATCCTCAAGGCCATCGACGCCTGCATGGCAGACCGTCCGGCGATGTACATGGTGAACTCGGACCGCGGCATCACCAACCTGCACGTGCCCTCCGACGTGATCATTGACGCCTCCATGCCTGCGCTCATCCGCGCGGGCGGCAAGGGATGGGGTCCGGACAACAAGGAACATGACGCGGTCTGCGTCATTCCCGACAGCAGCTACGCCACCGTCTATGACGAGGCGATCAGCTTCTTCAAGGAGACCGGCAAGCTTAACCCCGCCACCGCAGGCACGGTGCAGAATATCGGCCTGATGGCGCAGAAGGCAGAAGAATACGGCAGCCACCCCACCACCTTCGAGATCCCCGAAGGCGGCACCGTCAAGATGATCCTCGACGACGGCACTGTGCTGCACGAGCATTCGGTCGCAGCGGGCGATATCTGGCGCTCGGCCTCGGCGCGCAAGGCCCCGATCGAGGACTGGATCAACCTCGCCATAGAGCGGCAGAAGGCGACGGGCTATCGCGCGATCTTCTGGCTCGATGCCGCCCGCGCCCATGACGCGGAACTGATCTCTTACGTGAAGCCCATGCTCGACGCTGCTGGTGTCGCTGATAAATTCGAGATCATGGCCCCGCGCGAAGCGACCCGCGCGAGCCTCGAGACGATCACCAAGGGCGAGAACACCATCGCGATCACCGGCAACGTGCTGCGCGACTACCTGACCGACCTCTTCCCGATCCTGGAACTGGCCACCTCGGCCAAGATGCTCTCCATCGTCAAGCTGATGAATGGCGGCGGGCTGTTCGAGACCGGCGCGGGCGGCTCCGCGCCCAAGCACGTCCAGCAGTTGCAGGAGGAAAACCATTTGCGGTGGGATAGCTTGGGCGAATTCTGCGCGCTTGGCGAAAGCCTCAAGTTCCTCGCCGAAACCCACGAGAACGCCCGCGCCCGCGTGCTGGGCGAGGCGGTCGAGGCCGCGACGCAGGGCGTCCTCGATCACGGTCGCTCGCCCAGCCGCAAGGTCGGCGAGCCCGACAACCGCGACAGCCACTACTGGTTCGCCCGCTACTGGGCCGAGGCGCTAGCGGCACAATCGGAGGACGCGGCCTTGGCTGAGGAATTCGGCCCCGTCGCCAAGTCCCTCACCGAGAATGAGGCCAAGATCGTGGGCGAACTGGCCGCAGCCCAGGGCAGCCCGGCGGATATCGGGGGCTATTACCACCCCGATGCGGAAAAGCTCGCGGCGGTGATGCGACCTTCGGCGACGCTCAACGCTATCATCGGATAAACAACGACGGGGCCGGATCATCCGGCCCCGTGTCCCGGCGTTATCACGGTGCGGCGTCCTGCCTCTGCTTTTCCGGCGTGGCGGTGGCATTCTTCCACGCCACGATCTCGGCCAGGATCGACAGCGCAATCTCATGCGGGTCAACCGCCCCGATATTCAGCCCGGCGGGCGATTTGAGCACCGCCAATCGCGCCGCGTCAACGCCCTGCTCCACCAGCTTTTCGCGCAGCACGTCGGCCTTTCGGCGGCTCGCCACCATCGCCACCCGCCCCGCCCGCGTGGCCAGCGCCGCTTGCAGCGCCGCCATGTCGCCCTTGCCCTGCGACGCGACGACGACGAAATCGCGCGGCTCCAGCGTGGGGGACTCTCCGTCCGCGAACCGCACAACCTCTGCCTGCCCGGCCTCGGCCCCTGGCTCCATCATCACGCGAAACCCAATCAGCGCGGCATGTTCCGCCAGTGCCCGTGCGATCGGGGTCGCGCCATGGATCATCAACCAAGGGGCGGCGCGCCATGGCTCGATCAACAGATCCACCGTGCCGCCCGAGGGACAGCCGCTCTTGTAAAGCTGCACCTCCGCCTCGCGGCCCAGATCCACCACCTTTTCCGACGGGCGTACCGAAATGAGCTGCGGCGCGCCCTCGCTCAGCGCATGGGTCGAGGCCGCGCGCACCGCGCGCTGCACGCAGGCGCCGCCCAGATGGCCGATGATCTCGCCCGCGCCGGTGACCGCCGCCTTGGCCCCGGCCTTGGCCGAGGTGGCATCGGCGGTGCGAATGACGGTGGCCACGCAGAACGGCGCGCCCGCCCGGCGCAACCGCTCGATTTCCTCGAATATGTCGAACCCGGCCATCGGCCCCCTCCTCAGATCCGTGCGAATTCCGCCTCCAGCGCGGCCAGCACCGCAAGGCTTCCGGCGGGCAGATGCGCATCGAGATGGGGCCGCGCGGCCGCCATCGCCCGCGCCACCGGCGCATGCTCTTGCCAGCCACCAAGCGGGTTGAGCCAGACAATCCGCCGCGCCTTGCGCCTGAGCCGCGCCAGTACCGCCGCCAGCGCCTCGGGCGACCTCGTGCAATAGCCATCCGACAGGATCAGCACCACGCTGCGCGCGCCCAACGCCCGCGCGCCATATCCATCCAGAAACTTCTCCAGCGCGCCCGAGATATCCGTGCCGCCGCCGAACCCCTCGGCCATCAGCGACAACCGGCTTGCGGCACGCAAGGAATCATGGTCACGCAGCGCATCGGTCACCCGCATCAGCCGGGTGTGAAAGAGATAGGCATCGGTGCGCATGTCCTGCCCCACCAGCCCGCGCAGAAAGGCCAGGAACACCCGCGCATGCACGCTCATCGAGCCGCTGACATCGCAAAGCGCCACGATCCGCATCGGGCGCGGCGGGCGGCGGCGGTGAAAAAGCTCCATCGGCTCGCCGCCGCGCGCAAGGCTCGCCCGCTGCACCCGGCGCAGATCAAGCGGGCCGCCGCGCCGCGCGCGCTTGCGCCTGCGCGAGGTCCGATCGCGGATCGCGCGGGCGAGTCTCGCCGCCACGCGCTCGGCCTCGCGCAGGGTGGTCTCATCCATCACCTCGCGCAGATCGCGGCGGCCCAGGGCGTCGGTCCGCGTCGCCATCAGCCGCCCGTCGCGGCCCTCTGCCTCGTCCTCGCCCGCGTCGGGCACATCGGCCTCGGTCTGATCCGGCACACCGCCGTCCTGCTCTTCCAGATGACTGTGCCACAGGACCGGGCGCGCCGATTGCACACGAACATGGGTGTTGTCGGCCCGGTCCTGCCGGCTGCGCCCGGCATTGAACCAGAACGCATCGAACAGATCGTCGAAGCGCCGCCACTCCTCGGCATCGCGTGCCAGCACGGCGGCAAGCGCTGCGCGCGCTTCCTCCGGCGCGCTTGCCTGCACCTGCGTCAAAGCCTCCAGCGCCGCCGCAGTATCAGGCGCGCCCACCGTCATGCCATTTTCCCGCAGATGCGCCACGAAATCGGCCATCCGGTCGGCCATGCCCCCGGACCGCGCGGCAAAGCGGGTGACGCGCATCACGCCACCCGACCGATCAGCCGGTCCATCACCTCGGGTGGCGCGGCATCGTGATCGGCGGCGGTTTTCAACAGGCACACCAGCGTCGCCTGCACCGCCTCGGTCGATTGCGAAAGGTCGTTCACCCCCAGCCCCGACAGCGCCGCCGCCCAGTCGAGCATCTCGGCGACCCCCGGCACCTTCTCCAACTCCTCACGCCGCAGCGCCTGCACCACGCCCACGATCTGCGCCGCCAGCCGCGCCTCCAGCCCCGGCATGCGCGCGCGCAGGATCGCCAATTCGGTGTCGCGGTCGGGAAAGTCGAGATAGGAATAGAGGCACCGCCGCCGCAGCGCGTCCGACAGGTCGCGCGTGCCGTTGGCCGTCAGGATCACCACCGGGCGCGCACGCGCCGAGATCGTACCCAGCTCCGGGATGGTGATCTGGAAATCCGACAGCACCTCCAGCAGGTAGGCCTCGAATTCCTCGTCGGCGCGGTCGATCTCGTCGATCAGCAGTACCGGTGCCTCCTCTTGCGAAATCGCCTCCAGCAGGGGCCGCTTGAGCAGGTAGGTTTCCGAAAAAAGTGCCGCCTCATCGACGCCGCCGCGCGCATCCGCTGCGCGAATGGCCAGCAATTGCCGCTGGTAATTCCATTCATAGATCGCCTGTGCAGCGTCCAGTCCCTCGTAGCATTGCAGCCGGATCAGCCGGGTCTCGCGCAGCCCGGCCAGCGCCTTTGCCACCTCTGTCTTGCCGACGCCCGCCGGCCCTTCGAGCAACAGCGGACGCCCCATGCGCTCGGCCAGATGCAGCGCCATCGCCAGCCGCTGTCCCGCGACATACCCCTGTCCCGCCATCGCCTCCTGCATGTCCTGCCAGTCCTGCATGCGGCCCCGCTGTTTCACCTTTCCCGAAATTCTCACATTCCCTGCTCAGCCATGCAGACCCAACTGATTGGCGATCCGCCAGATCCGCCAATGATCATGCGGCATATGGCTCTGCGTCAGGCCAAAGGGCCGGAATGCATCATGCACCGCGTTGGAAAAGCACGGCACCGAACCGACATTCGGGCTCTCGCCCACGCCCTTGGCGCCGATGGGATGATGCGGCGACGGGGTGACGGTGTGATCGGTGGTGTAATGCGGCGTCTCCCACGCGGTCGGCAGGAAGAAATCCATCAGCGTGCCGGTCATCACATTGCCCATCTCGTCATAGGCAATCTCCTGCCCCATGGCGATGGCATAGCCCTCGGTGGCACCGCCATGCACCTGCCCCTCGATGATCATCGGGTTGATGCGGGTGCCGCAATCGTCGAGCGCATAGAACTGCCGCACCTCATGCTCGCCGGTATCGACGTCGAACTCCATCACGCAGATATAGGCCCCGAACGGGTAGGTCATGTTGGGCGGGTCGTAGTAACTCACCGCCTCCAGCCCCGGCTCCAGCCCCGGAATTGCCTGATTATAGGCGGCAAAGGCGATCTCCTTCATGCTCTTGAACCGCTCCGGCGCGCCCTTGACCGCAAAACGGTCAACGTCGAATTCCACGTCGTCGTCGTGGACCTCGAGCAGATAGGCCGCGATCATCTGCGCCTTGGCGCGGATCTTGCGCGCCGCCATGGCGGTCGCCGCCCCCGCCACGGGGGTCGAGCGCGAGCCATAGGTGCCGAGGCCATAAGGTGCCGTGTCGGTATCGCCCTCCTCCAGCGTGATGTCATCCGCCGGAATGCCGATCTCCGTGGCGATGATCTGCGCAAAGGTCGTGGCATGCCCCTGCCCCTGACTGATCGTGCCAAGGCGCGCAATGGCGCTGCCGGTGGGGTGAATGCGGATCTCGCAACTGTCGAACATGCCGAGCCCGAGGATATCGCAATTCTTTACCGGCCCCGCGCCCACGATCTCTGTGAAATGCGTGAGGCCGATACCGATCAGCTTGCGCGTCTTTCCGGCATTGAAGTCCTCCAGCCGCTGCGCCTGTTCGGCGCGCAGAGCGTCGTAGTTGACGGCCCTTAGCGCCTTTTCCCACGCCGTGTGATAATCGCCGCTGTCATATTCCCAGCCCAAGGCCGACTGATAGGGGAACTGATCTGCGCGGATGAAGTTGATCTGCCGCAACTCGGCGGCATCCATGCCCAGCTTGATCGCCAGCACCTCGATCATCCGTTCGATGAAATAGGCGGCCTCGGTCACGCGGAACGAACAGCGATAGGCCACGCCTCCCGGTGCCTTGTTGGTGTAAACGCCATCGACCGCCAGATAGGCCACCGGGATGTCATAGCTGCCAGTGCAGATATTCATGAACCCCGCTGGAAACTTGGTCGGATCGGCACAGGCATCGAAACCGCCGTGATCGGCGGTTGTGTGGCACCAGAGCCCGGTGATCCGGCCCTCTTTCGTCGCCGCGATCTTGCCCTGCATCCAATAATCGCGGGCAAAGGCGGTGGTCATCAGGTTGTCCATCCGGTCCTCGACCCACTTGACCGGCTTGCCCGTTACGATCGAGGCCACGACCGAACAGACATAGCCCGGATAGACCCCCACCTTGTTGCCAAAGCCGCCGCCGATATCGGGCGAGATGATGCGGATGTTATGTTCTGCGATACCGGAAATCAGCGACACCACCGTGCGGACCGCATGCGGCGCCTGGAACGTGCCCCAGACGGTCAGCTTGCCGGTGACCTTGTCCATGCTCGCAACGCAGCCGCAGGTCTCCAGCGGGCAGGGATGGGTGCGGTGGTAATAGACCATCTCCTCGGCCACCACATCGGCCTCCGAGAGCACCGCCTCGGTGGCCTCCTTGTCGCCCTGTTCCCATGTGAAGATATGGTTGTGATGGCGGCGCGGCCCGTGCGCGCCCTCGGTCTGACCTTCCAGATCCTCGCGCAGCACTGGCGCGTCCGGCTCCAGCGCCTTGAACGGATCGACCACCACGGGCAGTTCCTCGTATTCGACCTCCACGAGTTCCACCGCATCGGCGGCGATATAGCGGTCCTCGGCCACGACAAAGGCCACCTCCTGTCCCTGATAAAGCACCTTGCCATCGGCCAGCACCATCTGCTTGTCGCCCGCCAGCGTCGGCATCCAGTGCAGGCCCAACGGCTCCAGATCGGCGGCGGTCAGCACGGCGATGACGCCGGGCACGGCCTTGGCCGCCTCGGCGTCGATCCGAGAGATGCGCGCATGGGCATAAGGCGAGCGGACGAAATCACCGAACAGCATGCCCTCCATGCGAATATCGTCGACGTAATTGCCCTTGCCCTGGGTGAAACGGACATCCTCCACGCGTTTGCGCGACGAGCCCATCCCCTTTAGGCTGGCGCTGCGGTCTTCGGGGGTTGCGACGTCGTCCTTCATTCTGCGGCCTCCTTCTGGGCGTTGAGCATCTCGGCGGAGGCGAGGATCGCCTTGACGATGTTCTGATAGCCGGTGCAGCGGCACAAGTTCCCGGCCATGCCAAAACGCACCTCCTCCTCGGTCGGCGTCGGGTTCTCCTGCAACAGGCGATGCGCGCGGGTGATCATCCCCGGTGTGCAAAAGCCGCATTGCAGCCCGTGATGCTCGCGGAACATCTCCTGTATCACGCCAAGACTGCCGTCCTCGTTCACCAGCCCCTCGACCGTGGTGATCTCGGCCCCGTCGGCCTGCGCCACGAACACCGTGCAGGATTTGATCGACTTGCCGTTCATGTCCACGGTGCAGGCGCCGCAATGGCTGGTCTCGCAGCCGATATGCGGGCCGGTGATGCGCAGGTTTTCCCGCAGGAAATGGATGAGCAGCGTGCGCGGCTCCGCCAGCCCCTCGACCGCGCGCCCGTTCACGTTCAGTTTCACATGCATTTTCGTCATCATCCCCTCCCTCAACCGGCGCGCTGTTGCGCCCGCGCGATGGCGCGGCGCAAGATCACGCCTGCCACATGTTGCTTGAACGCCACCGGGCCGCGATTGTCGGCCATCGGGTCAATCGCGCCCAGCATGGCCGCGACAGCTCCCTCGACATCGCCCCCCGCCAGCGCCGTGCCTGCATCCTCGGACCAGATCGGCGTATCGGCCAGATTGGTCATCGCGATCGAGGCCGTGCCATGGCCGATCAGCACCGCCGCCGCCGCTGTGGCATAGTCGCCGATCTTTCGTTTCTGCTTTTCATAGGCATAGCCGGTGCCCTGCGCGGGCAGCGGGATACGGATTTGCGTGAGAATCTCCTCGTCACCCCGCGCGGTGAAATAAGCCGCCTCGTAGAACGCGCGCGCCGCCACCTCGCGGGCACCCTCCGCCCCCACCAACTCGAACCGCGCATCCACGCATTGCATCAGCCCCGGCATGTCATTGCCCGGATCGCCGTTGGCGACATTGCCGCCCACCGTGCCCAGATATCGGACCTGCGGATCGGCGATCTGCAACGCCGCCTCGCGCAGGATAGGCAGCGCCCCGGCCAGCCCCTCGTGGGTGATCATCTCATGCTGCGTGACCATAGCGCCGATGCGCGCCTCTCCCCCGGCGATCTCGATGCCGCGCAGGTCGTCGATGGCCTGCAAATCCACCAGATGCGCCAGATCGGCCATGCGCAGCTTCATCATCGGAATGAGGCTGTGGCCGCCCGCGATCACCCGCGCCTCGTCGCCGTGCTGCTGCAAAATCCCGATGGCCGACGCGATATCTGTCGGCCGGTGATACTCGAACCCGGCTGGTATCATGTGTTGTCCTCCCTGCGGCCCGTCCCTCCCGACGGGCCACGTGCATCAAGCGCCGCCTTCTGCTCACGCTCAAATCACGCGGAACAATCCGCGCGTTTCATTTCACGAAATGCGAATTATCCGCACGAACTGCGATCAGAGGCCCAGTGCCTCACGGATCGCCGTCAGGCGCGAGCGGCTGACCGGCACCTTGGAGAGCGCGGGCACTGCCTCGAAATAGCAGGTGCCATTATCCTTGTGCCGCTCGAAGCGCGAGACATGCACCGGGTTCACAAGGTAACTGCGATGTACTCGCAGGAACCCCGACGCGAGCAACCGCGCCTCAGCCTCTGTGATCGACCACGGGCAGAAGAGCTTATCCTCGCCATGGTAGAGCACGGTGTAATGCCCCTCGGCCCGGATCGCGGCCACGGCGGCGGCATCGGCGAAATGGGTCTGCCCCTCGCGCTCATAGGGCAACCGCGCGGGGCGCGACGCAGCCTGTAGCACAGGCGGTGCCTCGGTGGGTTTCAGGAACGTCACCCCGGTCAGCAGGAACGCGCCGCAAATCAGGAACACCGACACCGTGACCCCCATCGCCAAAATGCGATTGTCGAGCACAGGCCCCGCCCCGCCGACCTGATCCGTGGCGACAAAGCCGGTGAGCGCGATGGCCACGAAATGCACCGCGAAAACCGCGCAGCCAAAACAGACTGTGCCCAGCAGGATATTGCGATGCGTGCGCGCGTCATAGGCCACCCAGATCGCCAATGATGACAGGATCACCGAGGCCAGCGTCGCGCTCATCATCTGCACCGGCCCGGACACCGCGCGGCACATTTGCATGCCCGCCATGCCGATGTAATGCATCACAACGATCCCCAGCCCCACGATCACGCCCGCGCCGAGGATCACGCCGGGCGTGCGCCTGCGGAAATGCAGAAGTAGCAGCGCCAGCCCGACCATCAGGATCGCCGCCAGTGCCGAGATCAGCGTGATCAGCGCGTCATAATAATAAAGGATCGGCAGTTGCAGCCCCAGCATGGCCACGAAATGCATCGACCAGATGCCACCGCCCAGTACCACCGCGGCGAGCGCCACCACCAGCTTGCGCCGCCCCTCGTCGAGATGCGATGCGCCGCGCGTCAGCGATAGCCCGGTGAACCCTGCCATCAGCGCCACAGCCAGAGACGCGGCCACCAGCCACGGATTATGCGAATAGTCGAGCACCTGCGTGATCCCCCGCCCCTGTCAGCATAGCCTAGCAAGGCCCGCGCCACGGCGCAATTTTCATCCCACCCCAGCACGCTCACGTGATGGCGGCGGCCTCAGAACACCGCGTGATCGCCGCGTTCCGGCAAAACCTCGCCGCGCGCCAGCCTGCCATAGAATGCTTGCAGCGTCTCGCGCCCCGTCTCGGGCGTGGCATCGGCGTCATAGCGTCCAGTCGCGGGGTCGAGGGCCAGCATGGATTGGGTCGCGTAATAACGCCCGATCCGTGCCAGTTCAGCCTTTGCGGCCATGCGAGGGCTGAGCCTACCCGCCAGCGCCAATCCCGCCACGATCCCGTCCATCAGCCGCAGGGGCACATGGCGGAAATGCGGCGTCATCTCCAGCGCGCGGAACAGCATCGCGCCCTGCTCCAGCGGCGTGATCGCGGGGCCCGGGCCACCGATGGGCAGGACCTGGTTCCACAGCAGCGGATCGCCCGGACAGCCCAGCATGTACCGCGCGAGATCGCCGTCGCTCACCGGCTTGCACGCGGTCACCCGACCGTCGCCAAAAACGAGGAAGGGTTTGCCCGCGCGCAGCCGGTCCAACTGCCCGGAAAGGGATTTGAAGAACGCCGTCGGACGAATGATCGAATACCGCAGCCCCGAGGCCACCAGTGCTGCCTCCGCCGCCAGCTTGGCGCGCTGAAATTCCAGTAGCGGTCGCTGCACGCAGATCGCCGACAACAGCACGAAATGCCCTACGCCCGCTGTCGTTGCCGCCGCCACCGCCTCAACCGTCGCCGCATGATCGACGGCCCAGGCATCTGCGGGCGCGCCGCTGCGAGACGCCATGCAGGAGATCACCGCCCCCGCGCCGCTCGCCTCGAGTGCCTGCGCCACCGTGCCGAAATGCAGGCGCGCACCGTCCGGCAAGCCATGCCCTCCGCCCGCGTGATGCGGGCGCAAAACGCAGTCCACCGCGTATCCTGCCGCCATGGCTTCGGTCACCACCGCCCGCCCTATGGTGCCGGTCGCGCCGAGGACGAGCAGCCGCGTCATGGGCCGGTGAAACTCGTGAAGGGAATGTAGCGCACCGCGTCGCCGGGCCCAATTTCCGCAGGCCCATCGGGCAGTTCCACCAGCCCCTCGGCCCAGCTCAGCCCGCTGATCCGGCCTGAGCCTTCGGATTTGAACACCTCGGCGCGGCCCGCCCGGATGCGCGCACGCAGGTATTCGCGCCGCCCCGGTTTCTTGCGCTTTTCGAAACCAGCGGGCACATCAAAGCCCTGCGGCGCGTGCCAGCCCGCCCCCGACAGCACCGCCATCGCGGGCCGCGCGAAGATCAGCGTGCAGACAAGGGCCGCGACCGGATTGCCCGGCAGGCCGAAGACCGGCACACCACCCCACATGCCCAGAGCGAGCGGCCGGCCCGGCTTGAGCGCAATCCGCCATTCCGCCATCGCCCCCGCTTCGTTCAGGAGCGCCGAGACGTGGTCCTCATCGCCCGAGGAGGCACCGCCCGAGGTCAGGATCACATCCGCCTCCGCCGCGCCCCGGTCGAGTGCTGCACGCAGCGCGGCGCGGTCGTCGGCCACCCGGCCAAGATCGACCAGGTCATAGCCCATCTGCTGCACCAATGCCCCCAGCATGGGCCGGTTGGCGTCATAAATCTGCCCCGCCCGCGCCTGCGCTCCCGGCTCGACCAACTCGTCGCCGGTGGAGATGACCGACACGCGCAGCCGTTCGAACACCGGCAGATCGGCCAGCCCTACAGCCGCGCAGAGCGCGAGGTCCGCAGGCGTCAGCACGCGGCCCGGTTCAAGCACACGCGCCCCCGCCTCCACATCCTCGCCCGCGCGGCGGCTGTTGGCCCCGGGCTTGAGCCCGCCGCGAAACGCGATGCGCCCCTCGCCGAGGGTCACATCCTCTTGCAGGATCACGGTATCGACCCCCTCGGGCAGGGCCGCACCGGTCAGCACCCGCACAGCATGCCCCGGCGGCACCGCGCCCGGATAAGGCACACCCGCCGCCGCGCGACCCTCGACCAGCGGCAGGATCTGATCGCCTTCGCCAAGACCGCCATGGGCAAAGCCATAGCCATCCACTGCCGTATTGGCCTCCGGCGGGTTCGCCCGTCGCGCCACCACCGGGGCCGCCAACACCCGCCCCGCCGCTTGGGTCAGCGGCAAGACCTCCTGCCCCACCACCGCGCGCAACCGGTCGCGCAAGAGCGCTAGCGCGTCGTCCACCGGCGTCCAGTTCACGCCCGCAGGCAGCGCAAAGCAATCGTCGCGCAGGGGCGGCGGTTTCAACGGATCGTCACAGGCGGCCATCAACTCCTCCTCATGCCCGAGGCCGAAAATCCAGCCCTCTTCGGGGGCCTCCACCGTCAGCAAGGCGGCGAGCCGGTCGCAAGGCAAGCGCGCGAGGCCCCGCGCCATCAGCCGCACCTGATGCGCGTCGCGGATGCCGCCCCCGGCCTCGGCGCGTTTGACGGCCCTGTTGATCAACCCCGGCCAGACCTCGACCAACGCCACCGGCGCATCCATCCGCTCGAACGGCCAGACGGCCACCTGCCCCGCGAACCGGCGCCGCAGCCGGTTCAGAACCGGCAACCCGATCAGCACCTGCCCGCCCACGGCCCCCGCGCCACCCATCTGCCAGGCGCTGAACGATCCCGGCGCGCCCGCGTCCGCGCGCCGCCGGTCGGCCAGACCGTGCCCCGCCCGCGTGTCACGGCGCGGCAGGCCCTCGATCTCGCGCTTGAGGCCGTTGAACCAGAACGGCCCGACACCGGGAAACCGCGCGTTGATCTCGCCCGCCACGTCGAAGCGGTTATTGGCGCGCGGGGCATCGTCGACCCGCGCCTCCAGCCAGTCCCAGACGGCAAAGGGGTCATCGCGCCCGGTCAGCCCCCGCGCAAACCCCGCTGGAAAGCCGAACGGGAAATCGCACCCGATGAAGAGGCGACGCCCCGCCGCGCGCTCGGCCTCGATCAGATCGACCAGCGCCGCCTCGGCCTCCACCCGGTTGCGCAGGTAGCGCGGGGCCTCGTCCGCCCCGTCGCGCGTGACCCCCAGCCAGATCGCATCTCGGCAGGGGGTTGGCCCGGTATCGTTGCCGCCCGACCAATCCAGCATCGCAACTGTATCGAATCCCGTCAAAGCCCCACCTCTGCCAATATGAAATCGGCAATCACGCGCGTGTCGTTCAGGTCGAACACCGGCCGGTCCAGATCGAGCGCCACATCGCTCGCCACCGCGCGGATCGTCGGGTCGCCGGGGGCAATGAGCGCATTGCCCGTCTCTGCGCGGAACGCCTCGATCTTGGGGTGGCGGTCACGCTTGTAGCCCTCGACCAGCACCAGATCGACCGGG
Organism: Roseovarius sp. MBR-154; assembly: GCF_053628595.1. Lineage (NCBI taxonomy): Bacteria > Pseudomonadati > Pseudomonadota > Alphaproteobacteria > Rhodobacterales > Roseobacteraceae > Roseovarius > Roseovarius sp. MBR-154. The sequence continues at coordinate 32,877 of NZ_JBRJGR010000014.1, forward strand.
CTCAGCTTCTGCAAGAGCACCTCCAGCGTCGGCTCCGCCGCCTCGCGCAACTCGTGCATCAGGGCAAAGCGGTTGCGCGAGGCAAGCAGCACCTCGCGCGCCCCCGCCACCCTGTGCCGATGGCTGTCCTTGCCCGGATGATCCACGTCGAAAGTATGATGCGCATGCTTGACGGTCGAGACGCTGAAACCCCGCCCGGTGATCTCGGCCACCAGCCGCTCCATCAGCCCGGTCTTGCCGGCATTCTTCCAGCCGGTCACGCCGTATAATCTCATGCCGCAGCCCTCCGTTGCGCCTCGGCCAGATCCTCGGGCGTGTTGACGTTGAAAAACGCGTCCGCCTTGTCAAAAAGCGCCTCGCGCCCACCATGCCGGTCGGTCCAGAGCACGACCTTGCGCAGCCCGTCCCCGAGCGCGGCGCGCAGGTCGTCGCGCAGCGCCACCGGCCAGAGACCGAAGGTCGGGTGGCGCACCTGCCCGCCCCGGCTCATGGATTTGGTCTCTTCGCAGCCGCGCGGCGTGGCGGCGAGGACCAGAGGATGCGCCATGCCCTCCGCCGCCGAGTGCAGCCGCGCAACGAGATCACAGGGAAAGAATGGCGTGTCGGCGGCCACCGTCACGATTGCCTCTGCGCCCTCTCCCGCCGCCCAGTCGAGCCCGGCGAGAACCCCTGCCAGCGGCCCGGGATAGTCTGCAATCGGATCGGGCAACACGGGCAGGCCGTACGCCGCGAACCGCTCCGGGTCGCCATTGGCGTTGAGCGCCACCGCGCCCACCTGCGGCCTTAGCCGCGCGAGCACATGGTCGAGGATCACCCCCTCGCCCAACGGCAACAGCCCCTTGTCGCCGCCGCCCATCCGCGTCGCCTGCCCACCGGCGAGGATCACCCCGAGCGGCGCACTCATCCGTCGGCACTCTTGCGGCGATGTTTGGGGCTTTCCTCCTCGACGCTCGCCGGGTCCGCATCGCGCAGCACCCGCTCCTCGCCCGCCAGACAGACAAACCGCCGCCCGCGCATCCGGCCGATCAGCGTCAGCCCCACCTGCCGCGCGATCTCCACCCCCCAGGCGGTAAAGCCCGAGCGCGAGGCCAGCACCGGAATGCCCATCATCGCGGTCTTGATCACCATTTCCGAGGTCAGCCGCCCGGTGGTGTAAAGCGTCTTGTCGCCCGCCGCGACGCCTTCGCTCAGCATCCAGCCGGCAATCTTGTCGACCGCGTTATGGCGGCCGACATCCTCCATATAGACCAGCGGCTGCGCGCCCTGGCACAGCACCGTGCCGTGAATCGCCCCTGCCTCAAGATAAAGCGACGGGGTGCGGTTGATCTTCGAGGCCAGCGCATAGAGATCCGAGGTCTTCACCTCCACCTGCGGCAGGCGCACCCCCTCCAGCCCCTCCATCATGTCGCCAAAGACGGTGCCCACGGCACAGCCGCTCGTGCGGGTCTTCTTCTTCAGCTTCTCTTCGTAGGTGGTCTGCCCGTCGGTGCGCACCACGACGGTCTCAAGGTCTTCGTCGTAATCGACCCCGCGCACCACTTCGCCGTCGGCCAGCATCCCCTGATTGCGCAGAAACCCGAGCGCCAGAAATTCGGGGTAATCGCCGATGGTCATCGCCGTCACGATTTCCTGACCGTTGAGAAAGATCGTCAATGGGCGTTCCTCGACCACCGAGATGCGAGACGGCTTGCCCTCGTGATCCACCCCCTCCACCGCGCGTGTCAGGCGCGGCGCGGCGGGGTCGGGCGCGATCACGTAACCGGAAAGGTCATCGCTCTGGGCCAATTGCATCTCCTCCTTGCATTGGATAGGCGGTGTCCGGACAAACAGTCATTCAGGGGCGGACGGTGCCAACTCAAACCACCAAATCGATCTATTGGCAAGGCGTGCGCGACGGCGCGCCCTTCATCCTCGTGATCGTGCCGTTCTCGCTGCTGTTTGGCGTGGTGGCCACCGAGGCCGGGCTCAACATTCTGGAAACCATGAGCTTTTCGGTGCTGGTCATCGCCGGGGCGGCACAGTTCACCGCGCTGCAACTGCTGACCGACGGCGCGCCCACGCTGATCGCGCTCGTCTCGGCGCTTGCGGTCAACCTGCGCATGGCGATGTATTCCGCCTCGCTCACGCCCTGGATCGGCGAGGCCACGCTCGGCCAACGCGCGATTGCCGCCTATTTCACGGTGGATCAGAGCTATGCCTGCGCCATGGTCGCATTCGAGCAAAATCCCGGCTGGAGCATCCGGCAGCGGCTGGCCTATTTCTTCGGGGTGGTGACGCCGATCTGCCCGCTGTGGTATCTGTTCACCCTCATCGGCGCGCTGGTCGGCACCTCGATCCCGCAGGGGCTGGCGCTCGATTTCGCGCTGCCGATCACGTTCCTCGCGATGATCGGTCCGATGCTGCGCACCTCTGCCCATGTTTTGGCGGCACTGGTCTCGGTCGTCACGGCCCTCGTCTTCGCCTTCCTGCCCTATAATCTCGGGCTGCTGGTCGCAGGCGTCGCGGGCATGATGACCGGCGCACAGGCCGAACTTTGGCTCGAACAGCGCAAGGCAGCCCGCCAATGAGCATCGACACCGCAGACCTCTGGTTCGTGATCATCGCGCTCGGGCTGGGCAGTTTCGGGTTGCGCTTCGTCTTCACCGGGCTGGTCGGAAACCGCCCGCTGCCGCCCTGGCTGCTGCGTCATCTGCGCTATACGGCCGTGGCGGTCCTGCCCGGTCTTGTCGCGCCGCTCGTAGTCTGGCCCGCGGCAACCGGCGGCACGCTCGACGCGCCACGCCTCGCCGCCGCCCTCGTCACGCTCGCCGCAGGCTATATCCTGCGCAACGTGATCGTCGCCATCCTACTGGGCGCACTCACCCTCTACGCTGGCCTCGCCATGCTCGGCTGATCGTTTCCTCTAGCCAAGAAGAACCTCGGGCAGTCGCACCCTGGAGAGTTTACGACGTCGTGCAGGGGCGCGGCTGTCAACCGGCCAAAGCCGCAGCAGGATACTCGGCTCGTGATGGCGGCGAAGGCGAAAGGGTTGATGGAGAAGGCACGGTTGTGTTGACCATTTTTTCAATGATTTAGCGAAGAAGTCTTGTGCACTGCATGAGGATTTCGAGGAGCGTCACACCCCCTCGACCGTGAACTCGGGCGCACCTTTCCAGACCAGCTTCCAGCTCGCGCCAGGGCGGACATTCTGGATGATCCCGGGATCGAAGGCTACGAAGCACCGCCCACCGGGGTGGCGCACGGAGGGATAAATCAGCCCGCGATGCCCCTCTGATCTCAGATCCGCAGCAAGGCGCTGCCCGGCCGGGTAGCCTCGCTCGGGGACCGGATCCAGCGCCGGATGCTCTTCCCCGTGCAGAGCCGGGAAATCCCCGATGAAATCCGCCAGCAACTCGACGTAGCGTGCCTCGTCCTCGTAGCGGCCGATGAAGCCCAACTCGCGGGTGCGGTGAAACCCGACCTCCTGCGCGCTCGTCAGCATGTCCCAGGCGCAATACCAAGCGCCGCGCGCGCCGGTGTTGAACCGGTTGCCCGAGGGGCGCGTGTAGGTGAAGGCCGCGTTGATATGGCTCTGACCGTAGAGAGCCAGGTCATGCGACCGCCGCGCGAAAGCGAGTTCGCGGCGATCAAGCGCCGGGCTGCCCTCCCGCTCCGCGATCAGGCGGGCACTGGTCTCACCTTCGATCCCGGCGAGGATCAACGCCTCCTCGTCGCTGTCGACCAGCCCCCGCAGTACCGGCGGCTTGTGGTGAGTCTCGGAAATCAGCCGCACAAGGGCGCGGTCGTTGACCGAGGTGATCCTCAAACCCCGCCCCGCAGCGCATCGACATAGCCGCGCACGCGCAGGATCTTGGGCAATCCGCCCGCGATCATCGCGTCCACGGGCCGCGCGCCGTCGAACTCGGGGCCCCGGTTAGGCAGCTTCACCCAGTCCCGCGAAATCGGCTCGTTGAAGTAGAGTTCGAGCGACTTGTAGAGGCCGATGAGCGCGGACAGGCGCAGCATCTGGTCGCGCGTCAGATCACCGGCAAACACGGGCTTCTTGGCCCGCTTCCAGGTCGATTCCGACATATCCGCCAGCGCCGCCGCTTCCCGCAGGGTGAGCGACCAGGCCTCCGCGATCCGCGCAAAGGCCTTGAGGGCAACCCCCTGCCGGTCCGGTGCGGGACGCTCCAGAACAAGGTTTTCCATGTGGTGGCTCTCCTATGTGGCGTAATCCACAATATAAGACCATATGATATGTATTTCAAGTTCATATGGTCCTAATTTTCACACCAAGTGTGAGAGGGATGCCGGGTTTCACGGGGCGGGTTTGGAGGTCGGAAGAGTGACACCCGGTCGGCCCGTCGCGGTGAACTGCGGTTTCGTATTCACCATTGGGATCGGCGTGGTCCAGGGAACCTGGTCCACGCTCTACGTGGCCAAGAACATCGCCCGGTTTCCTGGCATTGATCGCAGCACGAAACCGAAACGGAGCGTGGATCAATTAGAGTTCTCGCAATTCAATGGATGACGAACGGCACGCTTGCCCCTCGGGCCGGTGCGCCGGTGTTCCCTGCTGGCATGAATTTGCGCCGGGGTATTGACAGCGGTGGCCGCCGCGACGACTTCAGGCCTGTGGACCGGGTCTTCCGGTCCTTGGGATTGTCCTTTGAACCCGCGTCGGCTTTCAGGTCAGCGCGCTGCTGGAGACCAACGAAACATGCAGGCGAATGTCGACCGGACACGCACGGTGGATGCCTTCGTCGATCGCCATTTCACATGGCCCGGAACCTTGCGCCTGCACCGGGCCGCTCTCGGCCTCGACATTCTTCGCGCACCGGTCAACGTGCTGCTGTCCCCTATCCTCGTCATGGCGCGTCTCTCTGGCTTCCTCTGCCGCGTCCTGGGTCTGCACCGGGCCGGGTATTGGCTCCAGAGCCGCAAGCTGCTGCTTCGCACGGCAGTTGCCGCAAAGATCGAGGCGGCGATCCTGTCGGATCTGTTACGGGTTCCGCTGTCATGCGATATGTGCCTGCGCGACCGCAACGCGCTGTCCCGCGCACTCCTCGCCGCACCGCAATATCGCGAGACCTTCCGGGCGCAAGGCAGCGTCGCACAAGCGGAAAGCGTGGCCGCCCGGATCACGGACGCGATCTCCGAATATACCGGCACCCGGTCGGCGATCTCCGAGATGACCACCGCCCTTGTCACCCTGGCTGTCGGCGCCTTCGTGTTTCAGGCCCTGACGCCGGGGATGGTCTCGATGGCACCTGGCGTCGCCGAAGCACTCACGCGGGCGGCTGCGGTCGCGGAATTCCCCCTCGGAGCGTCAATCGGGGGCCTGTGGTACGGCATCTTCCCCGTCGGGCCCTCGGCGGCACAGATCACGGCCACGATCATCGGGCTGCTCTTTCTGGGGTCCATGGTCGCAGCTTTTGCGGGAACGATTGCCGACCCGGTTCAGGTTAGGTTGGGCATCCACCGTCGAAGACTGAGCCGTCTGCTCGACACGGTTGAGGCTGAACTGGTTGGCGTGCGTGACCGGCAATTCGACGCGCGGGAACATGTCTTTGCCCGTTTGTTCGATCTGTCCGATGCCGCCATGTCGTTATTGAGGGCGTTTCGGGGATGATTTGTGTGTACCGTTTTCGGAAATGCCAGCCTGTAAAATTCGGCTTGTGACGACCGCCGGACGTTTCTTTCGAAGACCCAACCCGATCACGCTCAGTTTTATATGCGATCCTCCTCTCGACGCGTTAATCGTCCAAACATGGATCTCGATCAATCTTCTCACGTCGGCGCGCGGAGAGGGGGAGCCGCGCAGCCGAGCAGGACCGAGATTTCCCAAACTCCGTCGGCGAGCAAGAATAATGACCTGCACGATGCGATTGCGGTCGGGATTGGGTCGTCTGCAGATGGTTGCGGCACCGGAGCCGACCTCTTGCACCCGTTTGCATCTCGAAACGTTCCACCTGCGCCACGCCTGCTGCGTGATGTCGGTTTGCCGCTCGCCAATCCCCCCAAAGGACACATGACAGATGCTGCTTGAAATCCTGGTCGTCTTCGCCCTGACGCTCGTCAACGGCGTGTTGGCCATGTCAGAGCTTGCGATTGTGTCCTCCCGCAACGCACGTCTTCAGGTGATGGCGAACAATGGCAGCCGCAGCGCCGCCATCGCCATCAAACTCGCGGCTGATCCTGGCAAGTTCCTGTCGAGTGTCCAGATCGGGATCACCCTGGTCGGGGTATTGTCAGGGGCCTTCTCGGGCGCGACACTCGGGGTCCGGCTGGCGGATGGTCTGGTTGCAGCGGGCATGAGCCAGACACTCGCGCAGACACTTGGCGTGGGGGGCGTCGTGGTGGCGATCACCTATCTCTGATCTTCGGAGAACTCGTGCCCAAACAGATCGCCTTGCGCGCCCCGGAGGCCGCGGCTGTCCGCATCGCACCGCTCCTGAATTTCATTTCCATCGTTGCGGCGCCTGTCGTGTGGATTCTCGACCGATCGGGCCAACTCGTCCTGAAACTGCTCGGTCAATCCGGCGCGCCCGACCGCAAAATGAGCGACGAAGAGATCAGACACGTTCTGTCGGAGGCAGAGTCCGCGGGCATCATGAACAAGGCCGAGACCGACATGATTGCCGGTGTCATGCGGATCGCCGATCGGACGGCCCGCGGCCTCATGGTCCCCAGAGGCGAGGTCGAAGTGGTCGGCGTCACGGATAGCCCAGACCGCATCATCCACCGGTTCCGCGAGACCGGCCATTTGCGTCTTCCGGTCCGCGATGCCGGGCCGGACGACATCATCGGTGTCTTGAAGTCCAGAGATTTCCTCGACACAGGCGAGCAGGGCGCGCAGCTAGACACCGAGGCACTGATCTTTGAAGCCCCTGTCGTGCGCGATGGCATGGCCGCACTCGATGTGCTGGAAGCGCTTCGCAAATCGCCGGCCCACATGGTCCTCGTCTATGATGAATACGGGCATTTCGAGGGCATCATTACCCCGATGGATGTGCTCGAGGCCATCGCCGGAGAGTTTCCCGAAGGGGAAGAGGCGAAGATCGTGGCCCGTGCCGACGGCAGCCTGCTGGTGGCGGGCTGGATGCCGGTCGATGAATTTGCGGAACGCATCGGCATGACGCTCGATAAGGACCGCGACTTCGAAACCGTCGCCGGACTGGTGATCGAGAAGATGGGAGCCCTGCCGGGCCTCGGCGAACATGTCGACATCGGGGACTGGCGGGTCGAAGTGATCGACATCGACGGTCGCCGCATCGACAAGCTGCTGGTGCAACCACATCCGAAATCATGAGTGATTGGCCTGGACGCGGTCGGGCGTCCGAATGGGCAAGTCCTCGCCCACGAAACCATCCGGGCCCGTGTCATGGCTCCGCAGGAGCTTTGTCACTGGGGTGATCGTCATCGCCCCCATCGGCTTGGCCGCCTGCCCGATCTGGACTGCTCGTCATCCGGCCGCGAGCCCCACTCCCGCGATACGCAATCCACGTGCCTGCCGCGCGACACATTCATCTTGTAGCCACCGCTCATGTCACGTCTGGCATCAGTAATTTCGGTATTCACGGGTAATCTCCGCGCCAGGCGCCGGAGGGCTCTCCCGCGGCCTTCACCCCATCACGGCTCACCTGCCCGCCCCTGACTCTCAAGACGCAGCAATGCACGTGCCGCCGCGACATGGAGGTCGTTGTTAAATCCTCAGGATTTCGGAGAGAAGTGGCGCACCTCGACAGAGAAAGTTCGAACACTCTGTTTGAGGCGCTGGCCGAATGGGAACGCCATCTCGCATCAGTAGACGCTAGGCGTCTGGGGTGCGAACATGATAAATTCGCGCCATAAATTCAATAAGATAGCCAATCCAGAGGCGAAGAAGGCGGACTATCCGCCTCCTTTCTCCATCCGCTTCACGTTCGAAGAACGGGCATGGATGGACGCCGAAAGAGGCGACAAATCACTGTCCGCATACATCCGCGAGCACCTTTTTGGCGCAAATGCTGCACCGCGCAAGAAGCGCGGCAACAGCCCTGTTCAGGACAAAGAAGCCCTTGGCCGCATGGCTGGGGCTCTTGGTCAATCCCGCTTGTCCCAGAACATGAACCAGCTCGCCAAGGCGGTGAATACAGGCTCCCTGCCCGTCACGTCTGAAACCGAAGCGGAGATCAAAGAAGCCTGCCGCGATATCGCTGAGATGCGGAAAGAGCTCATGGTCGCGCTCGGCAAAGCGCCAGGGAGCGAGCCATGATCTTGAAGGCAAAAGAACGCGGCAACGCTCCGCAGCTCGCCCGCTACCTGCTGGCGGTGCGGGACAACGATCATGTTGAGCTGCATGACGTGCGCGGCTTTATCAGTGATGATCTGGTCGAGGCATTCGGTGAAGCCGATGCCATCGCACGGGGAACGCGCTGCGAGAAACATCTGTTCTCGATGAGCTTCAATCCGCCTGAAGGCGCGAATGCGTCCATCGAGGACTTCGAAAAGGCAATAGAGCAAGTGGAAGCCAAGCTCGGGCTGGAAGGCCAGCCCCGCGCCATTGTCTTCCACGAGAAGGACGGACGGCGACACGCTCATGCCGTTTGGTCGCGGATCGACAGCGAGCGGATGCGAGCGCTGAACCTAAACCATTACAAAATCAAGCTGCGTGACGTGTCTCGCCAGCTCTTCATAGAACACGGCTGGGCGATGCCGCGCGGCCTGGAGGATCGCAGTTTGCGCGATCCGTTCACCTTCACGCGCGAGGAATGGCAGCAAGCGCAGCGGGCTGGGCTCGACACCAAAGAGCTGAAGGCAGTCTTCAGGAATGTGTGGGAAGCATCAGATAACCGCGCGGCATTCGAACAGGCGCTCAAGGAACGCGGGTTCTGGCTCGCGAAGGGTGATCGGCGCGGCTTTGTCGCGGTTGATTATCGCGGCGAGGTCTATGCAGTCGCCCGCTACAGCGGCGTGAAGGCAAAGGACGTGGCCGCCAAACTCGGCGACCCGAACGAGCTTCGCTCTGTCGATGAGATCAAGGCCGATATCGCGAGCGGTATGACCGCCAAGCTGCAAGAGTTCATCAAGCAGGCCGAACGGGACGCGGCGCGGCGGTCTTTGCAGATCGACTTCCGCAAGGCGGATATGGTCGGGCGGCATCAGGAAGAGCGCCGCCTTCTTACTGAAGCCCAAGAGAAGCGCTGGCAGGCCGAAACCCGCAAGCGGGCGGAACGTCTGCCGAAGGGGTTCTCGGGCATCTGGCATCGCCTGACAGGCAAGTATGCCAAGGTCAGAGCGCAGAATGAACACGAGGCGCTGGAAGCCCTGCACCGCGACCGCGCCGAAACTGACGCGCTTATCTTCAAGCAGATCGAAGAGCGGCAAGCCATCGAGCGTGATATCCGAGCGCAGAGGGAAGCTGCTCAAGAAGAGCTGCTGCGGCTGCGCGAGGCCAGCCCTGCTCCCGCAGGGCATCGTCTAACGCCTGTCATAGCAGTTCATCCTGACGGCGCGACCCTTCCCACGGCATCGGCACCCCCTCAACCTGCGTTTCGCTTTTATTCGCATACAGGCGCGTCATTGCGAAGTCCATGCGCTGAAGAGAGTTTTTCTGGGCGCTTTTTGCGCTGCCAGCACCAACCCACTTCACACGCATCAGACCCAGAAAAGGAGAAGTCCATGAGTAACCTACTTCAGCACGTCACGCGCGTTGTTCAGAACGGCGGGACGGTGAACACCCACGGCATGCCTCACCAGACTGCCGAACGGGTGAATGCCCAAGCCAACAGCACGAAGAACGGCAAGTGACTCTACGGGTGGCGCGGCGGCGTAGGTCGCCCCGCCATCTTCAACCAACCAACGCCAATCGAAAGGCAATCACGATGATTACCAACTCTGTCACCGCACAATTCAACGGACGCTGCCCGTCCATTTGCCAGGGACTCGCCCGTCACGGCGAGGGAACCGAAGAGAGATTCTTCAGAAGAAAGCGAACCCATGAACGGAAAACCTAGCCGAAACGGTGGATCACCGACCGCAGCCCTGCTGTTCGGTGTCTCGTTCTACGCGCTCGCCAGCTACTGGCCGCAGGTTATGGGCGGAACGCCCAATGCGGCCGATGACGTCTACACTGGCTTCTTCAAATTCGTTGGTGCGGTGTCTGCACTTGGCGGCCTTGGCGGTTATTACAACGCCTGGCGGCAGCGCGAGAAGCGCAAGGCCAGCGAAGAGGTCTCGGGCACATTCGGCGAAGCCGCGTTCGCCACACTCGACGAGTGCCGCGACGCTGGCCTGCTGAACCCCAACGGGCTGTATCTCGGCCTGCTCGATGGTCAGCCAATCTTCTACAGTGGCAAAGCCCACCTTCTGACATGTGCGCCCGCGCGGCAGGGCAAGGGCATCGGTGTCGTCATCCCGAACCTGCTGCACTATCAGGGCTCGGTCATCGTCACCGATCCCAAGGGCGAACTTGCCGCCGTCACGGCGGCGCACCGCCGCGAGCGTCTTGGTCAGGATGTGGCGGTCTTCAACCCGTGGGGGCTGCACGGCCTGCCGCAGCACCGCATTAATCCTCTTGAGAATATCATCGCCATTGCGGGCGATCCCGCCCGCCTGCGCGGCCTGACCGATGAGGTCAAGGCGATTGTCATGCAGCTCTATCCCGAGCCCGAAGACACGCGGAATCAGTTCTTCCGCGAAGGGGCGCGGAATATCATGCGGGCGGTGCTGCTGTATCTGGCGCTCTGCGCTCCGAAGCGCTGCACCCTTCCTGAGATGTGGCGCATCATCGGCAATCCGTTGCGCCTTGAGCGCACGATTGCCGCGATGCGCAAGGAAGATGCATTGGGCGGCATCCTCGCCGATCTCGGCGATGATCTTGACCATCAGATGGATGACAACCCCGATCTGTTCGGTGACTTCCGCTCGGGCGCTGTCCAGCACCTCTCGATCTTCGAGCCTGGCGGATATCTGGCCGATGCGGTCAGCGCCTCGGACATATCCCTTGCCGATCTGAAGACGGGCAACGTCACGCTGTACCTTGCCTTTCCGCCTGATCGCATCGCCTCGCACGGCGCGGCGCTCGGTCTGATCGTCAATCAGGCGATCACGGCGGTCGCGCGGTCGAAGGAGCGCGGTGAGGTGCTGTTCATGCTCGATGAGTTTGCCAATATCGGCAAGCTCGCAGGGCTGGCCGAAAGCCTGACCGCCCTGCCTGGGCTGGGCGTTCGGGTCTGGATGATCGTGCAGGAGCTCGCCGAGATCGTGCGCATCTACGGCCAGCACACGGCAAAGACGATCCAGTCGCAGGCCGAAGTGCGCCAGTTCTTTGCCGTCAATAGTGCGGAGCTTGCACAGTCCCTGTCGCGTGAGCTCGGCCAGAGGACGGTCAAGACGCGCAACCATAATCTGGGGCGCTCTGACACCGATGATGTTGGCGAAAGCCTGTCCGAGCTATCGGAAATCGATCAAGCGTGAAGTGCTTGAGGGCGAGTTTGAAGAGGTGCTGCAAGGTCTACAGCCGACAGAAGGTCTGTTTGCACTGGTAAAGGCCATGTTCCGCGACGCATGGGACATGCGCCTCGCACAGGCCTCAGAAGTCGCCAAGGGCGTAAAAAGCAACATCAAGCAGCTCGATAAGCAGATCGACCAGCTTCTTGATCGCATTGTCGATGCGAGCAACGGTTCTGTGGTGTCAGCCTATGAGAAGCGTATCGCCAAGCTGGAGCGCGAAAAGGTTCTGGCCGAAGAACAGCTCGCCCAAAGCGGCAAGCCTCGGCATACCTTTGAGGAGTCGTTCGAACACGCCATGCGATTCCTCGCAAGCCCTTGGACTATATGGGAGAATTCCGATCTGACACTCAAGAAAATGGTGCTCAGACTGGCATTTGTAGAGCCTCTGCCCTACTGCCGAAATGAGGGACTTCGAACACCTAATTTAGCCTTACCATTCAAGGCTTTAGGTGACTTTTGCAGCAACAAATGTGAGATGGCGCACCCAGTAGGATTCGAACCTACGACCTTCGCCTTCGGAGGGCGACACTCTATCCAGCTGAGCTATGGGTGCGAACTGCTCGCGCAGTGCTTACTTCAATTTTCCGCGGGATTAAAGCAACATCGGCAGTCCCGCAAACTACCGATCCGAAACAGTTGATTTCACTCGTCTTTACGAAACGGGCCCTTGCCTTCAGCCGTCTGAGGATAGCGCTCCATCCGGCTCGGCTATGGATCCGTTTACGCGCGGTATAGCGGGACGCGGTCTGTCCCGCAATCGCAAAATCAGGCGAAAAGATCGTGCGCCAGTTCGAGCGCGTCAATCAGCGCATCGACCTCGGCGCGGGTGTTGTACATCGCAAAGGACGCGCGGCAGGTGGCGGTCAGCCCGAGATGGTCCATCAGAGGCCCGGCGCAATGATGCCCGGCACGCACCGCCACCCCCTTCTTGTCGAGGATGGTCGAGATGTCATGCGCATGCGCCGCCCCGTCCATGGTGAACGAGAAAATCGCCGCCTTGTTGGGCGTGGTGCCCTGCACGCTCAGCCAGTTGAGCCCCGCAAGACGTTCCTGCGCGTAGTGGCACAGATCGTCCTCGTGCCGCGCGATATCCTCCATTCCGACGCCCATCATGTAGTCGAGCGCCACGCCAAGACCGATGGTCTGCACAATGCCCGGCGTGCCGGCCTCGAATTTCATAGGCGGGTCGTTATAGGTCACCGTCTCCTTGCTGACCTCGCGGATCATGTCGCCGCCCCCCATGAAGGGCCGCATCTCGGCGAGCCGCTCGCGTCGCACGAAGATCGCGCCGGAACCCGACGGACCATAAAGCTTGTGCCCGGTGATGGCGTAGAAATCGCAGCCCAGATCGTCGACATTGACCGGCATATGCACCGCCGCCTGAGAGCCGTCCACGAGCACCGGCACGCCTTTTTCACGGGCCGCATCGCAAATCGCCTTCACGTCAACCTTGGTGCCCAACACATTGGAAAGATGTGTGATTGCGATCAGCTTGGTCTTGGGCGTGATGGCGTCGATGATCTTTTGCGGGTCGAGATAGCCGCGCGAATCCACATCCACCCATTTCAGCGCCACGCCCTGCCGCTCGCGCAGGAAATGCCAGGGCACGATATTGGCGTGATGCTCCATCACCGACAGCAGGATCTCGTCGCCCGCCTCCATCCGCGGCATGGCCCAGCCATAGGCAACCATGTTGATCCCCTCGGTGGTGCCGGAATTGAGCACGATCTGATCCTCATCCGCCACGCCAAGGAATCGCGCGATGATGCCGCGCACGCCCTCGTATTTCTCGGTGGCAAGGTTGCTCAGGTAATGCAACCCGCGGTGCACATTGGCATATTCATGGGCATAGGCCGTGGTGATCGCGTCGATCACCACTTGCGGCTTTTGTGCCGAGGCCCCGTTATCGAGATAAACCAACGGCTTGCCGTTCACGTCTCGTGCGAGAATCGGAAAATCGGCGCGGATTTTTTCGACATTGAGCATCTCAGCCCCCTCCCATCACGACGACACCGACGAGGCTGAGAAACGCACTCAGCCCGATCACCATCGCCACCAGCGACAAAAGGATCACCCCCGCCGCCTTGAACATGTTGCCGAACCGATGCGCGGCATCGACAAAGCTAATCAATATATAAATGCCCCATACCGCCGCGACCATCACCACCAGCGCGCCCAGAACCGGGGTCACGAATACCAGAACCAGCACCGCGAGTTGCACCATCAGTCGCAACACCTGCAACCACGTCAGCAGGACGAGTATATCGTTCATCGATCCGGGCGCACCGCCCAGACCCTGCCCCACGTAATGGAGCGCGATCACCGTGATCGCCAAGGCCCCGAACAGGAAAACCGCGAACAGGATCGGCGAGTGAAACGCGGGCGGCATCAGCGCCACCGACGGATCGGCAGGCGGGCTCAGTTGCAGCGACAGCGAATAGACGATGGAATTGAGGATCGACATCAGCGCAAGCGCCATCCACAACCACTGCCCCGGCAGCCGCATCCCGATCAGCGCGCGCGCCGCCTTCTGCGGCTGAAACAGCGTCTGCCGCACCAGATCCTTGACGTGATCGCTTGTCATGCGCTGCTCCATTCCGCCTCTCGCAGACCGGATAGCCAGAACCAGCCGAAAACACCACACCAGATCAGCCCGACTCCCTGCAACCCCGGCCCCGGCCCGATGAAACCGGCCACCAGCCCGTGCAGCAGGATCAGCGGGCTTGCCGCCAGAAATGCCCAGAAGAGCGCCAGCCGCGCGCCATACCCGGTGCCGCGCCCGCCGATCAGCCGCGCGATCCCGTGGCTGATCAGCGCAATCGCATAGAGCAGAAGCGGCGCGATAAACAGCCACGCCATCAGCGTGCCGCCCAGAAGCGGGTTGAGATCCTGCCCGGTCAGATGCGCCTCTCGCGCCAGACGCGGCCATTGCGCGACAAACACCACCATGCAGGCCGCAACCAGCATCACCAACGCGCGATCTTCGCGCTCGCCCATCTCCAGCAGGCGCCGCACCACCCGGCGCGGTCCGCGATAGGTGGCGACAATGTCGCGCGTGACCGGCATCAGCTGCGCCGCCGCTCCAGCCAGCCCGCCAGCCGCGTGGTGATCTCCTCGCGCAGGCCTTCGTCCTCGATCTCCTCGACCGCTTCGGCCAGGAAGGACAGCGTCAACAGATCCGTCGCAATCGGCTTGGGGATGCCACGCGAGCGCAGGTAATAGAGCGCATCCTCGTCGATCGCGCCCGAGGTAGAGCCATGCGAACAGACCACGTCATCGGCGTAGATCTCCAACTCCGGCTTGGCGAGGAACTGGCTGTCGTCGTCCAGCAGAAGCGCCTGGCTGATCTGGTAGCCATCGGTCTTCTGCGCGCCGGATTTCACCAGGATCTTGCCCTGAAACACGCCCGTCGCGCCGTTGCGCAGCACCTTCTTGAACACCTGCCGACTCTCGCAGCGCAGCGCGTCATGGGTGACGAACACCGTATCGTCGCCGTGGAAATCGCCGTCGCCCATGGCGGCACCCGCCACATGCGCGGTGGCATCATCGCCGCAGAACTCGATCACGCATTCATTGCGTGTCATCACGCCATTGGCGGTCATGGTAAAGGATTTGAACACGCTCTCCGCGCCCAGCCGGGCAAAGACATGCGTCGCCGCGCGCCGCTCGTGGTCGCGCCCCTGCGTGCGCACATGGTGGAAGGTGGCGCCGTCGCCAACCTCGACCTCCATCACCTTGTTGAACCGCGCCGCCGCCGGGCCGTTCTCCAGCACGGTCAGATCCGCGCCCGGATCGAGCTTGACAAGGTGATGCAAGATCGCATCGGAAGATATTGATTTATGGACATAAACCAGATTGATCGGCTTGGCTGCCTTGCCCGTGACATGGATCAGCATCCCGTCGCGTGCCAGCGCTGTGTTGAGCGCGGCCAGCGTGCGGGGCACCGGGCTCTGCCCGCGTTCCTCAAGCACCCCGTAAAGATCGCGCGCCCAGTGGATATCGCGCTGCCCGGCCTCGCTCAGCCGTTCTATCCGAACCGCCTCCAGCGCCAGATCGTCGCTGGCCTCCGGGTCGAACACGCCATCGACGAACACGAGGCGGAGCCGGTCCACGTCACCGAACATCTCCGGCTCGTCCGATGCGTCATGCAACGCGGCCTGCGGCGCGTCAGGTGCGGTCAGGCTGTCGGGCCGGGTGAATTTCCAGTACTCATGCCGCCGCTCGGGCAGGCCCATGGCCCGCACCCGCGCCAGCGCCGCCTCGCGCGCGGCGGTGATCCAGCCCGCCCCCTCGGGCAGGCTCACCCCCGCCAGACGCGCCTCGGTCACGCTCTGCCTTGCCTGCGGCACCGCCATCACGCCACCTCCGCTTTCAGGAATTCATAGCCGTTCTGCTCGACTTCGAGCGCCAGTTCCGGTCCGCCCGTTTTGATGATCCGCCCCTCGGACATGATATGCACCACGTCCGGCTTGATGTGATCCAGCAGGCGCTGATAATGCGTGATCACCAGAAACCCGCGCCCCTCGTCGCGCAGCGCGTTCACACCATCGGCCACCAGCTTCATCGCATCCACGTCGAGGCCCGAATCGGTCTCGTCGAGAATGCACATCTTGGGCTCCAGCATGGCCATCTGCAGGATCTCGTTGCGCTTCTTCTCACCGCCCGAAAAGCCCACATTCACCGGCCGCTTGAGCATATCGGCGTCGATTTTCAGCGTCTTGGCCTTCTCGCGCACAAGCTTGAGAAAATCTGTGGCGCTCATCTCCTCTTCGCCCCGCGCCTTGCGCTGCGCATTCACCGCCGTGCGCAGAAAGGTCATGTTGCCCACACCGGGAATCTCGACAGGATATTGAAACGCCAGAAACAGCCCCTCAGCCGCGCGCTCTTCCGGCTCGAGGTCGAGCAGATCCACACCATCGAGCGTGGCCGACCCCTGCGTAACCTTGTAGCCGTCACGCCCTGACAACACATAGCTCAGCGTCGATTTGCCAGAGCCGTTGGGCCCCATGATCGCATGCACCTTGCCGGCCTCGACGGTCAGGTCGACACCTTTCAGGATGGTCTTGTCCTCGTCTTCAAGATCGACGTGCAGGCTCTTGATATCCAACATTTTCTTATGTCCTTCCTAGTGTCCTCGCAGCGTCATGGCCGCTGCATCATCTCGATCGTCGTCAATAGCGTCTCGGGCCGCAGGGCCATGGGCATCACCTCGAATTCGGCCATTCGCCCGATCACCCGGCGCGGTGCTCCGATGTATTGCTCGATCCGGTGATACTGCTTGCGCGGCACATAGTCGTCAAACAGCAGCGTCACCGGCCGCGTCGTGCGCAGCGCCGCAGCCATCGCACAGCCGACACGAAACCGCCCATCGACCAGCACCACGTCGGGTTGCCTCAACGTGTCCAGATCCCAGACCGCCAGCGGATACTGCGCATAGCGAGACCAGCCGCTTTGGTCCGTCGGAAAGCCCCACGCTTTGGTCGGCCCTATATCGGACCAGATCACATCGACGCGGGTGCCGTCGGCGGGCGGGGATTGCGCGAACCAGTCGCGCATCATCTGCACCCAGTCATGATCGCTCTCGACCGAGACTACCGTCTTGCCCGGCATCTCGGCGGCCACCACTGTAGACCCGCCGGAACCGTATTCGAGGATCACCCCCGCCCCCGCGTAGATCTCGCGCAGATGGGCCGCCTCCGCCTCGGGCAGGGTCAACTCGGGCCGGGTGATCGCCTCCGCCTGACGCATCTCAGCCCTGCACACCGGCGCGTGCGCGATCAATCAGGCGCACCATCGCGATCGTCAGCACACTCCAGCACAGGAACAGCAAGAGCCCGACCATCAGTTCGACCGTTTCGGCCCGCCCCGCAGCGATGATCCCGTTCTGCACGCATTCGGCGACAATCTCGTCATGGCCAAGCGCCAGCAGGAAGATCGTGAAATGGCCCAGGATCAACAGGCCAAGCCGCCGCCCCTCCTGCCGCAGCGGCGGCGGAAAGCGCGTGAGCCACGCAATGGCAAGCCGCTTCGGGCCGTTGATGGCACCCTGCCCGGTCATCAGCCGACCGACCCTTCCAACGAGATCGCCACAAGCTGCTGCGCTTCCATGGCAAATTCCATCGGCAGGGCCTGCAACACGTCGCGGCAGAACCCGTTGACCACGAGGGCGACCGCTTCTTCCTCGTCCATCCCGCGCGAGCGGCAGTAGAACATCTGGTCGTCATCAACCTTGGAGGTGGTCGCCTCATGCTCCACGCGGCTCGAGTTGTTCTTGACCTCGATATAAGGCACCGTATGCGCCCCGCATGTATCGCCGATCAGCAGACTGTCGCATTGCGTGTAGTTACGCGAATTCTTGGCCTTGGGGTGCATCGACACCAGCCCGCGATAGGTGTTCTGCGCATGGCCCGCGCTGATCCCCTTGGAGACGATGCGCGAGCGGGTATTCTTGCCAAGATGGATCATCTTGGTGCCGGTATCGGCCTGCTGCCAGTTGTTGGCGATGGCGATGGAATAGAACTCGCCCTGGCTCTCGTCGCCGCGCAGGATGCAGGAGGGATATTTCCAGGTCACGGCAGAGCCAGTCTCGACCTGCGTCCACATGCATTTGGCGCGGTCGCCCCGGCAATCGGCGCGCTTGGTGACGAAATTGTAGATCCCCCCCTTGCCGTTCTCGTCGCCCGGATACCAATTCTGCACGGTGGAATATTTCACCTCGGCATCTTCCTCGATGATGATCTCGACCACGGCGGCATGCAATTGGCTCTCGTCGCGCTGCGGCGCGGTGCAGCCTTCAAGGTAGCTCACATACGACCCCTTGTCGGCGATGATCAGTGTCCGCTCGAACTGCCCGGTATTCTCGGCATTGATCCGGAAATAGGTGCTCAGCTCCATCGGGCAGCGCACACCCGGCGGCACATAGACGAACGACCCGTCGGAAAACACCGCCGAATTCAGCGTGGCATAGAAATTGTCCGAGACCGGCACGACGCTCCCGAGATATTTCTTCACCAGTTCGGGATGCTCCTTGATCGCCTCGGAGATCGAGCAGAAGATCACCCCGGCCTTGCGCAATTCGGCCTGAAAGGTGGTGCCGACAGACACCGAGTCGAACACCGCATCCACGGCCACCTTGCGGCCCTCGGCGGGCGCGTCCTCGGCCCCCTCGACCCCGGCAAGGATCATCTGCTCCTTCAGCGGAATTCCAAGCTTGGCATAGGTCTCCAGCAGCTTGGGATCGACATCATCCAGCGATTTGGGCTTCTCGGCCATGCTCTTCGGGCGCGCGTAGTAATATTGCGACTGAAAGTCGATCTTGGGGTAATCCACCATCGCCCAGTCAGGCTCTTTCTTCTCCAGCCAGCGGCGATAGGCGGCCAGCCGCCACTCGGTCATCCATTCGGGCTCTTCGTTCTTCGACGAGATCAGCCGCACGATGTCCTCGTTGAGGCCCAGTGGCGCGTAATCCATCTCGATATCGGTGTTCCAGCCGTGTTTGTAGGCACCACCCACCTGCCGCACCGCATCGACGGTCTCCTGATCGACGCCTTCCTTGACCTGGGTCTCGTCCAAAGCAACCATCGGCTTTCTCCCTTCCTCTCAGACCTTGCGGGCCTGATGTTTCGTCCAGCGCGTCAGCCAGCTCTCGGCAAAGCGCATGATCTCGTCTTCCGTCACATCCGGCCCCAGTGAGACACGGATCGCGCAACTGGCCTGCGCCTCGTCATAGCCCATGGCGCGCAACACCCGGCTCGCCCTGACCTTGCCGCTCGAACAGGCGCTGCCTGCGGATATGGCAAACCCGGCGAGGTCCATCGCCATCACCTGTGTCTCGCCCTTCCAGCCCGGCGTTATGAAACAACTCGTGTTGGTCAGGCGCGGCGCGGCTTTCCCGACAAAAATAGTCTCATTCGCGGTCGCTGCAATAGTTGATTCTAGAATGTTTCTAAGTTTTTCGACCCGGCCCCAGACCCCCACCGCCAGATCGCGCGCCGCCGCCTCGGCCGCCGCGCCGAACCCGGCGATACCGATGACATTCTCGGTGCCCGCGCGGCGGCCCATCTCCTGCCCGCCGCCGCGGATCTGCGCCGCCAGATCGGTGCCGCGCCGGATGACCATCGCGCCCACACCCTTCGGCCCGCCCAGCTTATGCGCCGAGACCAGCGCCATCTGCGCGCCCGACCAGTTGAAGGCCACCGGCAGCTTGCCAAAGCCCTGCGTCATGTCACTCACCGCCAGCCCCTCGGGCAGGTCCTGCATAACGCCGGTCTCGGAATTGGCCAGTTGCAGCACCGACTGCGCGGGGTCTTCCACCGTGACCCGTCCCGCCGCATCGACCGCCAGATCCTCGCTCACCCAGGCCCCGACCGCATCATGTTCGATCATTGCCCCGCTCAGGCCCCGCCCGGCACAGGCCAATGCGGCGCCCTCGGTGGCCCCCGAGGTAAAGATCACATCCGCCCCCTCGGCGCCGAACGCCGCCGCCACCTGTGCACGCGCCCGCTCGACCAGCGCCTTGGCCGCCCGCCCCTCGGCATGCACGCTCGACGGATTGCCGAGCAGGTCCATCGCACCGATCATCGCCACGCGCGCCTCCGTACGCAGCGGGGCCGTCGCATTGTAATCGAGGTAAACCCTGTCCATGCCTGCCGTTTCTTTATGGGTCAAATACTCCGGGGGTGTGGGGGCTGGCCCCCACCTGTCCCAAGGTCTCAGTCCTCGTCCACCACGGAGAAGAGATGCGGCACCGCCGGGCACGGCGCCAGCGAATTGCCCGCCACATCGCTCAGCCTTGTCTGATGCAGGAACACATAGACCTGCGCGCTCAGCCCCTCCCAGAGCCGGTTTGTCATGGACTGCGCCCGCGACCCGCTCGCGCCGCCCGAGGCCCCGGCCCCTTTGTGCAGCGCATCCACCGTCTCGTCGACCGCTGCCAGCACATCGGCGACGCGGATTTCCGTCGCGGGCCGCGCCAGACGATAACCGCCGCCCGGACCACGCACAGAGGTCACCAGTTCGGCCCGGCGCAGCTTGACGAAAAGCTGTTCGAGATAGGGCAACGAGATATCCTGCCGCCGCGACACCTCGCCCAGTGTCACCACCTCGCCATCGGGCTGCAGCGCGATATCGACAAGCGCCACCATCGCGTAACGCCCCTTGGTGCTGAGTTTCATGGGCCTCTCCCTTCGCGAACAGATTGACCTTGCGCGACGCAGGGCTTATCTCGCACTGAGCCAGTCCGGCGCTGACCGTAATTTAGAAATGTTCTAAGGTGGTCGAGCGAATTCGTCAAGATTTTCGCCACCGCACGCAACAAGGACAAAAGGGACCCTATGCCCGAGGTAATCTTTCCCGGCCCCGAAGGCCGTCTCGAAGGCCGCTACCATCCGCAAGCCGACAAGGACGCACCGATTGCCATCGTGCTGCACCCGCATCCACAATTCGGCGGCACGATGAACAACAAGGTCGTCTACAACCTGCATTATGCCTTCTACAACATGGGCTTCACCGTGCTGCGCTTCAACTTTCGCGGCGTCGGACGGTCTCAGGGCGAATACGATCAGGGCGTGGGCGAATTGTCGGATGCCGCCTCGGCGCTCGATTACCTGCAGTCCATGAACAACAATTCCAAGCACTGCTGGGTCGCGGGATTTTCCTTCGGGGCGTGGATCGGCATGCAGCTTCTGATGCGCCGCCCCGAGATCACCGGCTTCATTTCGGTCTCGCCCCCCGCCAACATGTATGATTTCAGCTTCCTTGCGCCCTGCCCGGCCTCGGGTCTGATCATCAACGGCAGCAATGATCGCGTGGCGCCTCCGGCGGATACCACGTCGCTGGTCGGCAAACTGCACGAACAGCAGGGCATCACCATCACCCATGAAGAGGTCGAAGGCGCCGACCACTTTTTCCGCGACCCTTACATGGACGGCATGATCGACACGGTCTCGACCTATGTCAAGCGCCGCCTGACCGAAACCACGCGCTAGGGGCTGTTGCATGGGGATCACCGAGGACCTCGCAGACGAGCTGGCCCGCGACGTGATCAAGGCGATCGAGGTCACCGGCAACGAGGATCTTGTCACCGATATCCAGAAGGTGCTCGGCGCCACCTCGCAAACCGCCGAAGAGGCGTTTCTCACGGCCCTGCGCGTGCGCCGCGCCAATATCAAGGCGCGGGCGCTGCTGGTGGACAAGATCAAGAAGTTCAAGGCCGACAAAGACGCCGCCGCACGAAAAGGCGGGGGCTGAACGGTCGTATAGGCGGCCGTTGCGGTTTCGGCCTTGAGCGGACCTTTCGTATCAACGAGATGAGCCGCCCGGTGGGCAACTGTGTTGTCAGGTGGGGGCCTTGAAGGGGGTCTGGTCGCGCAAGACAGCGTTGGCGACGGTGAGCAGCTTGCGGGCGACGGCGATGGCGATGAGCTTTCCCGTCGTTGCCTAATCGCCCGGCCCGGCATCACCGGCCACCACGCGCGCCGCCGCCTGCAGACCGCCCGTCCCGTGCGGGATATCGAGGGCGATCAAACCGGCCTCGATCGCGCCGAGCGCGCCGAGGATCATATGCGCGTTGACATGCCCCATGTGACCGATCCGGAAAAACCCGTGCCAGGCCGGGTCACCGGGCTCTGCCATGCCCAGACCGATGCCAAGCGTCACGCCGGCATTGTCCTGTACCCATTGCCGCAGACCCGAGCCATGCGGCGCGCCGATCCGAAGCGCGGTCACTGCCCGGCTGCGCAGATCCGGATCGGCGATGTTGAACTCCAGTGGGCCGGTTTCGCCCCACCTTTCGCAGGCCGCCCAGATCGCGCGGGCCAGCGTCTCGTGCCGGGTCCAGATCGCCTCGATCCCCTCGGCCCGAATGAGATCGAGCGCCGCGCGCAGGCCGAAAAGATGGTGGGTCGGTGCCGTGCCGCCGAAATACTGGTAGAACATTTGCGGATCGGCGCGGTTGGTCCAGTCCCAGTAGCGGCTGACCCGTTCCATCCCGCGCCGCGCCTTTGCCGCCTTGTCGGAAAAGAACACGAAAGCCATGCCCGGCGGCACCATCAGACCTTTCTGGCTGCCCGCCACCATCACATCGACGCCCCAGGCATCCATCTCGAAGCGGTCACAGGCCAACGAGGCGATGCAATCGGCCATCAGGAGCGCGGGATGCCCCACCGCGTCAAGCACCGCGCGCATCCCCGCGATATCGTTGCGCACCGAGGTGGAGGTATCGACATGAGTGGCCAGTACTGCCTTGATTTCACGTGCCTTGTCGGCGCGAAGCGCCTCTTCCAACCGGTTCAGATCGACCGGCGCGCGCTTGCCGAAATCGAGCATGTCCACGGCAATGCCCTGGCCCTCGGCCACCTCGCCCCAGCCATGCCCGAACCGGCCCGTCGCGGGGATCAGCACCCGCTCGCCGGGGGCGATCACATTGGCCAGTGCGGCCTCCCACGCGCCATGGCCGTTGGCGATATAGATCGCCACATGGCCCTCGCTGCGCGCCACGTAGCGCAGATCGGGGATGAGGCCCGCCGTCATCTCGATCAGGTCGCCCTCATAGATATTGGGGGCCGAGCGGTGCATCGCGCGCAGCACCTCCTCGGGCATGACGGAGGGGCCGGGAATGGCAAGATAGGGGCGGCCGCTGGCAAGGCTCATATGGGTCGGTCTCCTGTTCGGGTCGGCGCAGACCTTACGCCGTTGCCGGGCGGCGTCAATGCACCTGCCGCTTGTCATTCCGCCTGCACCTGCCTAGACCGGAGACGGCCCGCCACAGGAAAATGAAAGAGCCCCGAAGCCATGCGCCTTTTCAAACGGATCGCCGATTGGGAACGCAGGCAGCGGGCCTTTTACAACACCGATCTCTCGACCCCAGAGAATCGTCGCCGCGCGCGGGTCTACAACCTGTGGTTCGATCATGCGGCACTGCGCGGGGTCTGGAGCAATCACCATCCCGTCGCCCCCGGCGTCTACCGCTCGAACCAGCCCACCGATGCCCGGTTCGTCCGGCTCAAGGCCAGGGGCGTGCGTGGCATCCTCAACCTGCGCGGGGCCACCGGGGCGGCGCATTACCTCGTCGAAGAGGAAAGCTGCCGCCGCCTTGGCCTGCACCTCGTCAGTTGCCCGCTGCAAGCCCGCGCCCCGGCCCCGCGCGCGGATATCGAGGCGCTGATCCGCGCCTTCCGCGAGATCGAGCGGCCTTTCGTGATGCATTGCAAGTCGGGCGCGGATCGCGCCGGGCTGGCGGCGGCGATCTATCTTATGGTGATCGAGGGTCGCACCGTCCGTGATGCGCGCCGGATGCTGGGGGTGAAATACCTGCATTTCAGATGGTCGCATACCGGCATTCTCGATGTGATTCTCGATCACTACGAGGCGCGGCACAGGCAGACGGGGATCGGCTTTGAAGACTGGATCACCATGGAATACGATCCCGACGCGCTGCAAGCCGCCCATGCGCAGGGGCGCAGGCCCCCGCGATAGCCGCCCGCTTAGGCGGCGCGGGTCACGTCATGCCCGTAAAGCCAGTCGAACTGGCGCATCATCCGGTCCGGCGCGACGCGGCCCCCGGCGCGCAGCGCGGCATGCGCGGCCCATCGCAGCGGCGGGAAGGACAGGTGATATTTCCACGCATTGCGGCTCGCCGCCGCGACCACCCGCGCCGCGCGCCCCTCACGCCGGGCCTGATAGGCGGCAAGGGCGGCCTCGCGGTCCGGCTCTGCGGCCAATGCATCGCCCAGCACCCAGGCATCCTCGAGCGCCATGCTCGCGCCCTGCGCCATGAACGGCAAGGTCGGATGCGCCGCATCCCCCAGGAGCGCCAGCCCGTCGCGCTGCCAGACCTTCGCCACCGGATGCCGGAACAGCCCCCACAGATGCACCTCCTCGACCGCGCCCAGCATGGCGCGCACCTCCGGCCCGAAATCGCCGAACGCCGCGCGCAGCGCCAATGGGTCGTCGCGCTGGCTCCAGCTTTCCTCGGTCCAGGCGGCGCGCTCCTGCACGGCCACGAGATTGAGCAAGTCGCCGCCGCGCAGCGGATAGCTGACCACATGGCGCATCGGGCCCATATGGACCTGCGCCTCGGGGCCGCGCGCCCAGAGGTTCGGCACGATCGCCCGCCACGCCACCTGACGGGTAAAGAACGGCACCGCAGGGCTGTTGAGGGCGTGGCGCACCACCGAATGCAGACCATCGGCCCCGATCACCAGGTCGGCCTCGGTCTGTGCGCCGCTGGCCAGATGCACGCGCGGCTGCGGGCCGCCCTCGACCGCCGCGACCTTTTGCAGAAGGCGGAGGCGCACGCCCGCCGCGCGCGCGGCCTCGGCAAGCACCTCGATCAGATCGGCGCGGTGGGTGAAGTAGTAATCGCCGCTGTCGAGCGCCCCGAGATCGAGCCGCAGCACTTCGCCCCTTTGATAGTCGCGCAGGCTGACCGCACGCGCCTGCACCGCCCGGGCCCGCAATTCGGCGTCCAGCCCGAGGGCGCGCAGAACCGCAAAACCGTTGGGGCTGATCTGCAGGCCCGCGCCGACCTCGGATATCTCGGGGGCCTGTTCGAGCACGCTGACATCGGCCCCGCGCAGCGCCAGCGCCCGCGCCACGGCGAGACCGCCGATCCCGGCACCGATCACGCATATCCTGAGCGCATTGATCTGCATTCCGCCCCTTTCAAGACAAAACGCGCCGGAGAGTGATCCCCGGCGCATCATTGGCAAAACGTGTCGTCGCGGCGCTCCGGTGCCGTCACTCGTCGCGGTGAACCTTCTCGCGCCGCTCGTGACGCTCCTGCGCCTCGAGCGTCATCGTCGCGATCGGGCGCGCATCCAGCCGCTTGAGGCTGATCGGCTCGCCGGTCTTCTCGCAAAATCCGTATTCGCCCTGGTCGATCCGGCGCAGCGCGGCGTCGATCTTGGCGACCAGCTTGCGCTGACGGTCGCGGGTGCGCAATTCCAGCGCGCGGTCGGTTTCCTCGCTCGCGCGGTCGGCCACATCGGGGATCGCGCGGGTGCCATCCTGTAGCCCCTCAATTGTCTCGCGGCTTCCCTCCAGCAACTCCAGCCGCCACTTGATCAGCTTGCGGCGGAAATATTCGAGCTGGCGTTCGTTCATGAACGGTTCGTCTTCGGCCGGCTGGTAATCCTCGGGCAGAAAAACTTCGGCTTTCATCTCGATCCCCTCATCAAGGCCAGTGTCTGGCATCGTGAACTCCTCAGACAGTGGGTGCCCCATTGCCGGGTGATCTACACGCGCCTGCCCGGATTGTCACTAGTCAATCACATGCCATTGATGTGAATTGTCGAACCGACTAGTTTAGCTGCGACACCGCTGCGCGCGGTCCCGAAAAGGATTGATAAACCGATGAAATTCGAAGGCACCGATGCCTATGTCGCCACCGCTGACCTGACCGTTGCGGTCAATGCCGCGGTTACGCTGGAGCGCCCCTTGCTGGTCAAGGGAGAGCCCGGAACAGGCAAGACCGAACTGGCCCGGCAGGTGGCGCAGGCGCTCGGGCTGCGGCTGATCGAGTGGAACATCAAATCCACCACCCGCGCGCAGCAGGGGCTCTATGAATACGACGCCGTCAGTCGGCTGCGCGACAGCCAGCTGGGCGAGGAACGCGTGCATGACGTGCGCAACTACATCCGCCGTGGCAAGCTCTGGGAGGCGTTCGACGCAGATGAAAAGGTGGTGCTGCTGATCGACGAGATCGACAAGGCCGATATCGAGTTTCCCAACGATCTGCTGCAGGAACTCGACCGCATGGAATTCCATGTCTACGAGACCGGCGAGACGATCCGCGCCCGCCACCGCCCCGTCATCATCATCACTTCGAACAACGAAAAGGAACTGCCCGACGCCTTCCTGCGGCGCTGTTTCTTCCACTACATCCGCTTTCCCGAGGCCGACACCATGCGCCGCATCGTCGAGGTGCATCATCCCGGCATCAAGCAGGCGCTGCTCACCGCAGCACTCACCCAGTTCTACGAGATCCGCGATCAGCCGGGCCTGAAGAAAAAGCCCTCCACCTCCGAGGTGCTCGACTGGCTCAAGCTGCTTCTGGCCGAGGATCTGGCCCCCGAGGACCTGCGCCGCGACGGCGCGGATGCGCTGCCGAAACTGCACGGCGCGCTGCTCAAGAACGAGCAGGACGTGCATCTCTTCGAACGGCTCGCCTTCATGGCCCGACGGCAGCGCTGAGCGATGCGGATGCGGGCACGCCCCGGCCGCGCAGAGACGCAGCACCGCGGCGTTGACGCAGGCGCGCACGGCCACGATTTCGCCCCGGTCGCACCTTATGCAGGTCAGGATGGGCCGCAACCATCCAACCCAGCCCGCACACCGGTCGCGGGCCTTTCCAATCCGGGGGGCCTGATGCGCCGCACCATTCTTCCGATCTGCCTGCTGCTGGGGGCCTGCGCCCCCGGCGAGACTGGCCGCGATGCCGCCGCCACGCGCGCCGCGCCGCCGCAGGAAAGTGTGATGCCGCCCATGCGGGCCTTTTCCACGCCCAATCCGGCGCCGCCGCAACGCTCCAACCGCGACATTGCCCGCGACTTTCTCGATCTCGCCTTCGAGCTGGAATCAGGCCGCAGGCTGCCGCATTTCTCCCGGTTCGACGAACCGATCCTGCTGCGCGTGACCGGTGCGCCACCACCCTCGCTGATGGCCGATCTCGACCGGTTGCTGCACCGTCTGCGCAGCGAAGCGGGGATCGAGATCCGTCTGGTGCGCGACGCCACGGCGCATATCACGATCGAGGCCGTCACCCGCGACGATATCCGCCGCCATCTGCCCACGGCGGCCTGTTTCGTGGTGCCCAACATCTCGCGGCTCAGCCAGTATCGCTCCGC
Organism: Roseovarius sp. MBR-154; assembly: GCF_053628595.1. Taxonomy (NCBI): domain Bacteria; kingdom Pseudomonadati; phylum Pseudomonadota; class Alphaproteobacteria; order Rhodobacterales; family Roseobacteraceae; genus Roseovarius; species Roseovarius sp. MBR-154. Next base: position 60,200 of record NZ_JBRJGR010000014.1, read on the forward strand.
GCGCGGCACCGACTGGACCCGCATCACCCGGCGCGAAAGGATCGCGATCTTCGTACCCAACGACACCAGCCCGCAGGAGATCCGCGACTGCCTGCACGAGGAACTGGCACAGGCGCTCGGGCCGCTCAACGATCTCTACCGGCTCACCGACAGCGTGTTCAACGATGACAACGTGCATGCGGTGCTGACCGGCTTCGACATGCTGATCCTGCGCGCCTATTACGCGCCGGAATTGCGCTCGGGCATGACGCTTTCGCAGGTCGCGGAACGCCTGCCCGCCATCCTCAGCCGCCTCAACCCCGCGGGCGACCGGATCGAGCCGCGATATCCAGAGGCCACGCCACGCGCCTGGATCGAGGCGATCCAGACCGCGCTCGGCCCCGATATCCGTGGCCCCGCGCGCCGCACGGCGGCGCTCGACGCCCTGCGCATCGCGCAAGGGCTGGGCTGGACCGACCACCGCCGCGCCTTCAGCCATTTTGCCTTGGGCCGCATCGCGCAGGCCGACGATCCGGGCTTTGCCGAGGATCAGTTCCTGCGCGCCGACCAGTTCTATCAGCGCGTGCCGGGCACCGACCTGCACCGCGCCTTCACCGCCGCGCAACGGGCCGGTTACACGCTCGCACGCGGCGATGGCGCGACCGCGCTCGACCTGCTCAACCCGCATCTCGGCACCGCCGAGCGCCACGAGAACGCGGCCCTTCTGGCGACCATGCAGATGCTGCGCGCCGAGGCGCTCGAGCTCACCGGCCGCGTGTCCGAAGCACACGCCGTCAGGCTGGACAGCCTCGGCTGGGCGCGCTACGGCTATGGGGCGGATTGGGCGGTGCGCGCGAAACTGCGCGAAATCGGCGCTCTCAGCCCCCTCAAGGGATCGGACGGGTAGAACATGATCGTCATCATCGGAGCAGTCATGGGGACCATCGGCGGCGCGACCGTCGCCTATCGACGCAAGGGCAAGCTGGCCGACATCCTGCTTTATGCCTTCGTCTATGGGCTGATCTTCGGGCTGGCCGGTCTCTTCGCGACGCTGATCATCCACCGCAGCACCATCTGAGCGCGATGTTCCTGCCGTTCTTCGAAAACTTGCGCAAGGCGGGCCTGCCGGTTTCCATACGCGAATATCTTACCTTTCTGGAGGCGATGCGCGCCAATCTGGTGATCTACGATGTCGAGGGGTTCTATTACCTCGCGCGCAGCGCGATGGTGAAGGACGAGCGCCTGATCGACCGTTTCGACCGGGCCTTTTCCGCCAGTTTCTCGGGGCTGGACAGCATCACCATGCAGGATGTGCTCGACGCGGTGGACCTGCCCGCCGACTGGCTGGAGAAGATGGCCGAAAAGCACCTGAGCGCCGAGGAAAAGGCCGAGATCGAGGCGCTTGGCGGGTTTGACAAACTGATGGAGACGCTCAAGGAGCGGCTGCGCGAACAGGAAGGCCGCCATCAGGGCGGCTCGAAATGGATCGGCACTGCGGGCACCTCGCCCTTCGGGGCCTATGGCTACAACCCCGAAGGCGTGCGCATCGGTCAGGATGAGAGCCGCCACCGCCGCGCCGTCAAGGTCTGGGACAAGCGCGAGTTCCGCAATCTCGATGACAGCGTCGAGCTAGGCACGCGCAACATCAAGGTGGCGCTGAGACGCCTGCGGCAATGGGCTCGCGACGGCGCGCGGGAGGAGCTTGACCTCGACGGCACCATCCGCGCCACGGCGGAGCATGGTTATCTCGACGTGAAAACCCGGCCCGAGCGGCGCAACGCCGTCAAGGTGCTGCTGTTTCTCGACGTCGGCGGCTCGATGGACCCGCATATCAAGGTGGTGGAAGAACTCTTTTCGGCGGCACGCGCCGCGTTCAAGCATCTCGAATACTACTATTTCCACAACTGCCTCTATGAAGGGGTCTGGCGCGACAATGTCCGGCGCTGGGATGCGCAGACGCCGACATGGGAGGTGCTCAATACCTACGGTGCGGATTACAAATGCATCTTCGTGGGCGATGCCAGCATGAGCCCTTACGAGATCGCCTATCCGGGCGGGGCCAACGAGCATTGGAACGCCGAGGCCGGTCAGGTCTGGCTGGAACGGGCGCGTGCGCAATGGCCCGATCACCTCTGGATCAACCCGGTGCCGCGTCGCGAATGGGACTACACCCAGTCCATCGGCATGATCCGCGAGATCTTCGACGACCGGATGGTACCGATGACGCTTGAAGGGCTCGATCAGGGAATGCGCGCGCTGGTGCGCTAGGAACGCGCCGAACCCGGCACATGCGGTGCTGCCGGTGGGACTAGCGACATCAGTGGCCTGAAGTGGACCTTTAGTATGAACGAGATGAGCCGCGCGGTGCCCGACCGCCGGGTGGACGCAGCAACCTCGGTGGACCGCACTTTATGTCGGCCAAACACTCCCGCGTTTTCAATGGCTTGAAACGTTGCAAAAGCGCCCGCCCGGTGGTGCGGTCGGGCGCTGCGCGGCGGTGCCTCCGGCACCTTGATTCCGCGCATTGGCACCAAGGTTAAACGGCAGCTCCAGGCCAGTTTCTTCCGGTCGCGCGCCACCAATCCCGGCGGGATCGGGCTGCGGCTCTCGGCCCTTATTTCTGGGCTTGGCGTGGCGTAACCCCGCCGCCCTATATTGCCGGGTTGCGGGCAGCACCGGAATTGCATAGATACCGCCCAGACCGCGATCAAGTGATAGGCCCTGTGACCCATGGAAAACGTCGTCCTGACCATCCACCTGCTTCTGGCGCTCGCGCTGATCGGCGTGGTGCTGCTGCAACGCTCCGAGGGCGGCGGGCTTGGCATGGGTGGCGGTGGCGGTGCCATGACCGGCCGGGCCGCGGCAACCGCCTTGGGCAAGGCCACATGGATCCTCGCGGCTGCCTTCATCGTGACATCGCTCACCCTCACCATCATTGCGGCGCAGAAGTCGGCGGGCAGTTCGGTGCTCGACCGTCTTGGCGACCAGCCTGCCCCGACCGAGCAAAGCGCGCCCGGCCTGCCGGGCGATGGCTCGCTCCTGCCGCCGCCCTCGGGCGACAATGCACCGCTGACACCCACCGCCGACTGACCACAAACCATTGAGGAGTGCGCGGCCACCGCAACATGATCTTGCGGTCGGCTTGCGCATTCCTTTCGAATCCTCTATTGGTTAAATCCCGTGATGGATGGCCTTTTCAGGGCCATTCCGGGCTTTTGATCAAGCATCACAAACGCAGCATCACGGGGGGCTTTGCGCGCGCATGGCACGTTACATCTTCATCACCGGCGGCGTCGTTTCATCGCTTGGCAAGGGCCTTGCCTCCGCCGCGCTCGGCGCGCTCTTGCAGGCGCGCGGCTTCTCGGTCCGGCTGCGCAAGCTCGACCCCTATCTCAACGTCGATCCCGGCACGATGTCGCCGTTCGAGCATGGCGAGGTCTTCGTCACCGATGACGGGGCCGAAACCGATCTCGATCTCGGCCATTATGAACGCTTTACCGGGGTGCCTGCGCGGATCACCGATTCCGTCTCCTCGGGCCGCATCTATTCCAATGTGCTGGAGCGTGAGCGGCGTGGCGACTACCTTGGCAAGACCATTCAGGTCGTCCCCCATGTCACAAATGAAATCAAAGACTTCCTCGCCGTAGGCGAGGACGAGGTCGATTTCATGCTGTGCGAGATCGGCGGCACCGTTGGCGATATCGAGGGCCTGCCGTTCTTCGAGGCGATCCGCCAGTTCAGCCATGACCGGGCGCGCGGGCAATGCATCTTCATGCACCTGACCCTGCTGCCCTATCTCGCCGCCTCCGGCGAGCTCAAGACCAAGCCGACGCAGCACTCGGTAAAAGAGCTGCAAAGCATCGGCATCGCCCCCGACATCCTTGTCTGCCGCTCCGAACAGCCGATCCCCGACAAGGAACGCGAAAAGATCGCGCTCTTCTGCAATGTCCGCAAGGAACATGTCGTCGCCGCCTATGACCTCAAGTCGATCTATGAGGCGCCGCTCGCCTATCACCACGAAGGGCTCGACCAGGCGGTGCTCGACGCGTTCCAGATCAGTCCCGCGCCGCGCCCCGACCTCACGGTCTGGCAGGATGTGGTCGACCGAATCCACAACACCGACGGCGCGGTCAATATCGCCATCGTCGGCAAATACGTGCAACTTGAGGACGCCTACAAATCCATCAAGGAGGCGCTCATTCACGGCGGCATGGCCAACCGGGTCAAGGTCAATGTCGAATGGGTCGATGCCGAGATTTTCGAGCGCGAAGACCCTGCCCCGCATCTCGAAGGCTTCCACGCCATTCTGGTTCCGGGCGGCTTTGGAGAGCGCGGCACCGAAGGCAAGATCAAGGCTGCCGAATTTGCCCGCACCCGCAAGATCCCGTACCTCGGGATCTGCCTCGGCATGCAGATGGCGGTGATCGAGGCGGCGCGCAACGTCGCCGGGCTCAAACATGCGGGCTCCGAGGAATTCGACCTTGAGTCGGGAAAAAAACGCTTCGAGCCGGTGGTCTACCACCTCAAGGAATGGGTCCAGGGCAACGAAAAGGTGAGCCGCAAGGTCAGCGACGACAAGGGCGGCACCATGCGGCTCGGGGCCTATGACGCGGTGCTCAAGGCGGGCTCACGCGTGGCGCAGATCTATGGCACGACCCACATCGACGAACGCCACCGCCACCGCTACGAAGTGGACACCAAGTATCGCGAGAAACTCGAAGACTGTGGCCTGACCTTCTCGGGCATGTCCCCCGATGGCCGCCTGCCCGAGATCGTCGAATGGTCGGATCACCCGTGGTTCATCGGCGTGCAATATCACCCGGAACTGAAATCCAAACCCTTCGCGCCGCACCCGCTCTTCGCCGATTTCGTGCGCGCGGCGGTCGAGACATCGCGTCTGGTGTGACGCGATGCCCGATCATGGGGCACGCGATCACTTGATGCAGAGGATACAGCGGCGGGTCTTGTTGCCATAGGGTTCCTGTTCGAACCCGGTCCAGCCCGCCTGCGGGATGCCATGAACCTCGACCACGTCGCGAAAACCGACGAGATAGGCCAGATCCACCAGCGCCCGATAGGTCGGGTGGAGCTCCATTCCCACTGCGGTAGCGGCGTGTTCGCTGGCCGCCGCGCCGGTCCCCAGAATGAACCCCGAAAACGGCTCGCGATGGGTCACCGTATCGAGAACGGCGACGTGTCGCGTCAACGCAAAGGTCTTTTTCATCATCTCTACCGGCTGCGTGATGTGATACATCAGCCCGAGATTCAACACCACGTCGAACGGCTCGGATGGGGTGAAATCATAGATATCGGCAACCGATAAATCCATCTCCACGCCGTAATGCGCCCGCAGCATGCGGGCCTTGACAATATTGCCGTTGCGTATGTCAAAGCCCTGTACCTGAGCGGCGCCGCGCAGCTTGGCCTCGACCGAGAAGCCACCCCAGTTGCAGGCGATGTCAAGCACGCTGCGCCCCTGAACCCCGCCCTCCAGGACCTGTTCCAGCCCCGTGAAAATCAGGTTCAGCCGGTAATCCGCACGCTTTCGGGCAAGGGCGTAGGCCCCCGACAGGCCGTCCAGCGCCCCCATGGTGCCATATCGCGCCGAGAGCGGCATATGGTAGCCCCAGCCATTCGGCCCTACCTTCTGCAACAGCGCCTCGGCTGCCGTATCCGACAGGTTGTCTCGCGCATGGGCTTCGGCCACCGGGGGACGAAAGGGAATGTCGTAGAAATCGACGACCTGCTCGATATCGGCCAACCCTGCCGCCTTGGCCGCAAAAAAATAATCGCCATAGCGTTGACCGAGTTCGGGGCTTTTGTGATCCAGCTCGCGCTTTGCGAAAGGCGCGAGCTTGCGTGTCGTCTTTCGTTTCAATGCCATTCTTCATATCCGTTCTTGTTCTTGTATCAACGCAACATATGTGCCGGGATAAGCAGGCCCTGCGCAAGAACAGATAATCGGGTCGCACGCGAACGTGGACTTTTTTTCTCAGCCGCGCGGCTCCTTGTATTTCAGGATATCGCGATCCACGCCCAGCCCGATCACCGGGGCCAGAAGGGCACGCCACAGGCTCGGGCGTTCGTTCCGCCAGGCGCTTTGCTCGGGCGGCGCGCACAGTTCGTCATTGAGCATCGGGCCGAGAATCGCCTCGTCAAGGATCCAGCGCCCCCGCCGCAACTCCTTGCGATCCGCCGCCTGATAGTCGAGCCAGCGGGTCACCGTGGCGTGACATTTCGGCTTGCGGCCCGGCTCGACCAGATAGAAGCCGCTGTTGATCCGCAGGCATATATTGTCCAGCACCCGCGTCACCGGTCGCAGTTGATCGGGCACGTGCGGTTTGGGCATGTAGTTGAACCGCTCCGGCCCGCCGTTGAAGAACACACAGACCGCGCTACCCAGATCGAGCCCCTTCTGCGCCATCGCCCATCCCAGCACCCGCTCGGGATGCAGCGTCCAGTCATAGGCGACCACCGCCTTCGACAGATCATCCGGGCCAAGGCCTCGAAAATGCGCCACCTGCGCCTCGGCCGACATCTCCGCCCAATCGTCCGGTAGCCGCATTTCAGTCTCCGTGAATTTCAAACACCCCTGCCGTCAAAATCACGCGACAAAGCGCGCATTCTTGGGAGCAATTGTGGCAGTGATGCGGCGCTGCACATTTTCGTGCGGATGCCGTGACATCGGCGAGATTTCGCTTGGGGAGACGCGTTGCCCGCATTAGGCTGGTCTCATGCTTTCCCGTATCCTGCACGCCTTTTCGGCGCCCAAGCCCGCCCCCCTTCCCGAACCGGACGAAAAGCTGGCGCTTGGCGCGCTGATGGTCCGGATCGCCAAATCCGACCGCCATTACGACCTGACCGAGATCAAGCGGATTGACCGTCTTCTGACACGGCTTTACGGGCTGGGGCCGATCGAGGCGGCCAAGATGCGCGCCATCTGCGAGAGACTCGAACATGCCGCCCCCGAGACCGACCGCTTCGGCCATCTGATTCGCGAAACCGTCAGCCTCGAGGCCCGCGTCGCCGCGCTCGAGACGCTGTGGGAGGTGGTGCTTGCCGATGGCGAGAGCGAGCCACGCGAACTTCAGGTGCTCGATGCGGCACGCGAGGCCATGGGCCTCAGCCCTGCCGACAGCGACACCGCCCGCGCGCAGGCTGAGGCACAATAGCCCGCGCGATTCGCCATTGGCCCGCGCGCCGGATCGCCCTATACCTGTGACCATGTTCGCAGATCTTCTCAACCGGCTGTTTCAGCCCGAACCCGACCCGCTCGACGATGGCGATGCCCGTCTGGCGCTCACCGCCCTTCTTGTCCGCGTCGCCCGCAGCGACGGTGACTATGCCGCCTCCGAGATCATCCGCATCACCCGGATCATCGAGGCGCGCTATGCACTGTCGCACGCTGAGGCCGAGACGCTGCGCATGGACGCCGAAACCCTCGAATCGGAGGCCCCCGATACCGTCCGATTCACCCGCGCGATCAAGGATGCCGTCCCCTACGAGGACCGCGTCGCGGTGATCGAGGCGCTGTGGCAGGTGGCCCTTGCCGATGGCGAGCGTGAGAGCCACGAGGATTCGCTGCTGCGGCTGGTTTCGAACCTGCTGGGTATTTCCGACCGCGACAGCGCGCTCGCCCGGCAACGGGTCACGCCCACCGAATGATCGCCGCCCTGCCGATGTATGACCGGCCCGAGACGGCGGCAGCCAATGACCGGCTCTGGCAGGGCCTGCGCGCCGGTTTGGGATACGGCCCCGAAACCCTCAGCCGCGACGGCGATCTCTGGGACATCTGGCAAAGTCCCGTTCTGCTCATCGCACAGACCTGCGGCTACCCGTTCCGCGCCCGACTGCACCCGCATGTGCAGCTTGTCGGCACGCCTGTCCTCGCCCTGCCCGACACGCCGCCGGGGCACTATCATAGCGCCATCGTCATCCGTGCCGACGATCCGCGCGAGACCCCGCAGGACTTTGCCAGCGCTCCCTTCGCTTATAACGAGGCGCTCTCGCAATCCGGCTGGGCCGCGCCGCAAAACTGGGCCGCCGCGCGCGGCTTCAGCTTCTCGAACCCGGTCAAGACCGGCGCGCACCGCGCCTCGGCCCTGGCCGTCGCCGAGGGCCGCGCCGACATCGCCGCCATCGACGCGCTGACCTGGGACATCCTGCACACTCATGATCGATTCACCGACGGTTTGCGGGTTCTCGCCCGCACCGACCCGACCCCGGCCCTGCCCTATATCACCGCACGGGCCAATGATCCGGTGCCGCTCTTTGACGCTCTGCGAACGGCCATCGCCGGTCTCTCGCAAGGCGACCGCACAACCCTCGGCATCACCGGCCTGATCCGTCTGCCCGCAACGGATTATCTTGCCGTGCCCAATCCCTCGCCACCGCCTCCGAATTGAGCTGACGATACGTCAATTCGGACGCCAGCCCCGCCATTCGCCCGCATTGCAAGTTGCATTGCACCATTTTTTCAGCCCTATTGTCATGAAAACGATAAACGACCAGCCAACAGGGTGACGCGCTTGACCACGACTCCGGTCCTCGAAATCCGTAATATGCACAAGGCCTACGGCGCGCTCGAGGTGATCAAGGGCGTCGATATCACCGCGCCCAAGGGGCATGTGATCTCGCTCATCGGCTCGTCCGGTTCAGGCAAGTCCACCATCCTGCGCTGCGCCAACCTGCTCGAGGACAGCCAGCAGGGCGATATCCTGTTCAAGGGCGAGCCGGTCAAATGGCGTGGCGAGGGGCTGAACCGCCACCCGGCGGATGCGCAACAGGTGCTGCGCATCCGCACCAACCTTTCGATGGTGTTCCAGCAGTTCAATCTCTGGGCGCATATGACCATCCTGCAAAACGTGATGGAGGCCCCCGTCACCGTTCTGGGCCGCGACCGCGCCGAGGCCGAACACGCCGCGCGCGGCTATCTCGACAAGGTCGGCATCGGCGACAAATGCGACGCCTACCCGGCGCAACTGTCGGGCGGCCAGCAACAGCGCGCCGCCATCGCGCGGGCGCTCTGCATGGAACCCGAGGCGCTGCTCTTCGACGAGCCCACCTCGGCCCTCGACCCCGAGCTTGAACAAGAGGTGATCCGCGTGATCAAGGATCTGGCCAACGAGGGCCGCACGATGATGATCGTCACCCATGACATGAGCATGGCCCGGGATGTGAGCGACCATGTGGTCTTTCTCCATCAGGGCCTGATCGAGGAACAGGGCGCACCCGACGCGCTGTTCCGTGCACCGAAATCCGAGCGGCTGCGGGGCTTTCTCAGCTCCACCATGGCCGCCTGAGAGCAACCAACCAAAGGGAGAAAACCACTCATGAAGAAACTCATGCTTTCCACCGCCGCCTTCGCCATGATGGCGGGCATGGCCATGGCACAGGACGTCGTCCGCCTCGGCACCGAAGGCGCCTACCCCCCGTGGAACTTCATCAATGACGCGGGCGAGGTCGACGGCTTCGAGCGCGAGCTTGGCGACGAACTCTGCAAGCGCGCCGAGCTCAACTGCGAATGGGTGACGAACGACTGGGACAGCATCATTCCCAACCTCGTCTCGGGCAACTATGACGCCATTATCGCCGGCATGTCGATCACGGACGAGCGCGATCAGGTCATCGACTTCACCCAGAACTACACGCCCCCCGATCCGTCGGCCTATCTCGGCATGTCCGAGGGCGTGGACGTGACCGGCGGCGTGATCGCCGCGCAGACCGGCACCATCCAGGCGGGCTATGTCGCCGAAACCGGCGCGACCCTGCTGGAATTCGCCACGCCCGAAGAAACCGTCGCCGCCGTCAAGAACGGCGAGGCCGATGCCGTTTTGGCCGACAAATCCTACCTCGCGCCCATTGCGGCGGATGATCCCAACCTGATGTTCGTCGGCGAAGACGTGCCGCTTGGCGGCGGCGTCGGCATGGGCGTGCGCGAATCCGACGGCGAGTTGCGCGAAACCTTTGATGCCGCGATCCAGTCGATGAAGGATGACGGCTCGCTCAACGAAATGATCAAGAAGTGGGAAGTCTCCTCGACCTTCGAGTGATCCAGTCCCGCCCCCGCGCGCCCTGCGCGGGGGCCTCTCCACCCGAGGGAGGCCGCCATTTTTTCCTTCTGCGCCGATCCTGCCAGCCTTGAGGGCCTGAAATGGCTGTCGTGCTACCTCACCACGGGCAAGCACGCCAATCTCTATGTCGCCACCGGCACCGTGCTGCTCTTGCTGGCGATCACCGCCCCCACCGCGCTCGCCTTCGGCTTCGGCGGAGCAATGGCCGCGCGCTCACGCTTTGCGCCGCTCAGCTGGTTCGGCAAGGGCTATATCGCCATCGTGCGCGGTGTGCCCGATATCGCCTTCTTTCTGTTCTTCGTCATCGCTCTCGATCAGCTCTTCGAGGCGATCCGCCACAAGGTCAAATGCCCCGACTGGGATCAACCCATATGGCAGGGCAATGATTTCGTGGTCTGTCAGGCGGCCAAGCTGCCGCTTGGCAATGATCCGCAATGGATGCATGAAACCTACGGCTTTTTCCTCGCCGTGCTGACCTTTGCCATCGTCTTCGGGGCGTTTGCCGCCAACGTCCTCTATGGCGCGATGCGCGCCGTCCCGCATGCGCAGCTTGAGACCGCCGCCGCCTACGGCTTCTCGCGGCGTCAGACCTTCTGGCGCATCCTCGTACCGCAGATGTGGGTCTATGCGCTGCCCGGCCTCAGCAACCTGTGGATGGTGCTGACCAAGGCCACGCCGCTGCTCTTTCTGCTGGGTGTCGAGGATATCGTCTACTGGGCGCGCGAGCTGGGCGGCACCGCCAACCCCCGCTTTACCGATTACCCGCATGGCGACTGGCGGATGTGGTATTTCCTCGGCCTCATGGTCTTCTACCTCGGCCTCACCCGCATCTCCGAGATCTACCTCGAACGCCTGATGCAGCGCCTCACCCACGGCCAGGCCACCACCGGCGGCGAAGCGCAGAGGAAAGCGGCATGATATGCCTCCTTTCCCCGCGTCATCCCGGGCTTGACCCGGGATCTCTCAACCACAAGAGACCATGCCTGACGTCCTGTCGCGAAGACACAGTTTGGTGTGCAAACCTACTGAACCTGCTCTTGCGCCCACTCGGTCATTTCGCGCAGAAATTCAAATTCACTCGGCACGATAACACGATCAGCCTGGATCACTCCCGAAATGCTTTGAATAAGCCTTTGCAGCCTCGCTTCTGGCCAATGCACGATTACGGTAAGTGCTTCATCAAGTTCGTTTTGAGTTGGTCTCATTCGACAAACCAATCTGCCAAGCTTGTCGAAGGTATCAAGGTCCGGGAGTTCCGTGATAATGCCTTCCTGTGCCAAACACTCGGCTTCCGTTTCGGTGAAAAGCATGATCCTGTCAGTTTCTTCAGGATGCAAAAGGTTGTCGACCCTTGCCGCCGCCGCGAGAACCACAATAGCCGGCTTCAACTCACGCCGAAGCAACGTGTATGGAGAAGCAGAAGTACTAGAAACTGCTTTTTTCGGATTGTTGGCAGGGTTCTCCACCTCGTATCCGGTGTCACCCGCAATCACCTCAGCGAAGAACGGAATGGCCGCTTCAACGACGCCGTCGTCGTCAATCACGCCCTCAATGCGGTCCATTCGGAAAAGCCTGTGAGCGCGCCTCTCGTGACAAGTAGCTCCTACGTAACTCACATTACCGCGTTTCTCGATCCAGCGCGTCGTAACTCTCCGACGACTGCAATTCCCGGCAGCGTCGCGGTAATCGATGACGAGAAAAAGTGGTTCAAGGTCAAACCGGATCGCTTTTTCCACCGGTTGAGCCACTTGCTCAAAACCAGCTTCGTGGATTTCATTTCGTTGATCTTCGGACAGGTCAACAGTCACGAAGAAATCAGGTGGCGGAGCAAAAGTGATCTCAACGATGGCGGTTTCGCTTGGCGTTCTTTGCCTCAACCAAGAAAGAATACCCACAACGCCACTCCAATAATTCTCGTGATTAGGATGTATCCAAGATACTCAACTCTCCATATGAGGCAAGCGGCATGAGTTGCTGGCAGACCGTTCAAGACTACGCCTTTCGCTCGCTCGGCTACGGCGAACGCCTGCTCCCGCGCGAGGGCTATACGCTGTGCGAGCATTTCACCCTGATCGGCTCCGGCCTGATCTGGAACGTCTATTTCGGCACGCTCGCCCTGCTGGCCGGGTTTTTCCTCGCCACACTTGTCGCCCTCGGCAAGGGCGCGCAGAACCCGGCAATCCGCAAGCCCTCGGAATGGTTCATCTTCGTCTTTCGCGGCTCTCCGCTCTTCATCCAGTTCTTTTTCGCCTATTTCCTGTTCCTCTCGCTGAAATCCGTCTCGCCCGTGTTCGACGCCTTCACCTCCGCCTGGCTCGGGGCACTGATCGTTCTGTTTCTCAACACCGCCGCCTATTCGGGGGAAATCTTCTACGGCGCGCTGCGCTCCATCCCCAAGGGCGATGTCGAGGCCGCCGATGCCTATGGCTTCACCGGCATGGCACGGTTTCGCCGGATCATCTGGCCCACCATGCTGCGGCTGGCCTGGCCCGCCTATACCAACGAGGCGATCTTTCTCTTCCACGCCACCACGCTGGTGTTCTTCTCGGGCTTTCCGGCCTGGCAACAACGCGGCGACGCGCTCTATTACGCCAATTACTTCGCTGACAAGACCTTCAACCCGTTCGTGCCCTACCCGATCCTTGCGGGCTATTTCATCCTGCTCACGCTGGTGATCATCGGGATCTTCGGGCTGATCAACCGCCACCTCAACCGCCACCTGCCGCAAGAGGCACGGCGCGGGCTGAAACTGCGGATGAACGTGATCCGCTGACGGCATGGCCGATGTGCTCATCCTCATTCCCGCCGCCGGTGCCTCGTCGCGGATGCGCGGGCGCGACAAGTTGCTGGAAGAAGTGCGCGGTGCGCCCCTCCTGCGCGACCGGGTCGAGATGGCGCTCGGCCTCGGGCACCCCGTCCTCGTCACCCTGCCCCCCGACCGCCCCCTGCGCGCCAAGGCGCTGCGCGGTGTCACGGATCCGACCCTCTCGACGGTCGTCGTCGAGGACGCCGCCACCGGCCTTTCGGCCTCACTCCGGGCCGCCGCTGACCGGGCGATGCGCGACGGTCATGCGGGTCTTATGGTGCTGCTGCCGGACCTGCCGGACCTCACCAGAACTGACATCAAGACCGTTCTGGAGGCCCATGATAATATTGGAATTACACGCGCCACGTCCGAGGATGGTGTCGCCGGGCATCCGGTTGTATTCCCATCACATCTGCTCGCCGGGATGCGCCATCTGACCGGCGACCGGGGCGCGCAGGATCTGCTGCGCCGTCATCCGGTGACACTGGTGGCCCTGCCCGGAGCACATGCCACAACCGATCTCGACACACCCGAAGCCTGGGCCGCATGGCGCGCACGACAGACAGGCTGAGACAGCACTGTCTCCAAAACAGAAACAATCCCGGCACATGGCCGGGATTGTTTCCACTCGAAACCGGGACAGCCCCCGCAACCGATTCCTTTTTGGTCGGCCCTCACCGAAGGCCGACCGGCTGCAAAGGGGTTAGTTACTCGACCAACAAACGCGCTTCGTGCTTCTTGAGCGACCGGCGCGCGGCCTGATAGGCCGTCAGGCCCTGCGCATCACGCAGTTCCGGGAAAAGCTCGAAAATCTCGTCCCGCTGCTCGACACCCATGCCATCCAGTACCTGCTCGCCGGGCTGGAAGCTTTCGGTCCAGGCACCGTTCGACAGGACCACCTCATGCTGGTCGAACATGAAGTGAATATAGGTCGTGCCGCTCGCCTCGACCTGATCGACGCCTTCCATGCCGGTCAGGTGCTTGGCCGCCGCCAGAACCTCGCGCTCCTCGAAATAGAGCGCGGCACGCTCGGAATTGAGCAGCAGACGGTGCTGCGGGCTGACCAGCATGTCGCGTTCCGGCAGGCCATGACCAAGCGCACCGGCGCGGATCAGGACCGGCTTGAGATGCGGAGAATTCCGCAGGTCTTGCGCGTCGAGCGCACGATGCCCGACCCAGCGGATTTCCTGCAACCCGTTGTCGCGGGTGATCACCCGGTCGCCCGGCTGCAACTCCTCAACCAGCTTTTCCCCGCGCGGCGTCGCGATCAGCGTGCCGGGCGTGAAGCAGGGGATCAGGTTCTCGATTTCACGGAATTCCAGCGAGCCGGTGACACTGTCATCGGACCCAAGGAAATTCACCGTGCCAGAGGTCGAGTCGCCATCCGCATCGGTCGTTTCGCCAACGATCTCGAACCGGCCCAGACCGCGCAGGTCGAGCGTGTCGACATCGTCGTCCACGCCGTCATCGGTGCTGTCGCCAGTCTCGCCGTCGATCGTGTCACCCGCGCCGACATCGAGGAACACATCCCGGTCGTTGCCGCCAGACATGAAATCGGCCCCGCTGCCTCCGGAAACCGTGTCATTGCCGTTATTGCCGCGCAACTCGTCATCGCCGTCGCCGCCGGAGACGACATCGTCGCCGTCGCCGCCGTTGATCACGTCCTCGCCCGCGCCGCCCTCGAGGCTGTCATTGTCGAACAGGCCCCGGATCGTGTCGTCGCCGTCGCCGCCGAGGATGGTGTCATTGCCGAAATTGCCTTCGAGCGAGTCGTTGTCGATCCCGCCGTCGATGAAATCGTCGCCGTCCCCGCCGATGATCGTGTCGTTGTCATCCTGACCGAAGATCGTGTCGTTTCCGGCCCCGCCATTGATCAGGTCGTCGCCATTGTCGAGCACAGGATCCGTGGCATCGGGGATGTTGAGAGAGTCGGGGAACCTCGGGTCGAGCCCGCCATAGACGATATCGTCGCCATCGCCTGCATTGATCGTATCCGACCCCTCGCTGCCGATGATCGTATCGTTCCCGTCGCCGCCCTCGACGCTGTCGGCGTCAATCCCGGCGTCGATCAGGTCATTGCCCGCGCCGCCAAAAATCGTGTCGGCATCGTCACCGGTCGAGATGACGTCATCGCCATCGCCACCGTCGACGAAGTCGCGGTCGTCATTCGGGAAGGGATCCGCCGGCACGTCGGGCGGAAAGCCGAGGTCGGGCAGCGGCCTCGCCGACAAAGGCGCGCCCGCGTCGATCGTGTCATTCCCGGCCCCGCCAAAGATCGTGTCGCTGCCGACATCGCCAATGATGCTGTCGTCGCCGCCAGCACCCTCGACCTCGTCGTCGCCCAGACCTGCCAGGACGGTATCGTCGCCGTCACCCGCACGGATGCTGTCGTCATTGGGCGCGGCCCCAGGCAGGAGCGCGTCCTCGGCATCAACGAAATCGCCGTCCGGATCGCCATCATAGGCCGTGTCGATCAGATCGGCCCCGACCGTGCCGTCAATGATACCGTCGCGGGTCGGCGGCGGCGCGTCGCCGACCGTGACCGTGACGGTGGACGTGGCGCTGCCGCCATTGCCGTCCTCGACAGTATAGTCGAACGTATCGGTACCGCTGAACCCGGCATCGGGCGTATAGGTCACCGTGCCATCGCCATTGACCGTCGTGGTGCCATTGGCCCCGTCCGTGGCGCTCGCGACGCTGAGCGGATCGCCGTCCACGTCGCTGTCATTGGCGAGCACGTCAATCGTCACCGGCGTCTCGAAATCGGTGGTGCCGCTGTCAGGCCCGGCAACCGGATCGTCGTTTACCGGGTTCACCGTCACCGTCACCGTGCCGGGTGTCGTGTTCCCGTTGCCGTCATCGGCGGTATAGGTGATGGTGTCGGTGCCGTTGAAATCCTGGTTCGGCGTATAGGTCAGCGTGTTGTCATCATTGATCGTCACCGTGCCGTTGGTCGCGGTCGAACTGCCGATGGTCAGCGTGTCGTTCTCGGGGTCGCTGTCATTGGCCAATACCGGAATATCGACCGGGGTGTCCTCGTCGGTCACGGCCGTATCGGGCTGCGTCACGGGCGCGCCGTTTTCGGGCAGGATCAGGTTCTCGATCTCGGCAAAACTCATCTCGCCCGAGACCGTGCCATCTGTGGCGATGAACTCGATCCGCCCCGAGGTGGAGTTGCCGTCGGGATCGTCGGTTTCCTCGGCCACGCGCAGCGGGCCCGAACCGCTCAGGTCGAGCGTGTCATTGTCCACGCCGGTGCTGCCGCCATCGACCACATCGCCCGCAGTTCCGCCGATGATGATGTCCTCATCCGCGCCGCCGATAATGGAATCGGCCCCTGCCCCGCCGGTGAGCACGTCATTGCCGTCCTCGCCCAGCAGCGTATCGTCGCCCTCCTCACCGATCAGCGTGTCGTCTCCCGGCGCGCCGGTATCGACGACGCCACCGCCCTCGGTGTTGAAATACACATCGGTAACGTTGATGCCGTCGGAATCGCCCACCGGATCGGTGTAGCGGATTACGAGTTGTGACACCGGCCCCGCGATACCGACCTGCAGCGCGTTGTCGGGGCTGTCATCATTGCCCGACCCGCCGCCTTCGGCCTCTTCGCCACTGACCACCGATACGTTGGCGCCGCCCGTCAGCGTCATCGGAAGCAGATTGTCATCGGCATCGAAGGCGAAGATCTGTACATTCTCGGTGCCGTCCAGATCGTTGATCTGGAACGAAACATCCGTCACATCTCCCGAGAATTGCAGCTTGAGATCGGTGGTGTTGGCATTCGCGAACGCCGCCGAAAGCGAACTGTTGGCATCGGCAGGCGCGCCGCCGGTCACCACGCCGGAGACGTCCTGTGTGTTGTCGGCGAATTCCGTCTCGACCTCCCCGGTGGAGGAGAGAACCGAGAAGGTCACGTCAACCGAACCGGTATCCTGCGTGAAAAACACGATCGGATCGCCCGACTCGATCGGATTGGCATCGTTCAGGTCGGGTGCCAGGTCCCACTGAAAGACCTCACGTCCGCCACCGCCACCAGAGCCGTCGCTGTCGCCCACGAGCAGATCATTGCCCGCGCCACCCTCGACCGAATCGCTGCCGGAACCGGCAAAGACCGTATCATCGCCCGCACCCGACAGGATTGTGTCATCCCCGCCGAACCCGTCAACGACATCGTTATCGGTGCCGCCCGGACCGTCGCCCGCGTCGATGCGCTCGCCCTCGGGGTCGGCAGCAAATGTCGCATCGATACGATTGTCGCCGTTATCGCCTTCAACCCTGTTCGTCGCCATGTTCTTCTCCCACTACACTCCAGGACGGACATCCGCCGCAACCTGCTAAAATCATCGTCCCCATGCGGATGTTGCCATCAAGCGGGGCGACCGTCGCAACCGGTTTTCAAGAAGAGTGACCACAAGGTCCGTGACGGACGGGATCAAACGATCCCGACCCAAAGCCGCACGTCGATTTCTCAATCAACACACTAGACGATCACACTCTGTCACGCGTGACGGATCACGCGCCGGATTACGTGCGGTCGCCCCCAGACCTAGCAACTTCACCCCCCAGTTGGGCTATTCTTTTCTACGCCAGACGGGCATCCCGCCCAAGGGGAAATTGGGCCAAAACATGCCGAAACCATGTCGTTGCCGGATCCAAACAGCCGTGAAAATCATGAGATGGACACAATTGAGGTGACCCATTGTTTCCAGAATTTCACCTTGGAGGGGCATGAATCACGCGAAATCGCCTTATTGCAAAGGGATGTCCCGCCTGTGCCCGATGCGATTGTTTCCCGGTCGGCATGGATCAACGGCAGATTGCCGTGGCCCGAATTCGGCAGAAATGTGGCAGGGGCATAATGCACCGGATGCGATCAATAAGACTAGTTGACCACGATTGGTTCGCATTGCGCAACAAACCCGACGGCACAAGTGATTCGCCCGGCCTATGCGTTCACAATCCGGCCTACACGTTCACAATGAAGAGAGGGTGGTGCCCAAGGCGAGACTCGAACTCGCACGCTGTTGCCAGCGGGGGATTTTGAATCCCCTGCGTCTACCATTCCGCCACTTGGGCCCGAAGCCGTCCTTAGCCCAGCCCGCGCGCCTCGTCCAGTGCCCTCGCGCAAATTCCCGGCCCGGCGCCCGAGGGCTTGACCGCGCCCGCCGCGCATGGTGTTTCCCCGCAGACCCGGACAGGACAACCAACATGATCAGACCGCTCTACGACTGGACGCTGCGCATGGCCGACCATCGCCACGCCTTGTGGGTGTTGGCCTGCGTCAGCTTCATCGAAAGTTCGGTTTTCCCGATCCCGCCGGATGTGCTGATGATCCCGATGATCCTGGCCCGACCATCGCGCGCCTGGCTGATCGCAGGTGTTGCACTCGCCTCGTCGGTGCTGGGCGGGATGCTGGGCTATGCCATCGGCGCCTTCGCGTATCAGGAAATCGGCCAGCCGATCCTGACCGCCCTCGGCAAGGGCGAGTCGATGGCGGCCTTTGCCATCCGGTTCAACGACTTCGGCTTCTGGGCGGTGCTGACGGCGGGAGTGACGCCCTTTCCCTACAAGGTGATCACCATCATGTCGGGCTGGACGGCGATGCCGCTCGGCGTCTTCATCGCCACCTCGATCCTCGCCCGTGGCATCCGCTTCTTCCTCGTGGCCGCTCTCTTGTGGAAATTCGGCACCCCGATGCGCGACTTCATCGAGCGCCGCCTCGGGCTGATGACAATTCTCTTCGTACTGCTGCTGTTCGGCGGCTTTTATGCGACAAGGTTCCTGTGATGCGCCTCAGCCAACGCCAATTGATCCTGCTTGCCGCCTCGGGCTCCGCCGCGCTGATGCTGGGGGCGCTGGCCTTTCAGCATATCGGCGGCATGGCCCCGTGCAAACTGTGCCTCTGGCAACGCTGGCCACATGTCATAGCCATCGCGCTCGGGGCTGCGGGTTTGTTCGCCCTGCCCCGCCTCATGGCGCTTGGCGGGCTGCTGGCAGCACTCGCCACAGCGGTCCTCGGCGGCTTTCACACGGGCGTCGAGCGCGGCTGGTGGGAGGGGCCGTCGGAATGCTCCTCGACCGGTGCGGCGGGGCTCAGCACCGATGAGCTGTTCAACCAGATCATGTCCGCGCCGCTGGTGCGCTGCGACGAGGTGCCGTGGGAGATGCTCGGGCTCTCGATGGCCAGTTGGAACATGGTGGTGTCGCTCGGCCTCGCAGCGCTCTGGCTGAGGGCGCTGAGGGCGCGCTGACATCCAGAACAGGCCCGAAACGGTTGTTCAAGGCGCCCGCGCGAAACCGGGACGCGTTGCGCGGCGGCGGCGCATGGCCCACCGCTCGCCACATCCCGGCCGCGCTAGAACGAGATCACCTCGGCCTCCGTCACCACCAGGTCGAGCGGCTGATCGGTCGGCTCCAGCGGCAGGCCATCGGCCTCCTGCGCGGCATAGGCAAAGCCGATCGCCAGCGTCGCGCGACGGCGGCGCAACCGTTCCAGCGTGCGGTCATAGAACCCGCCGCCATAGCCCAGCCGCCCGCCCGCGCGATCAAACGCCACCAGCGGCACGATCAGAATCTCCGGCTCGATGAACCGGTCGACCTCGGGCACCATCGCGCCGAACGGCCCCTCGCGCAGCGCGCAACCCGGCTCCCACAGCGAGAAATCGAGCGGCAGCCCCGCGCCCGCGATCACCGGCACGGCAACAGGGCCATGGGCTGCGGCCTCGGCCATGGCTGGCAGCGGGTCGATCTCGGACCGGATCGGCATGTAACCCGCAAGGCGCACGCCGCGATAGCCCGCCAGCACGCCGGACAAAAGGCCCGCCCCGGCCCCGCTGTCCGCGCGGTGCGCCGCTGCCCGCCTGGCAAAGGCAGCCTTGCGCGCCGCCTGCTTGATCTCTGCCAATTCGGTCACAACAGGAATACCGCCGCCAGCCCAAGAAAGGCGAAGAACCCGACCACATCGGTCACCGTGGTCACGAACGTGCCCGAGCCCAGCGCCGGGTCCACCCCCAGCCGATCCATGACCACGGGAATGCCCGCCCCGGCTAGCCCCGCAACGACCAGATTGATCACCATCGCGGCGGCGATCACATAGCCAAGCTCGGGCCCGCCGAACCAGACCATCCCGACGATGCCCATCGTGACGGCAAAGATCACCCCGTTGATCAGCCCCACCAGAACCTCGCGGCGCAACACCCGCCACACGTTCGAGCCGGTCAGATCCTTGGTTGCCAGGGCCCGCACCGCGACGGTCAGCGACTGCGTGGCGGCATTGCCCCCCATCGAGGCCACGATCGGCATCAGCACCGCCAGCGCCACCAGCTGCGCGATCGCCGCCTCGAACTGCGCGATCACCAGCGAGGCGAGGATCGCCGTCGCAAGGTTTACCGCCAGCCACGGCACCCGCTGTTTCGAGGTCGCGATCACGCTGTCATTCAGCCCCCCCTCGCCGACACCGGCAAGGCGCATGATGTCCTCTTCATGCTCCTCATCCAGCACGATCATCGCGTCGTCGATGGTGATCACGCCCACCAGCCGCCCCTCTTCATCCACGACCGGCGCCGAAATCAGGTGATACTGGTTGAACGCATAGGCCACGTCGCCCTCGTATTGGGTGACGGGGATGACATGGAAGGTCTCCTCGACCAGATCCTTGAGCGCCACCTCGCGCCGTGCCGCCATGATCCGCCCCAGCGTCACGTTGCCCACCGGATGCAGGCGCGGATCGACCAGGATGATGTGATAGAACTGCTCGGGCAGGTCCTCGGCATTGCGCATGAAGTCGATCACGTCGCCCACGCTCCAATGCTCGGGCGCCATCACCACCTCGCGCTGCATCAACCGGCCGGCGGAGTACTCCGGATAGGTCAGCGATTGCTGCACCGCCAGACGGTCGCTGTCCTCGAGATATTCGAGAATCGCATCCTGCTGGCGATCCTCCAGATCCTCGACCAGATCGACCACATCGTCGGAATCAAGCTCGCGCACCGCCTCGGCCAGCACCTCGGGATGCAAGAGGCCGATCACCTCCTCGCGAATCGATTCGTCGAGTTCCGACAGGATGTCGCCGTCGAATTCCACGCCGTAGAGCGTGATCAGCCGCCGCCGGTCATAGGCGTTGCTCTGTTCCAGAAGGTCGGCAATGTCGGCGGGGTGCAGCGGCTCCATCTCGGCCCACAGCATCTCGCGGTCATCGGTATCGACGGCATACATGATGCGCGACACGGCCTGCCTGTTCAGCGGATAGCCGTCCTCGTCGCGCTCGTGCTCCGCGTCCTGATCCTGCTCTGCCATCTCGCCCTCCCGTCACGCCACCGTGGCGCAGGAGTACTCAAGCGCCGCGCGAAAAACAATGACAATGGGATGATTTACCCCGCCCTCCGGTGCGCGTATCCTGGCCCTGCACAGCCCTTCGCCAGACAGGCACCATGACCGACCAGACCCTTATCACCGGCCAGATCCTGGCTTTCGACCGCGCGCCCTTCGACGGTGACCCGGCGCACTCCGCCCGCCTGCACGAGGCGCTGGTGATCGAGGGTGGCCATATCGCCGCGATCGGCCCCGCCGCCGAGTTGCGCGCCGCCTGTCCCGCGGCGCGGCATCACGACATGGGCGCGCATCTGATCACGGCGGGCTTTGTCGATGCCCATGTCCATTATCCGCAGACCGCGATGATCGCCAGCTGGGGCAAGCGCCTGATCGACTGGCTCAATACCTATACCTTCCCCGAGGAAATGCGCTTTGCCGATCCCGCCTATGCCGCCGGGATCGCGGCCCGCTATCTCGACCTGACGCTGGCGCATGGCACCACCACCACCGTCAGCTATTGCACCATCCACCCCGCCAGCGTGACGGCGTTTTTCGAGGCGGCGCAGGCGCGCGGGCTGCGCGCCGTGGCGGGCAAGACCTGCATGGACCGCAACGCGCCCGAGGGCCTGCGCGACACGCCGCAATCGGCCTATGACGAGTCGCGCGCCCTGCTTGACCGCTGGCACGGGGTTGACCGGCTGTCCTATGCGATCACCCCGCGCTTTTCGCCCACCTCCTCGCCCGCGCAACTCGACGCCCTGGGCAGACTTTGGGCGGACCATCCAGACTGCCTGATGCAGACCCATCTCAGCGAGCAGACCGACGAGATCGAGTGGGTCCAATCGCTCTACCCGCAGGCCCGCGATTATCTCGACACCTACGAGATGCACGGCCTTCTTGGCGCGCGGGGTCTCTACGGCCATGCCATCCACCTCACGCCCCGCGAACGCGACCGGCTGCGCGAGGTGGGCGCGGCGCTGATCCACTGCCCCACCTCGAACACCTTCATCGGCTCGGGGCTGTTCGACATGGCCGCCCGCGTGACCGAGGGCCAGCGCGTGGGACTTGCCACCGATACCGGCGGCGGATCGTCCTTTTCGATGCTGCGCACCATGGCGGCGGCCTATGAGATCGGGCAGCTGACCGGCACGGCGCTGCATCCGGCGCAACTGCTCTGGCTTGGCACCGCCGGATCGGCCCGGGCGCTGCATATGGGTCACCTCATCGGCAACATCGCCCCGGGGATGGAGGCCGATCTGGTGGCGCTCGATCTCGCCTCGACCCCGGCCATCGCGCAACGCGCGGCGCGCGCGGAGGATATATGGGAGGCGCTCTTTCCGACGATCATGATGGGTGACGATCGCGCGATTGCGCAGGTCTGGATCGCCGGGCGCCCGGTCTGACCATGACTCGGGCAGACATTCTGCACCGCCGCCCTATCTCGTCCTGCGGACAGTGACAGGAGCCCGCAATGACCGACACCACCGCCGCCCGCCATCTCGCCAACGCCGTTCACGCCATCGACGCCCAGTTCGGCGAGGGCTACGCCCGCGACCATCCCGACCTCGTCGCGAGCCTCATTCAAAGCGCCACCATCGAGGCCGCCGTCGCCACCGGTTACGGTGCCCACCAGGAGGCCCTCGCCGCCGCACACAGGATCAGCGCCGAGATGGGCGAGACAATCCTCAAACTGAAACCACGCATCTTTGGCTGAGCCCCCTTGCAAATGTCGCGTCCGATGCCCGCATTGTACATCCGCATTCTTAACAAGGGGTGTGCTTAGATCCGCTCCGCCAGACGCCGCGCCAACCGGGTCTGCTGCGCAATGACCTGCGGCAGATCGAGTGTCACGATCTGCCCGTCCCGCACCACCTGACGGCCCTCGACGAACAGATCACGCACCTTTTGCGGACCCGCCAGCACCAGCGCGGCGGGGTCCCAACTGCCCGCACTCTCGATCCCGCTGACGTCCCAGATTGCGATATCCGCGCGTTTTCCGGGTGAAATCTGGCCGCAATCCGTGCGCCCCAGCACTTCCGCACCACCCCGCGTCGCGATCTCCAGCGCCTCACGCGCGCTCATCGCACCGGCTCCGCGCGCAACCCGCTGCAACAGCATCGCCTGCCGTGCCTCGCCGATCAGGTTGCCCGAATCATTGCTCGCCGGGCCATCGACGCCCAACCCGACCCGAACACCCCGGTCCCGCATCTCCCTGACTGGCGCGATCCCCGATCCCAACCGACAGTTGGAACATGGACAATGCGCAATCCCGGTTTTGGTTTTTGAAAATAATTCAATCTCTTGTCCGTCCAACTTGACGCAATGCGCGTGCCAGACATCCGGTCCCGTCCACCCCAGATCCTCGGCATATTGCCCGGGCCGACAGCCGAAACGGTCCAGTGAATAGGCCACGTCTTCGGCATTCTCGGCCAGATGGGTATGCATCATGACCCTTTGATTGCGCGCGAGATTCGCCGTTTCACGCATCAGATCACGGCTGACGGAGAAGGGTGAACACGGGGCGAGCCCCACCCGGCACATCGCCCCCTCCCGTGGATCATGAAATCGATCTATCACGCGTATACAATCACTTAGGATGTATTTCTCATCTTCCACCAGCACATCCGGCGGCAAACCTCCGGCGCTTTCCCCGATACTCATCGCGCCCCGCGTCGGATGAAACCGAAGCCCGACCTCCACCGCCGCCTCGATCGTGTCATCGAGCCGCGCTCCGTTGGGAAAAAGGTAGAGATGATCGGAGCTTAGGGCGCACCCTGAAAGTGCCAGTTCGGCCAACCCGATCATCGCCGAGACGCGCATTTCCTCGGGTCCGAACGCCGCCCAGGTCGGATAGAGCGTCTTGAGCCACCCGAACAAAAGCGCATCCTGCCCGCCCGGTACGGCACGGGTCAGCGTCTGATATAAATGGTGATGGGTGTTCACCAAGCCCGGTGTGACCACGCATCCGGTGGCCCGGATCACCTCGCCCGACGTTTCCAGCCCATGCCCGACCTGCACGATCACGCCATCGCGGATCAGGATATCCGCGCCCTGCATCTCTAGGCGTGCGTCATCCATGGTCAACAGATAATCCGCATCCTTGATCAGGTAGTCCTTCATGAAAACATCCCCTTAAACGTGCTTCCTTACCCCCTCTGGAAGCAGACGCACGGCGGAAAGGGGCCAGAACCGCGCATCGGTCTGGCTAGGCGATCCGTGACAGGATTTCAAGCGCCGCCGCGTGTTGCTGCTGCCCTGCCGCAGCCACCACACGGCCGCCCGCATGCGCCACGCCACCCTGCCAATCGGTCACGATGCCGCCTGCCGCCTCGATCACGGCGATCGGGGCCTGAATGTCATAGGCGGCCAGTCCGGCCTCGATCACGAGGTCGATCTGCCCGGCCGCGAGCATGCAATAGGCATAACAATCAATGCCATATCGGGTAAGCCTCACCTGCCGCGCGACCTCGGCAAAACCCGCGCCCTCCGCCTCGGTTCCCACCTCGGGAAAGGTCGTGAACAGAATCGAGTCGTGCAACGCACGGTCGCCGATGACCTGCAACGCGCGATGCCCCTGCGGCCCGTTCAGCGCCGCATGACCAAATCCGCCCTCAAAACGTTCTCCGATATAAGGCTGGTCGATGATCCCATATAGGGGGCCGCTCTGGTCCGAGACCGCAATCAGCACCCCCCATGTCGGTGCACCGGACAGAAAGGCCCGCGTGCCGTCAATCGGATCAAGCACCCAGGTCAAGCCGCTTGTCCCGGTCTGCGCCCCGTATTCCTCGCCAAGGATGGCATCCTCGGGCCTCATGCGGGCCAGAACCTCCCGCATCGCGCGTTCGGTCGCCCGGTCGCCTTCGGTCACAGGGTCAAAACTGCCGTCAGACAATTTGTTGTCGGCGGTCAGTCCCGCGCTTCGGAAATACGGCAGAACCGCCGCACGCGCCGCGTCTGCGACCGCATGGGCGGTTTGCCTGATTGCGTCAATGTCCATACCCGTCCCGATCAAATCATGCGGACAGGCTTAACGCGCGGAGCGGTGTGGCTCAAGCCACCTCGCTCAAGACCCGCGCGAGGTCGAACAGGCGGCGGCGTTGGTTTTCGGGGATCGCGTAGTAAGAGCGAACCAGATCAAGCGCTTCCTTGTCCCCGATTATATCGACAGGCAAATTGCCCGGCTTCGGCATTGCTTCTTCTTTTCCAAGACCTTCAAAGAAGAAACTGATCTCGACATCCAGCGCGTCCGCGATATCCCAAAGGCGCGACGCACTCACGCGATTGGCCCCCGTCTCGTATTTCTGGATCTGTTGGAACTTGATTCCGACCGCTTCGGCCAATTGTTGTTGAGTCATCCCCACCAGCCACCGGCGATGACGAATTCTTTTCCCGACGTGCAAATCAACGGGGTGCGGCATACGACAATCCTCTCACTTTCAGTTCCGGACCTTTTTCAGTCCGGCTCATACTCCAATACCGACACGCCACGCATCCCAGCAGCGCGTGCTGCACGTTAGCAAATCCCGATCCAAATACAAGAAGTATCGCTAGCCATTTGCGTGCCTTGGTCAAAAGTCACTCAATCTAGACGGGCGCCTATCCTTTAGGATATGCCAATTCCCCCCTGCACGTCACCGTTTACCGCAATGGCCGCGAATCGAATTGAACCGATGCCGTCCGGAAGGTAGCGTCTCAGGCCAGGAACAAGGCGGAGATCTCATGCGCGCGTACCACATTCCCGTCACCGGGGCCGCTCCGGCCCTGCTCGATATTCCGCAGCCGCAGCCGCGTCAGGGCGAGATCGGCCTCAGGATCGACGCCTGCGGTCTCAACTTCGCGGATCTCCTGATGATCAAGGGCGACTATCAGGACACCCCCGACGCCCCCTTCACTCTCGGAATGGAGGTGGCGGGCACGGTCGACGCACTTGGCCCGGACACCCAAGGTCCGGCAATTGGCGCGCGCGTGGCGGTGTTCGGCGGTCACGGTGGTCTGGCCGAGTACGGCTGCTTTCCCGCAGAGCGCGCCGTGATCCTGCCCGATCGGATGGATTTCACCGATGCCGCCGCCTTCCAGATCGCCTATGGCACGAGCCATGTGGCGCTCGAACACAGCGCCCGTCTGCAACCGGGCGAGACGCTTTTGGTGCTGGGCGCGGCAGGCGGCGTCGGCCTGACGGCGGTGGAGATCGGCAAGCTGATGGGCGCGCGGGTCATTGCCTGCGCGCGGGGCGCCGACAAGCTGGAGGTGGCGCGCAAGGCTGGGGCAGACCACCTCATCGACACCGAAACCGACGACATTCGCGCCATCTGCAAGGATCTGGGCGGCGTTGACGTGGTCTACGATCCGGTGGGCGGCGTGCCGTTCAAGGCGGCGATGCGCGCCTGCAACCCCGAGGCGCGCATCCTGAGCATCGGTTTTGCCAGCGGTGAGGTGCCGCAAATCCCGGCCAATCACCTGCTGGTCAAGAACCTGAGCGTGATCGGGTTCTACTGGGGCGGCTACCTGAAATTCCGCCCCGAGGTGGTGACCGACAGCCTGCGCAGCCTCTTCACATGGTATGAGCAGGGGCGCATCAAGCCGCATGTCAGCCACGTCCTGCCGCTTGAGCGCGCGGAGGAGGCGCTGGAGTTGCTGCGCAGCCGCAGATCGACCGGCAAGGTCGTGATCACGCCATCCGCAGGCTGAGCGGCGCGGGCTGTGAAAAGAAGCCCTGCCGCAACATGTCCGACAGCGGGTCAAGCAAGGCGTCGCCGCCTGCCCGTGCATAAAGATTGATCTTCTGCACGCCGAGATCGGGCAGCGCGGTGCCCGGTTCGATTGCCTCCTGATGCGGCGGAATACTGTCTTCCAGAAGCGCCCCGACGGCCAGATCGGCACTGACAAGGGCTTCGACCGCGCGGTCATCCTCTGACAATACGGCCATCTCCCAGTCGATACCCGCCTGTTCCAGCCGGCGCAGAACGATGGGGCGGAAGATGCAGTTGCTGCAAAAGGCGAGCCGCAGCGGGCGACGTTTCCACGATGTCCCGCCCGGCGCCCCGGTCCAGCGCAGCGCCATTTCGGTGAGCGTCTCGCCGCCCTCGTCCACGCCCTCCTCGGTGGTCAGGATCAGATCCACCTCGCCGCGCGCAAACTCCTCGCGCAGCTTCATCGTGCTCGATGAGCGCAGATGCACATTGACGCGCGGATAGGCAGCGTTGAACTGCTTGAGCACGCGCGGCACCACCGGATAGACGATGTCATGCGGCACGCCGAGACGCAACTCGCCCTCGTAGAGATCCTCGGTCAGCCGCCCGACCGCCTCGTCATTCAGCGTCAGGATGCGGCGCGCATAGCGCACCAGCTGCTCGCCCGACGCGGTGAGCGACACCCGCCGGTTGCTGCGATCAAAGAGCGCGAGGCCCAGCATCTCCTCCAGCCGCTTGATCTGCATGGACACGGCGGATTGCGTGAGGTTCAGCATCGCCGCCGCCCGCGTCACACCACCATGGTCAGTCACGGCCACAAGCGCCCGCAACGTCGTGATATCAAGATTTCTCATTCATCAACCTCCGTGATGAAACTGCCGACAAACATTCATTTCCAAAATTGATGCAGTTGCGGCAAAAGATCAACATGAAAAATGAATAGACACGAATTCATCAGCATGAGGAAAGGAAACGCCATGACCTGCCACATCGACGCCCCCAGCCTGCCGCGCAACACGCGGCCACGGCGCATCACGCTTGGCCTCCTGCTCGACGTCCGTCGTCAACGGCGCGCGCTGTTGCGCCTCGACGACGCCGCGCTCGCCGATCTCGGACTGACGCGCCGCGCCGCATTGCGCGAAGCAACGCGCCCGTTCTGGGACCTTCCCTAACCCTGGCCCTGACCCTGGCCCTGATCCTGGAATGCCCGGCCTGGATGCCGCGCCGGACGAAACATGTCGAAAACTGTCGGGAAAAACTTGAAAAGAGGTCACCGCTCTCCGATATTACCTGCAAAGCCTCAATACCGGGGCCGCCATTCACATATCGGAGGTATATATGGCAGAGTTCAACACGATCCGGACGGCGACGGGCACACGCACCGCCCAGATTGACGCGGGCCTGCGCGCGCATATGAACAAGGTCTACGGCACGATGTCCGTGGGCATGCTCATCACCGCGCTCGCAGCGTGGGCAATCGCGGGGCTCGCCGTCACAACCGATCCCTCGGCCGCCGCAGCCCAGATGGGCAACGGCAAGATGCTCACCAGCTTTGGTGCGACCATTTACCTGTCGCCGCTTCGCTGGGTGATCATGCTGGCCCCGCTGGCCTTCATTTTCCTCGGCTGGGGCGCGCTCCTGCGCCGGGCACCGGCGGCGGGGGTGCAGCTTGGCTTCTTCGCCTTCGCGGCGCTGATCGGCCTCTCGCTCAGCTCGATCTTCCTGGTCTTCACCAGCTTCTCGATCGCGCAGACCTTCATCGTGACGGGGATCGCCTTCGCCGGTCTGTCGCTCTGGGGCTATACGACCAAGAAGGATATCTCCGGCTGGGGCAGCTTCCTCATCATGGGGGTGATCGGGCTCATCGTGGCGATGATCATCAACATCTTCCTGCAGTCGCCCGCGATGATGTTCGCGATCTCTGCCATCGGTGTGCTGATCTTTGCGGGTCTCACCGCGTTCTACACCCAAGAGATCAAGAACACCTATGTGGCGCACGCCGCGCAGGGCGATCAGGACTGGCTCGACAAGGCCGCCTATGACGGCGCGCTGAACCTCTACATCAGCTTCCTGAACATGTTCCAGTTCCTGCTGATGTTCATGGGGCAACAGGAATAGCGGGCAATCCAGTCTGACATGGAAAGGGCCGGTCAAAGCGACCGGCCCTTTTTCATGCCAGCCCCCAAACCCATTTCCAATTGGGGGCCAGCCCCCAAACCCCCGGAGTATTTCGGCCAAAAAGAAACGGAAAGAAACCAGATCGTACACATGAAAAAGCCGCGCCCGAAGGCACGGCTCTTGACGGTATCGACCGGCTGGCGATCTTACTTGATCTTGCCTTCCTTGTATTCGACATGCTTGCGCACCACGGGATCGTACTTACGTACGGTCATCTTTTCGGTCATCGTGCGCGCGTTCTTTTTGGTCACGTAGAAATGGCCCGTGCCCGCGGTCGAGTTCAGACGGATCTTGATGGTCGTCGGCTTCGCCATTGGTTATCTCCTGCGCCAGGCGCGACACGCGCCCGTGAATATCTCTTGAAGCCTGCCTTTTACCGACGCCCGCGCCCGAGTCAACCGCGTTTGTCCGCCCAAGGGCAGGAATTCCCATCTTTGTCGCAGCCCCCCGTCAGTTCTGCGACAGCTGCGTGGGCTTGCGGTAGAAATGATGCACGCCAATGGTCGCCGTCCGGGGATAGACGCGCGCCCAGCGGGGGTTCACGGCACGGGTGTGGTAATGCGTGGCCCCGTCGGTCAGACGGCGCGGTGCGCCCTGCACCATGAGGCGGGCCACCTTGTCCACCTGATCGAAGGCCAGCGGATTGGCGATATGCTCTTCATGCCCGTCGCAGGTATAGGTGAACTGGCACTGGAACTTGCGGCCCGTGCCCTGATGGATCACGCCACAAACCGTGTCGGGAAAGGCGGCGCTGTCCACCCGGTTCATGATCACCTCGGCCACCGCGAACTGGCCGCGCACGCCCTCGCCACGCGCCTCGAAATAGAGCGCCTCGGCCAGGCAGGCGGATTGCGCATTGCCGCCGCCGACATCCAGACCGGCAAGCCAGTTGCGCGAATACTCGATCCCGATCTCCGGGCGGCTGAGATAGCTGGCCATCCGGTCCCCCGAAATCGACCGCAGCGCGCGGGTTTCCTGCTCCATCAGCCGGGTCACGGGCGTGTCCGCCGCCACCGGCCCCGCCATGACCGCAAGCGCGGCGATGAGTAGCGCTCGTTTCATGCGTGTTCTCCTTGCCATCGGGGACAGCCCCGTTGTCATCCGGCGGCGTTTAGACAAATAGAAGCTATCCGTCCACCCCGAGGGGCGGCGGGAAACCGCTCATGGATCTCTTCGGCCTAAAAAAACCCTTGCGCCCGCATCTATATTGCGTGTGTCAGCGCGTCGGCTACCCGATCTTGTCGCGCACCGTCAGCTGTGCGGCAGCAAGTCGCGCCACCGGAACCCGGAACGGCGAGCAGGACACATAGGTAAATCCGGCATCCCGGCAGAACGCAATCGATTCGGGATTGCCGCCATGCTCGCCGCAGATCGACAGGACCACGTCCGGATTGGCCGCGCGCCCGCGCTCGGCGCCGATCTTGAG
This sequence comes from Roseovarius sp. MBR-154, assembly GCF_053628595.1. NCBI lineage: Bacteria > Pseudomonadati > Pseudomonadota > Alphaproteobacteria > Rhodobacterales > Roseobacteraceae > Roseovarius > Roseovarius sp. MBR-154. The sequence continues at coordinate 90,662 of NZ_JBRJGR010000014.1, forward strand.
CAACTCGCCCACCCCGTCGATGTCGAGCATGTGAAACGGGTCTTCGGGATAGACCCCCTGCTTGACATAGTCCGACATGAAGCGCCCGGCATCGTCGCGCGACAGGCCATAGGTCATCTGCGTGAGGTCATTGGTGCCAAAGCTCAGGAACGAGACCAGATGCGCGAACTCGCCCGCGCGCAGGCAGGCGCGCGGGGTCTCGACCATGACCCCCAGACGATAGGTGAAATCGCGCCCGGTCTCGTTGCGCACGGCGGCGGCAACCGCATCGACGCGGGTCTTGACCAGTTCGACCTCGCGCTTGGCGCTGACCAACGGGATCATGATCTCGGGCACCACCGGCGCACCGTCCTTGCTCGCCTCCAGCGTCGCCTCGAAGATCGCCCGCGCCTGCATGTCGTAAATCTCGGGCACGGTGATGCCCAGGCGCACGCCGCGCATGCCCAGCATGGGATTGTATTCGCTCAGCGCCTCGACCCGGCGGGTCACATCCGAGAGCGGCAGGTCGAGCGCCTCGGCCAGTTGCAGATGCCCGGCGCGATCGGTGGGCAGGAATTCGTGCAGCGGCGGGTCAAAGAGCCGGATGCAGACCGGCAATCCGTGCATGATCCGAAACAGCGCGGCCAGATCCTCGCGCTGCATCGGCAGGAGACGTTCCAGCACGGCGGCGCGATCCTCGCTCGCATCGGCAAAGATCATCTCGCGCATCACCGTCAGCCGGTCGGTCTCGAAGAACATGTGCTCGGTCCGGCACAGCCCGATGCCGCGCGCGTTGAAATTGCGCGCCATCTCGGCATCGGCGGCGGTGTCGGCATTGGCGCGCACGGCGATGTCGCGGACATTGTCGGCCCAGCTCATGAAGGTCTGAAACGAACCGTCGCGCGCCGCCTCGAGCAGCGGCGCCTCGCCGGCCAGCACGATCCCGTTGGTGCCGTCGATGGTGATCATCTCGCCCACCTTGACGACCCGCCCGCCGGGCATGACCAACTGCTTGCGCCGCGACTGGAAATGGATCTCCGACGCCCCCACCACGCAAGGCAGCCCGATACCGCGCCCGATCACCGCCGCGTGGCTGGTCATCCCGCCGCGTTCGGTCAGCACGCCCGCGGCGGCATGCATGCCGCGGATATCCTCGGGGCTGGTCTCGCGCCGCACCAGAATGCAGGCCTCGCCGCGCGCCTGCGCCGCCTGCGCCTCGGCGGCGGAAAACACCACCCGGCCCGACGCCGCTCCGGGGCTTGCGGCGATGCCGCGCGCCAGCACGTCGCGCTTGGCCTCCGGATCGACCTGCCGGTGCAAAAGCTCGTTAAGCGCGCGCGGCTCGACCCGCATCAGCGCCTCTTCGTGGCTGATGATGCCGTCCTCGGCAAGCGCCACCGCGATGCTCACCGCCGCGCGCGCATTGCGCGCCACGCGCAGCCCGTCGAGCAGCCAGACCTTGCCGTTCTCGATGGTGAATTCCGCCTGCATCTCCTCGCGCAGATTTTCACGCATCAGCGCGGCATAGGCCTTGATCTCGGCGAATGCGTCAGGGTCCAGCTCCTCCAGAGACGGCCCGCGCGTGTCGCGTTCCAGATAGAGCGCATCCGCGCCCCGCTCCAGCGCATCGCGGCCCTGGCTCTGGCTCAGGTAGCGCCCGGTGATCTGGCGCGCGCCGGTCTGGCTGTTCACCAGTTGCATCACCCCCGAGCCGCATTCCCCCGCGCCGAGACCCAACGCCAGTTCCTGCACCACGAGGCCGAGGCCTGCATCGGCGGGCGCGCCCTTGGCCTGCCGCAGAAGGCGCGCGGTCGTCCCCTCCCAGGCCCGCGCCATCGAGCGCAGCACCTCGCTCAGCTGCACCGCCGGCTCCTGCGGGAATTCCTCGTCGGTCTCGGCCTCATAGGCGCGCAGCGCCTGCGGCAGGCCGGTCACCGGGTCCTCCGACACATCCTCGAAGATGTCCGGGTCGAGCCGCGCCACATGGACCGCGTAGGACTGCACGAAGCGCAGATAGATTTCCGCCGCCGCCCGGCTGCCGATGCGCTCCGCAAGCTCCTCGAGACGCGCGTCATTGATGCCGATGTTCAGAACCGCCCCCGGCCCGCCCCAATCAGGATCTTCCGAGGACGGGCGCACGCAGAGCAGCGGCGCCTCGCCGAAGGGCGCGAGCAGCGCCGCCATGTCGGGCAACTCGCCCGCCGCGATGCGATGCACCGCCCGGAACGACAGCGCGATGGTGCGCGGCACCGGCAGGTCGAGCCGCACCAGCCGTTGCAGACATTTCGCCCGTCCTCCGTGGGTGCGCGTATGCACCGGGGCCGTGGCGGTGATCAGGGTGATATCGGGGTCATCTTGCTGCACTGCGGCACCTTTCCTTTGCCCGCACCATACGCCGCGCGGCGTGCAAGGCAAGGGAAAGGATAACAGGCGTTTGACAGGAAGTCGTGGCCGTCATCCTCGGGCCTGACCCGAGGGTCTCCCGTCCCGCCTCCACCCCGTCATCCTCGGGCGTGACCCGAGGATCTCCCGCCACGCCCACGCGACACACATGAGACATCCCCGCCTGCGCGGGGGATGACGCCGGTATGGGGGCAACCGGGGCCCTACCCCTCCACGCGGGTCAGGTCGGCGGCCTGCAGGCAGATGCTGCGGATGCGGCTCAGGAGGTTGAGGCGGTTGCGGCGGATCACCGGACTGTCGACATTGACCTGCACCGCGTCGAAAAACGCATCAATGGGCGCGCGCAGGGCGGCCATGGCGGACATGGCCCCGGCGAAATCCTCGGATTTGAGGGCCCGCGTGATCTGCGGCTCTGCGGTGTCGAGCGCGGCAAAAAGCGCGTGCTCCTCGTCCGTCTCGGCGAATTTCACATCCGCGCCATAGGAATATTCCACGCCGTCCTTGGCCTCGGCCTGTGTCAGGATGTTGTTGGCCCGCTTGAAGCCCTGCAACAGGTTCTCGCCATCGTCGGTGCTCAGGAACGCCCCGAGCGCGCGGGCGCGGTGGACCAGCAGGGTGAGGTCGTCATTGAACGGCATCGCAAGGCAGGCGTCGATCACGTCATGGCGCAGGCCCTCGTCCTTGAGATGGACCTTGAGGCGGTCGTGTAGGAAGGACAGGAGGTCAATTGATTTGCTTTCACCAAAACGCCCGAAAGCATAAATCAAGCCCGGATTTGGAAGCTCGCCGTAGTTTCGAGCGTTTAAACCATCCAAGTGACCGAGTTCAGATAATTGCGCGACAAGTTCGGGACCAAGGACTTCACCGTAATCATTCAAAAGGTTCGAGACTTCTCGCTTCTGTTCCCTACGCAAAAGATCAAAAAGTGCATCTAGGCACAAATCAAAGAAGATGTCTTTTAGATTGGTCTTAACCCCATTCCCCAACACCAACCGAATGACCCCCAAGGCCGCGCGGCGCAGGGCGTAGGGGTCTTTCGAGCCGGTGGGTTTCTCGTCAATCGCCCAGAACCCCGTCAGCGTGTCGATCTTGTCAGCGAGCGCCACGGCGACCGACACGGGCGCAGAGGGCACGGCGTCGCCCGGCCCGAGGGGCTTGTAATGTTCTTCGCAGGCGGCTGCGACGGACGGATCAAGCCCTGCGGCTTCGGCGTAATAGCGCCCCATCAGCCCCTGCAACTCGGGAAATTCGCCGACCATCTCGGATTGCAGGTCGGCCTTGGCCACGCGCGCCGCCTGTTCCGCCAGATCGAAATTGGCCAATACCAGCGGCGCGATGTCGATCGCCAGCGCGGCGATGCGTTCCACCCGGTCGGCCTGTGATCCCAGCTTGTTATGGAAGGTCACATCGCGCAGCCCTTCGGCCATGCCTTCAAGGCCCTTTTCCCGCACCGTGCGCAGGTCATTCTCCCAGAAGAATTTCGCGTCACTGAGCCGCGCCGCCAGCACCTTCTGATTGCCCGCCAGAATGGTCGCGCCATGATCTGCCGTCTCGACATTGGCGACGGTGACAAATCGTTCGATGCGGCCGGTCTTGGGGTTCTTCACCGAAAAGAACTTCTGATGCTCTTTCATCGAGGTCTGCAACACCTCGGGCGGCAGGTCGAGAAAGGCGTCACCGATCCGGCCCATAAGCACCACGGGCCATTCCACCAGCCCCGCGACCTCTGACAAGAGCCCGCGATCCTCGACCACCTCGCAGCCTGCGGCAAAGGCCTGATTGGTGGCCTCCTGCCAGATCGCCTCGGCCCGCTCGGCGGCATCGAGCACCACATGCGCGCGCTTGAGCTTCGCGGCGTAATCCTCGAAAGAGGCAACGGAAAACGCGTCAGGCGCCATGAACCGGTGCCCGCGCGTCGTGTTGGCCGCGCGGATGCCGTCCACCTCCATCTCCACCACCTGCGCCGCGCCATCCTCGCCGGTCAGGATGCAGAGGATGGAATGCAGCGGGCGCACCCAGCGAAGCGCGCCGCTGCCCCAGCGCATCGACTTGGGCCATGGGAACGAGCGGATCAGCTTTTCCAGTTCCTCGGCCACGATCTGCGCCGCGGGCCGTCCGGGCCGGGTGATGGTCGCGTAATAGACCTGCCCCTTTTTCTCATCGCGGATCTCGAGATCCTCGCGGGCCACGCCCGCACCGCGCAGAAAGCCCTCGATGGCTTTCTCGGGCGCATCGACGCGGGGGCCCTTGCGCTCTTCGCTTGTGGTGGGGCTGGTGGCAAGCAGCCCCTGCACCGTCAGCGTCAGCCGCCGGGGCGTGGAGAACGCCGCCGCCCCCGCATAGGTCAGCCCCGCCTCGACCAGCGCATCGGTCAGGCGCGCGCGCAGGTCTTGGGCCGCCTTGGCCTGCATGCGCGCGGGGATTTCCTCGGAGAAGAGTTCGATCAGCAGATCAGGCATGTGGGTCAGTATCCTTGCGGCGGTTCGGGGCAATCCTCGGGGGCGGGCTGGCCGTCGAACACCACCTCGCCGCAGCGGTTGATCTGGTGCCAGACATAGCCCTTGCCGTCCTCGGTGATGGCGACGATCCGGTCGATGCCGTATTGAATGTCCTTCTGGCCCAGAAAGGCCAGCGCGCGCCCGTCCTCGAGCGCGGCCCCGAGGGCCTGCGCATCGAAACAGTCGAACCAGCCAGGCGCGTTGAGCGGCTCGGCGCGCTCATATAGCTCATAGGTCTCGGTGAGCATCGGATGGCGCATCGGGGTGGTGAAACAGGCGCGGTAGCGGATCGGGCTGCTATCGGCGTCGATCGCCTGAAACGCGTCATAGAGCACCGGCTCGGGTGCGCCGGTGACGAGCGAGGTCAGTTGCACATCATCGGTGCCGGTGGCCGCCACCTCTTCGTAGAAGTGATAGACCTGCAGATAATACATGGCCGCCCCGGCCACCACTGCCGATATCAAGATCGCCACCGCGAGAAATTTGCCCATTACGCTGCCCGCCCCCCGGCCTCTGTCTGCACAAAGGCATCGGCGCATTGCTTGGCCAGTGCCCGTACCCTGCCGATATAGGCCTGCCGCTCGGTCACGGAAATGACGCCGCGCGCATCAAGCAGGTTGAAGATGTGGCTTGCCTTGATGCACTGGTCATAGGCGGGATGCGCCATGATGATCCGCTTGCCGGTCTTGGGGTCCACCGCCTCTTGCGCGAGGATGGCCCGACATTCGGCCTCAGCTTCCTTGAAGTGATCCAGCAGGACCTCGGTATTGGCCACGTCGAAATTCCAGCGGCTGTATTCCTCTTCGGTCTGGCGGAACACATCGCCATAGGTCAGCGGAATGGGGGCTGCGGGGTCGTTGAAGGGCATCTCCATCACGTGGTCGATGCCCAGCACATACATCGCCAGACGCTCCAGACCATAGGTCAGCTCGCCCGAGACGGGGTGGCAGTCGTGCCCGCCGACCTGCTGGAAATAGGTGAACTGCGAGACTTCCATGCCGTCGCACCAGACCTCCCATCCCAGACCCCAAGCCCCGAGCGTCGGGCTTTCCCAGTCATCCTCGACAAAGCGGATGTCGTGCAGGGCCATGTCGATGCCGATGGCGCGGAGCGAGCCGAGATAGAGGTCTTGCAGGTCGGGCGGCGAGGGTTTGATCAGCACCTGGTACTGGTAATAATGCTGGAGCCGGTTGGGGTTCTCGCCATAGCGCCCGTCGGTGGGGCGGCGCGAGGGCTGCACATAGGCCGCAGCCCAGCGGCGCGTGCCCAGAGAGCGCAGCGTGGTCGCCGGGTGAAACGTGCCTGCCCCCACCTCCATGTCATAGGGCTGCATCACGGCGCAGCCCTGCGCGGCCCAATAGCTTTGCAGCCGCAGGATGATCTCCTGGAAACTGCGCGGTTTGTCTGTGGCCTGCGTCATGCTCTCCCCCGGGGCTCAGCCCTGAAATTGCCGCCTTTCTCTAGGCGTGTCGCGCGGCAGGGTCAATCGCGCGGGGCTGCATATTTTGGGTGCATCGCCCGGCAGTTTTGCTACAACGCCCTGAGGGGACTACATCTGTACTAACCGGTCTTGACCAAGGAAATCTAATGGCGCGTATCGTTCTGGCACTTCTTGCCGCAGTTCTGCTCTACCCGACCCTCGCGCGCGCGCAGTCCGCGCCGCTCACCGACGCCACCGGCGATCCCCTCGTCTGGGTGCAGATCGAGGCCCAGCCCAGCCTTGCCGAGGCGCAGCAAAGCGCGCGCGGCTATGCGGGCGATCTGTCGGACGTGAACGGCTTTTCGCTCGGACGGGGCTGGTATGCCATCGCTCTGGGCCCCTACCGGCGCGAAGAAGCCGAACGCGTGCTGCAGGTCTATCGCCGCGAGGGCGTGATCGCGCGCGACAGCTATATCGCCGAGACCTCGGATTACGAGCGCCAGTTCTGGCCCATCGGGGCCAACCTGCTGGAGCAGCCGACGATTGCGGCGGCAGACGCCTCTGACGACGCACCCGACGAGGCCATCGCCGCAGCAGAACCCGCGCCCGCGCCTGCGCCCGTCGATGAAACCCCGCGCGAGGCCCGCGCCAGCGAAAGCCTGCTCGACCGCCAAGAGCGCGAAGAATTGCAGGTCGCGCTCAAATGGGCCGGGGTTTACGGCGGCGCCATCGACGCCGCCTTCGGTCAGGGCACGCGCGGAGCGATGGCCCGCTGGCAGAACGAGAACGGCTTTGACGCCACCGGCATCCTGACCACCCGGCAGCGCGCCGAGCTGCTGCGCCAGTACAACGCCGTATTCGACGGGCTGGGGTTGAAGCGCGTGGCCGACAATGCCACCGGTATCGCCATGCAGATCCCGACCTCCGTGGTGGCATTCGACCGCTACGAGCCGCCCTTCGCGCATTTCAACCCGATCGGCGATCTGGACGCGCGCGTCCTGCTGATCAGCCAGAGCGGCGACCGCAACACCATGGCCGGGCTCTATGACATCATGCAGACCCTCGCAATCGTGCCCGAGACCGGGCCGCGCAGCCTGGACTCTGACAGCTTCACCCTGATTGGCGAGGGCGCGCTGCAAATCTCGCACAGCCAGGTCTGGCACCGCGATGGCGAGATCAAGGGCTTTACCCTGATCTGGCCCGCCGGGGACGAGGAACGCCGCAACCGCCTGATCCAGAAGATGCAGGACAGTTTCGAATCGCTGCCCGGCACGCTTGACCCGGCCGAGGGTGCGCAATCCGAACAGCGCATTGATCTCATCGCGGGGCTTCAGGTGCGCCAGCCGCGCCTTACCCGCTCTGGCTTTTACGTCGATGCGGGCGGCGCGGTCCTGACCACGGCGGACGCAGTACAGCAATGCGGACGGATCACCATAGACGAGACCTATACGGCAGCGGTCGCGCTGATCGACGAGGCGCTCGGCGTGGCGGTGCTGCAACCGCAAGAGACCCTCGCCCCGATGCAGGTCGCCATCTTTCAGGAGCTGGCGCCGCGCCTGAAGTCCGACGTGGCGGTCGCGGGCTATTCCTATGGCGGCCTTCTGGGGGCCCCCACCGTGACCTTCGGCCAGGTGTCCGACCTCAAGGGGCTGCATGGCGAGAGCCATCTCAAGCGCCTGGCGCTCGCCTCGCTCGACGGCGATGCGGGCGGCCCGGTGCTCGACACCGGCGGCGCGGTGCTTGGCATGCTGCTGCCGCATGAGGTGGATGGGCGCAGCCTGCCCGACGGGGTCAGCTTCGCCGCCACCAACGGGGCCTTGCAGGATGTGCTTGCGCGCGGCGGGATCACCCCGCGCAAGACTGCAGAAATCGACGCGCTCACCCCCGAATCCCTGACCGACCATGCCAGCGCGATGACCGTGCTGGTCAGCTGTTGGGAATAATTTTCCCTAAACGCCGTTTTCCTGACACGAACCCGTCCTGCACCCGCCCTCCGAGGCGGATGCAATCGGCCTCACGCTGCACTGCCTGGCGCGTCTGGCCGGTGCGGCCTCAGTCGGAAAACGGAGTATGAAACCATGAAAAAAATCCTGTTCGCCACCACCGTGGCGGTGACCGCCCTCGCCACCGTCGCCACCGTCGCCACCGCGCAATCCGCCCCAAGCTACGGCTACACCACCGCGATCAAGGGCGGGACCAGCACGGTCATGCCGCCCGCCAACCATGCGGGACAATGGTGGACCCATCCCAGTGGCTGCGAATATTCCCGCACCGGTCGCCCCGGAGAGGTGGTGTGGTACCTGATCATCAACACCTCGCGCCCCGAATGCCCCACCTATATCGCGACCAAGGGCGGGACGGATATCTATTAGGCCGGAGGCCGGGAAGGGGGTGGTTTGCGGCCTGCAGTGGACCTTCGCCGTTATGCCCCCGCGCGGAATCAAGGCCGAAGGCCGCCGCGCATCGTCATGCCAGAGGCATGCCTCCGGCATGACGCCGCCCCCCGGCGCGGCGATTTGGCTGCAACCTGCTCTGCGCTCGGAGGTTTTTCGGGCTTGGCTGATATAAAGCGCGACAAAACGGACGTTGGATCGCCACACCGCGGCACGACGATGCGCGACTCAGTCCAACGACCGCTCCAGGCCAAAATCCACCCCGTCCCTCACCCGCGCCGCAGGCACGCGACATAGAACCCGTCCATGCCGCCCAGTTCCGGCCAGTAATCCGGCCGCAGGCGCAGCCCGCCCTCCTCGGTGATCCATTCCGGCGCGATGCCGGGGCGCTCCAGCGCCGCGCGGTCGACCGTCAGACCGTCATGCCGCGCCAAGGCCTCCTCGACCTGACATTCCCCCTCATCGGGCAATAGCGAACAGGTGCAAAAGACCAGCCGTCCGCCGGGCGCCAGCAGCCCCAGAGCATGGTCGATCATCGCCGCCTGCAACGTGATCAGCGCGCCGAAATCGGACCCATCCTTGGCATGCGGCAGATCGGGATGGCGGCGAATCGTGCCGGTGGCCGAACAGGGCGCATCAAGCAGAACGGCATCATACACCCCCTCATGCTGCAACGCGTCCCCGACCACGCAACCGGCCTCAAGCCCGGTGCGCGCAAGGTTCTCGGCCACCCGCGCCATCCTCCGTTCCGAGAGGTCGAGCGCGGTCACAACCGCGCCGCGAGCCGCCAGTTGCAGCGTCTTGCCCCCGGGCGCGGCGCAAAGATCAATCACCCGCTCGCCCGGCTTCGGGTCGAGCACCTGAACCGGCAGCGCGGCGGCGGCATCCTGCACCCACCACGCGCCGCTCTCATAGCCGGGCAGCGCCGAGACCTGACCCGCGTTCCGCAGACGGACGGACCCGGTGGGCAACACGCTGCCGCCCAGTTTCGCGGCCCAGCCCTCGGCGTCGCTCTTGACCGTCAGATCGAGCGGCGCACCGGCGAAATGCGCGCGCTCCATCGCCGCCACCGGCCCCTTGCCCCACGCCTCCACCAGAGGCGCGCGCAGCCAGTCGGGCAACCCCGGCTGACGCAGATCATTCCACTTTGAGGGCGCCTCCTCGGCCATCTTGCGCAGCACCGCGTTGATCAGGCCCTTGAGCCGATTGTGCCGGGGGTGCCGCCCGATGATCGCCACCGCCTCGTTGACCACGCCATGCGCATCGCCCCCCTGCGCCAGTTCCACCGTGCCCGCCCGCAGCACGTTGAAGACCGGCAGCGGCGGCGGCTTGCGCAGGTGCTTCGACAACAGCCGATCCGCCCGCGCCAGCCCGCGCAAGGTATCCGCCGCCAGCCGCTGCGCCCGCGCCCGATCCGCGGGGGCCAACGCGTCGAGCGCGCCGCCCGCGATCAGTTCGGACATCAGCCGCCCCTCGCCCAACACCTGATCGAGCAGGTAAACGGCGGCGGAACGGGCGGAGGGGGCGGCTTTTTTCACGGGCTGATCCTTGGCGAGACGGCAGGCGCGCGATATATCAGCGAGACACGCACAAGGAAAGCCCGACCATGAGCACCGAAGACACCTCCGAGACTCGCGACCTGCCCCCCGCCGCGCAACGCGCACTGGCCGAGGCCGAGGCCCGCCGCAAGGCGGCCCAAGACGCGGACATGCCCACCGAACTGGGGGGCCGCCGCGAGGGGCTGGAGCCGGTGCGCTACGGCGATTGGGAAAAGAAAGGCCTCGCGATCGACTTCTGAACGATCGCGACCTGCCGCAACCGCCCTACTCGAGATAGAGATCCGCGTATTGCCCGCTGCCCTGATCCGAGATGAAGCGCATCGTGTTGCCTTGCAGCCGCACCGCCTGACAGTTGGCACCCAGTTCCGTGCTGCCCCAATAGAGATCGCGACAGAAGTAATCGCCATTCCACTGCCAGGCACCGGTCACATCGCGGCCAAAGGCACGGCCCTTGATCTGGCCCTCCGGGGTGACATTGAGGGAGATCCCGAACCGCGTCAGATCGCGGTCCTTGATCAGCGACACAAAGCGGTCGCGATCGGTGATCGAGTTGAAGCCTTCGGCCGCCGCAGGGGCCGCAAGACCGAGACACAGAATGGAAATCAGCAGAGCTCGCATATCACAACCCTTCACATCGCGTGATTTGCAGTGACATACGCGTGACGGCCGGATCTGGATCAGTTGTCGTTCAGCCCGAGCACGTCGATCATATCATATTGCCCCGGCTTGCGCCCCTGCCCCCAGAGGGCGGCCTTGAGCGCGCCACGTGCGAACACCGCGCGGTCGGTGGCGATATGGCGCAGCACGATGCGTTCGCCGACGGCGGCAAAGATCACGTCATGCTCGCCCACGATATCGCCGCCGCGAATGGCCGAAAACCCGATATGGCCGCGCTCGCGCTTGCCGGTGATGCCGTCGCGGGCGCGGTCGCTGACATGATCGAGCATCACGCCGCGCCCGCCTGCTGCCGCCTCGCCCAGCATCAGCGCGGTGCCCGAGGGCGCATCGACCTTCTGATTGTGATGCGCCTCGACGATCTCGATGTCGAAATCCTCATCCAGCGCCTGTGCCACCTTTTTCGTCAGTTGCGTCAGCAGATTCACGCCGAGCGACATGTTTCCCGCCCGCACGATCACCGCATGACGCGCGGCGGCCTCGAGCTTTTTCAGGTGGCCGTTGTCAAACCCGGTGGTGCCGATCACATGCACCACCCGCGCCTGCGCGGTGAGCGTCGCCATCTCGACCGTGGCCTCAGGCGCGGTAAAGTCGATCACCGCATGCGCGCCCGCCACCAGTTCCAACGGATCATCGCTGACCGTGACACCCAGATCGGCGCCGCCCATGGCCGCGCCCACATCCTGCCCGATCCAAGGGTGGCCGGGCCGCTCGACCGCGCCGATCAGACGCGCGCGCGGGCTGTCGCTGACCGTGCGGATCAGCATCTGCCCCATCCGCCCCGAGGCCCCGGTGATCACGATACCCGGCAATTCGCTCATCGCTGATCGCTCCCTTGTCTGGCGTTTCGGGATGCATAGCGCGCAGGCGCAGGCGCGGCAAGACGCGCGCGGCATTGATCTTGCGGGCGATTCTCGCGCATATGTCGGCAACGCTTTCAGGGAGGGCCACATGGACCTGCGCAAGATCACCGAAGATTTCTCCGTCTCGCCCCAGATCACGCCCCAGGACGTGCCCGCCATCGCCGAGGCCGGGTTTCGAACGATCCTGTGCAACCGGCCCGATGGCGAGGAATTCGGCCAGACACCCTATGACGCCGTGGCCGAGGCCGCCCGCGCGGCAGGGCTCGAGGTGCGCTGCGTGCCGTTCTCGTCGGGCCAGTTGACGCAAGACGTGATCGAGGAGTTCCAGACCGCCCTTGCCGAGATGCCCGGCCCGGTGCTGGCCTATTGCCGCACCGGCACGCGCTGCACGATGATCTGGAGCCTTGTGAAATACGACGATCTGGGTGCCGACGAGGTGCTGCGCGCCACCTCGCAAGCAGGCTATGACATGTCGGGCCTCGTGGCCCAGCTTGACCGCAGGGCATGAGCGATTGGGCGATTGTCGGCCATGACGGGCATTGTGCGCGGGCCTTTGTGCTGCGCGGTGGCAGGGTGGTCGATAGTGCCGATGGTCCGGACCGAGACGCGGCGCTCGCCGCATTGGTGGCGGTGCCGGAGCGGATCTTTCACATTGGCGACGGCGTGCCGGACGGCCTGCCCGCCGCCCTTTTGCCCGCAGCCCCGGGGCGCGGCTTGCCCGGCCTCACCCAGGAGAGCCCCGCCGATGTGCTGGATGGCTGGGTGCGCCTGCTGCTCCTGGGCTTTGTCGAAGCACGACCCGACTGGGACGGGGTCGCCCTCGTGCTGACCGGGCAACTCAGCCATTGGGTGCATCTGAGCGCGCGCGAGGCGGTGAGTTGCCAGAGTTTTCTCACGCCGCGTCTGATGCATGGCCTCGGCGGCACACTGCCCGCCGACATGAGCGCGCTTGCCGACAGCCTGAGCCGCCCCGAACGCCTCGCCACGCATCTGCGCAGCGCCGAGGTGACGGGACATCCCGGCGCGATCACCGGACACCTGATCGGCGCGGAACTCGCCGCCGCCCGGCCCTATTGGCTGGGTCAGAGCGTTGCCATCATCGCCCCGAACACCGCCGCCGCAGGCCATGCCGAGGCGCTCGAGGCGCAGGGCGTCCCGGTGACGGTCGAGCCTCCGGAACCGCTTCTTGCACCAGCCTTCGCGGCACTCGACACGCAACAGGGCAACCGGAGCTAAACGGACCGCGCTGGAAAGGGATCACGATCTGTCACGAGATCCTCGGGTCAAGCCCGAGGATGACGAACGTCCCGGACCGCCTCGCCAGAGGCCTGAGGAGGACAGCACCGCGTCGCGCCATCTTCCCCCGCCCCGCACCGCCTGCTATTGGGCGGCATGCTGAGCTATCAACACCATTACCACGCCGGGAACGCGGCGGATGTCCACAAGCACGCACTGCTGGCCTGGGTGCTCGACTACCTCACCCGCAAGGACAAGCCGCTCAGCTATATCGAGACCCATGCGGGCCGCGGCCTCTATGATCTGGAGGACGCGGCGGCGCGACAGACGCATGAGGCGGCACAGGGCGTCGGGCGGCTCGAGGCCCGCTTTGCCCCCGGCCACCCCTACCGCCTGCGGCTCGACGCCGTTCGCGCGCGGCATGGTGCGCATGCCTATCCCGGATCTCCGCTGATCGCGGCGCTCGGCCTGCGGTCGGACGACAGCCTGCACCTCGCCGAACTGCACCCGGGCGAGCATCGCCAGCTTGCGGAGCACATGGCCCCCTATCGCGCCCAAATCCACCGGCAGGACGGCTTTGCCATGGCGCGCGCGCTCTGCCCGCCCACACCGCGCCGGGGGCTGCTGCTGGTTGACCCCAGCTATGAGGTGAAGGCCGAGTATGACAGCATCCCCGACCAGTTCGCGCGGCTCAACCGGGTCTGGAATGTCGGCATCCTGATGCTGTGGTATCCGATCCTGACCAGCGCCGCGCATGCCCCGATGCTGACCCGCCTCACCGCGCAGTTTCCCGACGCGCTGCGTCACGAGGTCGGCTTTGCCCCCGCCCGCCCCGGGCACCGGATGGTCGGCTCGGGCGTGGTCGTGGTGAACCCGCCCTACGGGTTGCAGGAGGAAGCCGCACGCCTCACCGGCATCTTCGCGGCAACAAGCTGAGTTTTGTGCCAGCCGGGGATTGCCCTGATCGCCCAGTCTCGCCAAGGTTGAGGGGCGCGTGGTTGAAGGGTGCCCAACATGAATGACGGAGAACCACGACAGGATATTCTTGACTGGATGCACATCAAGAACGCACCCAACTGGAGGGTGGCGCGACCTCTTGGCCCCCTTGTCGCGGTGATACTTTCTCTCCTTTTCGCAATCGCGCTTGCAGCGGCATTTGCTCTGCTGATCCGGACGTTCGCAGGCAGCCCAACCAGCCCCGGGGCCAACCTTGGAACTGGCGCGCTAATAGTGGCGATCTTGGGCGCACCATTCCTGATCTGGGGCACAGTGCTCAAACACCAGACAGTGCGGTATCAGAAGGAAGGCCATATCACCGACCGGATCAACAAGGCGGTTGAGCAGTTGGGAGCGGAAAAAAACGTTGACCGAATTGGCCGACCCGCAACCATTTGGACTGTAAGCGGCGGCCACGCCCCATTGATTTTGCACTTGCGCGGCGTCGCGATGGGATGAAGCGGAGGGCGGCCGGTAGCTCGTCAGGGACTACGAGA
>NZ_JBRJGR010000015.1:0-97757 GCF_053628595.1 Roseovarius sp. MBR-154
AACGCCCACACTCGGCCCTTGGCGGCAGACCACCCGCCGTGCTCTATTGGCTGAGAAAAGACAAAACCCAACCCGATCAGCAGGTGCAAAGAGTAGCTTAATTTACGCCAGATCCTGTCCAACCGATGGGGAGTAGCTCAGAATGCACCCCTTCGAAATCGCTAGAAAAATCTTGGACTTCGTCGTATTCCATACATTTTGGCTATCGTCTATACCGGAGCATCAAGCCATTCCTTGGCGGCGAGCCATGCAGATCAGGTAGCAGATTTTCTCTGGCTGCTGTTTCAAACATGTTCATGGCGGCATTAGCCCAGCTTCTGGGTCTGGATGTGCACATTCAATGGTGCTCCTCATGGTCCTGTGTCGCGCGAGGATGAAATCAGCTATGTGCTGCTTTTGTCTGCCCGGGACCAATGACGATGATGTAGTTTGCGACGGAGTTGTGGACATTCGCTGCACTGACGGGGCTTATAGGTGGAGGTGCTGCGAGCCGACATTTAGATCAATCCGATAGCGGCTATAGCCGCAGATGTCGCGCATCTTGGCCTATCCGTGCGTGGAATGCTTGCTGATTTCATATTTGACTGGTCGGACCGAACAATCACTGTAGTTCCAACGAGGTCCGACCAGTACACACGCCCGCTATTTCAGCGGGCATGCCAGAGGATAATACGTGCCACTATTGTGCGCAGTCGCGCAGGGCGGCAGCATCGGGACCGTTAGGCGTGCGCCCGAGGTTGAACGGGGCTGAAGCATCGCGCCACTTTGCATAATCGTCAAGGTATTCGACCATGCTGAGATAGACCTTGGCCGAGTTCGGGTTGGCGCAGGCGGTCTCGACGATTACCTCGTTGGCCATGTCCTGAACCCTTGCCAGCGTCTCGTCGTCATAGCGGTTGATCTCGACCGCCTCCTCGAACTTGGCATAGGCCTCGGTCGCGCGCTTCTCGGTGAAGGCGAGCGACCACAGCAGCGTCGCATCGGCTGCGATCTGCAGCTTCTCTTGCGTCTCGACGCTGAGCGCGTCCCAGGCGGATTTGTTGATCATCACGCCAAAGACCGAGGCCGACTGGTGCCAGCCCGGGGTCGCCCAATAGTCGGTGACCTGCTGAAAGCCCGCCGACCAGTCGACATTGGGGGTCGAGAACTCGGCCCCGTCGATCACGCCACGCTCCAGCGATTGATAGATTTCGCCACCCGCCATGGAGACCTGATTGCCGCCCAGACGTTCGAGCAGCTTGCCCTGCTCCAGCCCCGAGAGGCGCAGGCGCTTGCCCTGCAGGTCCTCGAGGTTCCGGATCGGCTCGTTGGTGCGAAAGCCGGATTCGTTGTTGGTCACGCCGTAAGGCAGATAGACCATGCCATAATTACCGTAGATCTCGTTATAGAGCTCGGCCCCGCCCCATTGCTGGATCCAGTTCACGTAATCGACGGCGTTGAACAGGCTGGGCGTCGTGGCCAGCGGCGAGAAGGCCGCATCGCGCCCGGCCCAGTATCCGGGCCAGTCGGCACCGGCCTGAATGGTGCCCGACTCGACCGCGCCAAAGACCTCGCCAGCCGGGACGAGCGAGCCGCCGTCGAAGAACTCGATGGTCAATTCGCCTTGCGTCAGCTTGTTGGCCAGATCGACAAAATGCTTGTCGGTCTCGATCAGTTCCAGCGAGGACGGCCAGGTTGTGGTCATCGTCCAGCTGTCCTGTGCGGTGGCCTGCCCGGCCAGCGCGGTCGCGGCCCCGGCCGCGAGTACGAATGCTTTCATGGTCATGGTATCTCCCTTCTCCATGGTTGTGGTTACTTGGTGTAGAGGACATCCGGCAGCCAGGTGACCAGCGCCGGAAAGACCGCGACGAGCACGCACATCGCGACGATAAGCGCGATGAACGGCAGCACGCCGCGAATGATCGAGCCGGTGCGCAGATCCTTGGGCGCGATGGCCCGCAGGTAAAAGAGCGCATAGCCGAATGGTGGGGTCAGGAACGAGGTTTGCAGCACGACCGCCATCAGCACGACGAACCACAGCAGGTTCACGTCGGGCATTTCCTGAATGATCGGCAGGAAGATCGGGAAGGACAGCAGCACGATGCCGGTCCAGTCCAGAAACGCCCCGAGGATGAACACGATCGCCATCATCATGGTGATCAGCATCCACGGCTCCATGTCGAGCGTGCGGATCAGTTCTTGCGTGGCGCGCAGGCCACCGGTGATGTTGAACACGCCTGTAAACGCGGTGGCCCCCACCACGATGAACAAGATCATCGCCGAGGTGCGCCCGGTCTCCAGCATCGCACCATAGAAGGTGCCGATCTGAAACCGCCCGCGCGCGATCACGATCAGCAGCGCGAGCGCGGCGCCGATCGCCGACGCCTCGGTCGCGGTGGCAATGCCCGCCAGAAGCGAGCCGAGAATGCCGAAAATGAGCACGAGCGGCGGCAGCGCTTCGACCGCCAGCATCCGCATCAGGGTCGCGCGCCCGACCTTTTCATCCGGCTCCACCGCCGGGGCGAGATCGGGGCGCAGCACCGAGATGATGTAGACATAAACGGCGTAGCTGAGGCCGAGAAGCACGCCGGGGATCATCGAGCCCGCGAACAACTCGCCCACCGAGAGCGGCGAATAGCTGGCCATCAGGATCAGCATGATCGACGGCGGGATGAGGATGCCGAGACAGCCCGAGGCCGCGATCACACCGGCGGTGAGCGACGGCGCGTAACCGTATTGCAGCATCGGGCGCAGGGCCATCACGCCCATCACGGTGATCGACGCGCCGATGATGCCTGTGGTCGCCGCCAGCAGGATCGAGATGAACACCACCGCGAGCGCAAGGCCGCCGCGCACCTGACTGAGCATCAGGCGCAGGGTCTCGAACATTCGGTCGGTGACGCCTGAATCCGATAGAAACCGGGCCATGAGGACAAATAGCGGAATCGCGATCAGCGTGTAATTGTCCAGCACATCGCCAAAGATCCGGTTGATCACGATGCCCAGAACCATCGGTTTGCCCGCGATGATCGCGGTCAGCACGGCGGTGCCACCCAGAACGAAGGCCAGCGGATGCCCGAGGAACAGGCCCAGCAAAAGCAGGCCGAACATCAGGACAGCGATCAGTTCGGGGTTCATTCAGAGGCCTCCTGCCGGTTGAGCACGATTTTCAGAACCTCTGCGAAACCCTGAAGCAGCAACAACCCTGCGGCGACGCACATTGCCATCTTGAGCGGATATACCGGCATCTGAATGGCACCATAGGTGACCTCGCCCTGTGCCCAGGAGCGCGAGGCAAAATCCCAGGACCGGGTGAGAAACACCCAGGCGAAGGGAAAGAAGAAAATAACATAGCCCAGAAGGTCGGCGATCCGCTGTCCGCCGCGCCCAAGCCTTTCGGTCAGGATATCGACGCGCACATGCGCGCCGTGACGCAGGGCATAGCCCCCCAGCAGCACGAAGTAGAAGCCGAAGAGCTGTTTCGAGACGTCGAAAGCCCACCGCGTCGGCTCGCTGAACACGTAGCGCAGGACCACGTCATAGATGATAATGGCTGCGAAAATGATGGCGAGAACCGCCACGATCCGCCCAACGATTTCGTTCAAACCGTTGATTGCGTGTATCAACATTGCGTCACCTCCCCATGCCGCATTCACGCATGCCAGCGCTGATAAATGCGATGACACTCGTGAACGTCGAAACCATCGCGTGTTTGAAGCTTAGATTCAACCGGTAGCGTAGTTCTACGTAGGTCATTGATATAATGATTTATTTACCCACCTTGGAAACTTTCCGTGACGTCACTTGGTGAATTTCTCGATCTTGCGCCGATACTGTGAACGCGCTTTGATCCGCTTACTTTGAGGGCTTTGGCAGCCGGGAACGGCTCAGCGTTGCGCTTCTCTAAGAGAAAGATGTCGCGCCATGACCCACCATCCGCACTGCTCTCGCGCGTGTCTCAGGTGAATAGCGGTTCGCTCTGTTGTCTTTTTCCATGGCTCCAATCCTTCCTCGATTTGGAGCCTCCGGAAAACCCGGAGAGGTTCACACCCACGTTGTGCCAGCGGTTAGGCGCCTGCGACAATGGACATTCTCGTGAGCAATGCCTATCTCTCAAGTATGTACGCACGTGTCATCACCTTGCTTGCCATACTCGCGATAACCGTGGTGACGACGGCAACCTCCGCGCATGCCACACGCATGAGCATGAACTCCGGTGCGGATCATGCGACGCATTTCGCCGACATGATGCACTCTCCGGTCATTGTCGGCCCCGACTGTGACGCTGGAGAGCACTGTGGATCGGCCGATGCCGAGATGTGTGCGTTCGTCTGCGTCGGCCTCTCGCCCTTCCTGACATCGGCAGGCGGAGAAGCCGGGGACGCGCACGGCACCGCCAGTCATGACGTCGCGTCCGAGGCAATCCACGTCAGCCGTGCGCCGGGACTGAACGAGCGCCCTCCCCAACTCCGTCTCCTCTGATCGCGTCCGGGCAGACGCCCGCGGCGTCCCATCGGCCTTGATGAACGGGACGGGATGTCCCGAGGAGACGACCATGAACACGCTTTCACGACGCGGCTTTCTTGCCGCAAGCGCCGCCGCCATTGGCGCGGCACAGATGCCCCGCATCGCCTTCGCGCAAGTGGCGCCGATCAGCCTCTCCGCTGCGACCCGGACGCTCGATATCGCCGGGCGCGCGGCAACCGTCTTTGGCCTTGTCGGCCCCGGCGGTCAGGGCCTGATCCTCGACCCCGGCCAGAGGTTCCGGGTTGACCTGACCAATGATCTGGATGTCGGCACGATCATCCACTGGCACGGCCAGATCCCGCCAAACGCGCAGGACGGCGTGCCCGACATGCCGATGCCCCTTCTCGCCCCGGGTGAGACCCGATCCTACGACTTCGAGGCCCGGCCGGGCACCCACTGGATGCACAGCCATGTGCCGACGCAGGAGATGCAGCTGCTCGCCGCGCCGCTGATCGTCCGTTCGCAGGAGGACATCGCCGCCGACCGGCAGGAGGTCGTGATGTTCCTGCATGACTTCTCCTTCAAGGCCCCCGAGGAGGTTCTGGCCGAGATCGGCGCAGGTCATGGCGGCGGGCGCGGCGTGGGCCATGGTGCCGTGGGCAACATGCCCGGAATGGGCGGGATGATGGGCATGGGCGGCCAGATGGGCGGCATGGCCATGGACCTGAACGACTATGACTGGGACGCTTATCTCACCAACGACCGGACGCTGTCGGACCCCGAGGTGGTGCAGGTCGAGCGCGGCGGGCGCATCCAGCTCCGGGTGATCAACGCCGCCGCAGCGACGGTGTTCTGGATCGAGACCGGCGGTGCCGAGGCGCGGCTGGTCGCGGTGGACGGGCACGCCGTCCAGCCTGTCGCGGGCTCGCGGTTCGGGCTGGCGATGGGTCAGCGGCTGGATATCGAGATCGACCTGCCGAGCGAAGGCGGCACCTGGCCAATCCTCGCCCTGCGCGAAGGCGCGCGGGAACGCACCGGCCTGATCCTCGCCACGCAGGGTGCCGAGGTCCGGCGCCTCGATGCCATGGCGGAGACCGCGGCACCCGCGTTCGACACCGATCTTGCGCAGGAAGCGCGCCTGATCGCCCGTGATCCTCTGCCGGATCGGCCGGTGGACCGCAGCCAGGTGCTGATGCTGGGCGGCTCGATGCAGCCCTATGTCTGGACGATCAACGGCGCCGTCTGGGGCCAGCACCAGCCGATCATTGCCCGCAGCGGCGAGCGGGTCATGCTGTCGTTCCACAACATGTCGATGATGGCCCACCCGATGCATCTGCACGGCCATGTGTTCCAGGTCGTCGGCCTGAACGGGCGGCGTGTGGCCTGTGCGCTGCGCGACACGATTCACGTACCGCCGATGTCGATGGTCGATGTCGCGCTCGATGCAGGCGAGGCCGCGCGCTGGATGCTGCATTGCCACCACATGCCGCATCTTGCGACCGGCATGATGACCGAGTTCGCGGTCACGGCGTCGGTGTGATCCGGGCGGGGCGTCCGGACAGGGCGCCCCGACGCCCCGACACTGATCCTGTGCTGTCCTGCTCCATGTTGTCGCGAGAGCCGGCGAAAAGGCGCACCCTGCGGGTGAAAATCAGGAGTATGAGATGATGAACTGGAACGATATGGGCTCCGGAATGGGGTTTGGCTGGCTCTTCGGCCTGCTGATCCTTGCGCTGGTGGTTTTGGCCATAGCGGCACTGATCAAATATCTTCGGAAGTGAGAAAAAGGACTTGGAAATGACCTACACGATCAATCGAATGTTCCCCGACGCCGGTATCGACGATGTCGACGCTCGGGCGCGCAAGGCACTGGCGGATCATGGTTTCGGCATTCTGACCGAGATCGACGTCAAGGCGACAATGAAGAAGAAGCTCGATGTCGAGATGTCGGCCTATCGCATCCTCGGTGCCTGCAACCCGAAGATGGCGCATCGGGCCATCGGGATCGAACCGCGGGTCGGCGCGATGCTGCCCTGCAACGTCATCCTGCGCGAAGTCGACGGTGGTGTGGAGGTCAGCGCCATCGACCCGGTAGCGTCGATGCAGGCGACCCTGAACGCCCAGCTGACGGCCGTGGCGGGCGAGGTGCGCGACCTTCTGGCGAACGCCGTCGCGGCGGTCTGAGATGAGCCTGCGCGCCGCCATCCTCACGGGCCTAGCGATCCTCGGGATCGGACTGCTCGCTGTCTGGCAGTTCGCGCCTTCGGTATTCGCCGAGGCGCGCAGCCTTCTGGAGCCCGAGCGTCTGCAAATGCTGGTGGCGCGTGCGGGTCTCTGGGGGCCAGTCGTGATCGTCACGCTCATGACCCTCGCGGTCGTGGCCAGCCCGATCCCGAGCGCACCGGTCGCGCTGGCCGCTGGAGCAGCCTATGGGCATTTCTGGGGGACCGTGCAGGTCGTGATCGGCGCCGAACTCGGGGCGCTGATCGCCTTCGCCGTCGCGCGGGTTCTGGGGCATGATGTCTTGCGGCGGGTGTTCGGGACCCGTGTCGATGCCGGGCTTCTCGGCTCGCAGACCGCGTTGACGGCGACGGTTTTTGCCAGCCGCCTGATGCCCTTCGTGTCCTTCGACATGATCAGCTACGCGGCCGGACTGAGCCGATTGCACGCTTGGCGTTTCGCCTTGGCAACACTGGCGGGGATCATACCGGCAAGCTTCCTGCTGGCGCATTTCGGCGGTGAGGCGGTTAGCGGAGACCTCGGGCGCGCGACATGGGCGGTGCTCGGCCTCGGGCTTGTGACGGGGCTGCCGCTGCTCTGGGTGGCGCTGCGGCAAAAGCCTGAAAAGGAAAATCCATGACGAAAGGCGATTACGAGAAGAACAGCATTACCCTGCCGGGCGCAGTGGCCATGGGCACCGGCGTGATGATCGGCGCGGGCATTTTCGCGCTGACCGGGCAGATCGCCGAACTCGCCGGACGTCTCTTCCCGTTCTCGTTCATCGTCGGCGCCATCGTGACCGCGTTCAGCGCCTATACCTATATCAAGATGTCGAACGCATACCCGTCTGCGGGTGGCATCGGGATGATCCTGAAGAAAGCCTACGGACCGACGACGGTCGCGGCGGGCGCCGCCCTCCTGATGGCGCTGTCGATGGTGATCAACGAAAGCCTCGTCGCGCGCACTTTTGGCACCTACACGCTGCGGGCGTTCGGCGGCGATCCGGACAGCGTGCTGGTGCCAATCCTCGGCGTCGGGCTGATCGTCTTCGCCTGGCTCGTGAACGTATCGGGCAACCGGTCGGTCGGGCTGTTCTCCATCGTCATGGCCCTTCTCAAGGTGGGCGGAATCGCGCTGTTCGGGGCAGCCGGCCTCTGGGCGAGTGGTATCTCGTTCGAGGCGACGGGTGGAGACATGGGCGCCACCGGCTTCGTGGCGTCGGTTGCGCTGTCCATTCTCGCCTTCAAGGGGTTCACGACCATCACCAACAGCGGCGCCGAGGTCACCGACCCGCACCGCAATGTGGGCCGAGCCATCATCCTGTCCATCGCCATCTGCGTCGTCGTCTATCTGCTGGTGGCCTTCGCGGTCGGCTCCAGCCTGCCGCTCGACCGTATCGTGGCGGCGAAGGACTACGCGTTGGCCGAAGCGGCCCAGCCCGCGCTCGGTCAGACCGGCTTCTACCTGACGGTGGCACTGGCGCTGGTGGCCACCGCGTCGGGCCTGATCGCCAGCGTGTTCGCGGTCTCGCGGATGCTGGCGATGCTGACCGACATGAAGATGATCCCGCACAGCCATTTCGGGATGCCGGGCACGATCAAGGACCACACACTCGTCTACACGGTTGTGATCGCGGGCTTTCTCACGGTCTTCTTCGACCTCAGCCGGATCGCGTCTCTCGGGGCCTTCTTCTATCTGGTGATGGACATCATCATCCACTGGGGCGTGTTCCGGCACCTGCGTGAGGACATCGGCGCGCGGGGCTGGGTGTTGCTGACGGCCATCGCCCTCGATGCCGTGGTGCTGGCCGCATTCGCCGCGATGAAATGGCAGTCCGACCCCCTCATTGTCGTCCTGGGCGCGATCGGCATGGCGCTGGTGTTCCTGTTTGTCGGGATCTTCCTCGCACGCGATCCCGCCCCGGAAGACGCTCACGACCATCACTGAAAAGAGCTTGAGCTTCCAGCCACTGGAGGCCGCAAGCTGAAACAAGAGATCGAAAGGCTGGCAGAACATGGAGCATGATCACCAACACGCGACGCCCGACATTCCGGCGGGGGCAGAGACGACGAAGGACCCGGTCTGCGGGATGACGGTCGCGGTCAAGACGGACGGGCGTCACGCCGAGTTCCAGGGCAAAACCTTCCATTTCTGTTCGGAGAAATGCCAGACGAAGTTCAAGGCGGATCCGTGGTTCTACGCTTCGGGCCGGGCCGCCGGGCATAAGAAGGCGGCGCCGGCCAACGTCCAGTACACCTGCCCGATGCATCCCGAGATCGTGCGCGACGCGCCGGGGGCCTGCCCGATCTGCGGCATGGCGCTTGAACCGATGCTGCCCTCGGACGAGCCGAGCGAGGAGCTGACCGACTTCACGCGACGGATGTGGATCTCGGCTGCCGCGGCGGTGCCGCTCATCATCCTGACGATGGGCGAACTGGTCGCGCTGCCGGTGCGCGACTGGATCGGGCATCAGACGGCGAGCTATCTGGAGTTCGTGCTGGCCACGCCGATCATCCTCTGGGCCGCCTTGCCATTCTTCCGGCGCGGCTGGGACTCGATCGTGAACCGCAGCCCCAACATGTGGACGCTGATCAGCATCGGCGTGGCGGCGGCCTACCTCTACTCGATCGTCGCTACGTTCCTACCGGGTGTCTTTCCGGAACAGTACCGGATGGGCCACGGCGTCGGCACCTACTTCGAGGCGGCGGTGGTGATCGTGGCGCTGGTCTTCGTGGGCCAGGTTCTGGAACTCCGCGCGCGCGAACGCACCGGGGACGCGATCCGCGCACTTCTGGACCTAGCGCCGAAGACCGCAAGGCGCATCCTGCCGGACGGCACCGAGTACGACGCGCCGCTCGAGAACATCATGGAGGGCGACCGACTTCGCGTACGCCCGGGCGATGCGGTGCCAGTGGACGGAACGGTGATCGAGGGCCGATCGTCGCTGGACGAGAGCATGCTGACCGGCGAGTCGATGCCGGTCGAAAAGGGCCCGGGCGATGCGGTGACCGGGGCAACGATCAACAAGAACGGCTCTCTGGTGATCGAGGCGGCCAAGGTCGGCTCCGACACCGTGCTGGCGCAGATCGTCGCGATGGTGTCGAACGCGCGGCGGTCCCGCGCGCCGATCCAGGGTCTCGCTGACCGGGTGTCGGCGGTCTTCGTGCCAACCGTGGTCGCCATCGCCATCATAGCCTTCATCGTCTGGATGATCCTCGGCCCGGAACCCGCGCTGGTCTTCGCCATAGCATCCGCCGTTTCGGTGCTGATAATCGCCTGCCCCTGCGCTCTTGGTCTCGCCACCCCGATCTCGATCACCACGGCAGCGGGGCGCGGCGCGCAGGCGGGCGTGCTGATCAAGGATGCCGAGGCGCTGGAGCGGATGGCGGGCGTCGATACGCTGATCGTCGACAAGACCGGCACGCTGACCATGGGCAAGCCGAAGCTAACGGATACGGTCGCGCTTGGGAATTTGACCGAGACTGAGCTACTGTCGCTGGCTGCTGCGCTCGAGCGCGGCTCGGAACATCCGCTGGCCGAAGCCATCGTCGAGGGCGCCGAGGCACAGGGCTCCCCGCGTCAGGAGGCCACGGACTTCGATGCCGTCACCGGCAAGGGCGTGCAGGGTCGCGTCGGCGGGCGCGCGGTGGCGCTCGGCAACGCGGCGATGATGAGGGAAATGGGGCTCAACACCGCGCAGGCCGAGGCGAAGGCCGACACCCTGCGCGCCGAGGGCAAGACGGCGATGTTCGTCGCTCTTGACGGCGCGCTCGTCGGCATCGTGGCGGTCGCCGACCCGATCAAGGAGAGTACCGCGCAGGCCATTCGGGAACTTCATGCCCAGGGGCTACGGGTGATCATGGCGACGGGCGACAACGAACGCACGGCGCAGGCGGTCGCGGGAAAGCTCGGCATCGACGAAGTGCGCGCAGGCGTTCTGCCCGAGGCAAAGAAGGACCTGATCGACCAGCTGCGCCGAGAGGGCCACAAGATCGCGATGGCGGGCGACGGGGTGAATGACGCGCCCGCACTGGCCGCCGCCGA
This sequence comes from Roseovarius sp. MBR-154, assembly GCF_053628595.1. Lineage (NCBI taxonomy): Bacteria > Pseudomonadati > Pseudomonadota > Alphaproteobacteria > Rhodobacterales > Roseobacteraceae > Roseovarius > Roseovarius sp. MBR-154. The sequence continues at coordinate 10,711 of NZ_JBRJGR010000015.1, forward strand.
TGTGGGCATTGCCATGGGCACGGGGGCCGATGTGGCGATGGAAAGCGCCGGGATCACCCTGCTGGGCGGCGACCTGATGGGCATCGTCCGCGCGCGTAAACTCGCGCGCGCCACCTTGCGCAACATCAAGCAGAACCTGTTCTTCGCCTTCGCATACAATGCCCTTGGCGTGCCGATTGCGGCCGGACTGCTCTACCCTGTCACCGGCCTTCTGCTCTCGCCGATGATCGCGGCGGCGGCCATGAGCCTGTCCTCGGTCTCGGTGATCACCAACGCGCTGCGGCTGAGGCGGGTCGATCTCTGACCCGCCGGCACACACACCAATCAGAAAGGAAAACCATATGACCCATGAAACGATCTCTCGCCGCGCGATCCTGATCGGAGCGACCGCGCTCGTGGCCACCTCGCCCCTTCATACGTTGGCGCAAGACGTGGGTCCGTCGATCCACGTGATTAAGGACCCGAACTGTGGCTGCTGCTCGGCCTGGATCGATATCCTCGCGAATGACGGTTTCGCAGTCACGACCGAGGCGAGCGCCGGAACGCTTCTGATGCGCTACAAGCTGGACAACGGCATCCCGCAGGAGATGGTCTCCTGCCATACGGGTCGCGTGGACGGCTATATGATCGAGGGCCACGTCCCTGCTGCCGACATTCGCCGTTTGCTGGTGGAACGCCCCGACGCGGTCGGCCTCGCAGTGCCCGGCATGCCTTACGGCTCGCCCGGAATGGGGTCGGAAAGTGAGCGCGAGGCCTATGACGTGTTCCTGATCCAGCGCGACGGATCGATCGAAATTTTCACCAGCTACGCTGCCGCATGACCTTGAAGCTGCGACTCCGCTTCTAATCAGGGACGAGAGCACATGCGCACCTGCTCCCGCATCACGGCGTAGTCTTTCAACATTACGGCGATCACCGATCCCTCCGGCAGCAGGGCCAGTTCCTCGGCCGCCCGAGCCTGGAACTCGCGGCTATACTGGACCTCCGCTGGGCGGACGGTCGCGACGCGGCGTTCAGAACCGCCCGCTGCGCAGCCGCTCAGCAAGCTCGGTGCGATCGCGAGGACGGCGAACTGCCGCTTCCAGCATCTGGCGTTGGACATTATTGGCCTTCTCCGTGGTCTCTACGCGTTCGGCGAGGCGTCCCGCTCGCTCGCCAGAGCGCCGGAGCGCGAGCAGGAACAGGAGCACCGCGAGGACGATGGCTCCGTAGCGGAGCGCCGCGCGCGCCCACGCCGATCCGGCGAGCGTGGGGAGCAGCCCGCCGATCATCGCCACCCCCGGCGCCAGTCATCGAACCGGGCGTAGATTGTGACCGCGGCGTCATCTGCGCACACGGCACGGCTGCGGGAAACTTTCCGAGACACATGCAGAGCGTTTGTGCTGAGAGTCACCACAAGCTCTGGCGGGCACTATAGACGTTGCCTGCGTCCGGTTGGACGCAGCCAAACCCAAGCCGCCCAATCTATCCGGTGTATACACCGCCGTTTACATCTATGATCGCGCCAGACATGTAATTCGCGCCATCCGAGCACAGAAAGACGATGGGCTGCGCGATTTCATCGGGCGTTGCCAGTCGTCCCAAGGGAATCGAGCCGGTCTCTATTACCGATCCGGACACCATCGCGGTATCGGTTGCGCCGGGAGCAACCGCGTTGACATTGACCCCATGTGGCGCCGCCCTCGCGGCCATCCATTTGGTCATCGAGATGACCCCGCCCTTGGCGGCCACATAGTGCGGGCTGGCGCGCAACCCTCCCATTCTTCCGGCAACCGAGGCGACGAGAACGGCCTTGCCATGGCCCTGCGCCATCATCCGGTCGAGCGCCGGGCGCAGGACGTTGATCGCACCCTTCAGGTTTATGTCGATCACGTCGTCGAACGCGTCATCCCATGCCCTGTCATGCCACTCATCCCATGGGCAATATCCGGCATTGGCAATCACCCCATCCAGGCTTGGTTGCGCCGAGACGAAGTCTTCGGCAAGCGCGCGATCGCGTATGTCGAAGGCTTTGGTGACGGTCTCGGCGCCATTTGCGCGCAACTCATTGGCGAGCGTCTCGCAATCCTCCCGGTCGCAAAGTGCAAGCCGCGCCCCGAGGCTTGCGAGGATTCGCGCGGTCTGCGCGCCTATTCCTGCGGCCGCGCCAGTCACGAGAACGGTTTTTCCTGCGAAATCCAGCATGTTCTCAAACCCGTTCGCTGTCTGGTTGGCGCAAGGCGCTATCGCGCAGCATCTCGCGCAGGGCCGCCTCGATGTCCTCCTCGCCCGCGAGGGACGCCCGCTCCAGCACGCGCGAGACCGTCGGCGGCGCCCATTGCCCGGTGACGCGCTTGATCGGCTGATCCAGATAGTCGAAGAAGCGGCGCTGGATCTCGTCCGCGAGGACCGCACCAAAACTCGCGCCGCGTGTGGTCTGCTCGATCACCGCAACGCGGCCGGTCTTGCGCACCGACTGCCCGATCAACTCGTAGTCAATGTCGCGCTGCGACAGGCTGCGCAAATCTATCACATCGGCGCTCAGCCCCAGGCGCGCCACCAGATCGGCGCAGAGATCCACCATCCCGAGCGAGGTGAGCAGCGTGAACTGATCACCTTCGACGACACGTTTCGCCTTGCCGATCGGAATGTGGTAGCCGAGATCCTCGGGCACCAGCGCCTTGCGTTTGTGAAGAGCCTGCGGTTCGATGATCAGCACCGGGTCGGTGCAGCGCAGCGCGCTGTTCATCAGCCCCACATAGTCGAAGGCGTTCGACGGTGCCAGAATGTGCCAGCCGGGAAACAGTGCGAAAACGCTGGTCGGATCCATCGAATGCTGGGAGCCGTATCCCTCCAGTCCCGGCAGACGGCAGCGCAGCACGAGCGGGACGTTTGCGGTGCCGTTGAACAGGTGCCGGATCTTGCCGGCCTGATTGAAGAGCTGGTCGGCGGCGACAAGGAAGAAGTCGCTATACATCAATTCGACGATGGGCCGCATGCCCGACATCGCCGCCCCCACGGCCAATCCGCAAAATCCGTTCTCGGTGATCGGCGTGTTGATGATCTGCGTGCCGAAGAACCGCGACAGCCCCCGCGTCGCACCGACCGTGCCACCGCCCATATTGGCGACATCCTCGCCAAAGAGCAGCACCTCCGGATCTCGCGCCATGGCGACTTCCATGGTCGCGGGAATGGCCTCGATAAAGGACATCTCGCGCATGTCCGCCGCTGCGAAATCCTCGGACTCGGCGGCGCGCATGCCGGAAAACTCCGACATGTCCGACACAAGGTTGTCGTCGACGGTCTCGGGCCCTGGCCAGAGCGAGCCGGGAATGTGCATCGACGATCCCTTGCCCTCGGTACAGCTTTCGCCCGCGAACTCCACAGCCTCGGAGACCGCCACGTCGATAGCATCAAGCTCTTGCTCGCTGACGATGTCATGCATCCGCAGGCGCTCGCACAGATATTCCCACGGCGAACGCGCCCGCCATTCGTCTTCCTCCTCTTTGGTGCGATAGCCAAAGGCACTGCCCGGGACGGGCGAGGACTGATGATAATAGCGGTACACATCCGCCTGTATGAAAGCCGGGCGGCGCTGCGTGCGGATATGCTCTTCTGCCCACCGTGTCGCGCGCCATACTGCCAGCGGATCCATGCCATCGACATGCAGGCTCTCGATGCCATGGGCGCAGGGACGGGTATTGAGATTGGTCTCGTATGTGGATTGCTCGACGCTGGTCGAGACCGCGTAGCCGTTGTTCTCGCAGAAGAACACGATCGGCAAGCGATAGAGCGCCGCAAGATGCATGGCCTCGTGGGTGGTGCCCTGGTGAATGGCACCATCGCCGAAGAACGACACCGTCAGGCGGTCCCCTCCACGGGATTTCTCGGCGAAGGCATGGCCACAGGCAATCGGCAGTCCGCCCGCGACGATCGCATTCGTGCCCATGATGCCAAGCGCCTCGCGGCGCAAATGCATGGAGCCGCCCCTCCCGCCTGTCCAGCCCTCCTCGAGGCCGAGAATCTCGTGCATCATGCGGCGGATTTCGTCGCGCATCTCGTCACGCAGGCGCGTGCCGGCCGAGGGGTCGAAATTGTCGGTGTAGAGCGCATTCACGGCCTTGGCGACAACCTGGTGATGCGCCCGGTGCGAGCCGTTCATCATCGTGTCGATGGGCAGAGCCGCAAGACAGCCCGCCGCGCCGGCCTCCTGACCGAGACTGGAATGGGCGGGGCCGTGCACCAGGCCGAGCTTGTCAAAAAAGAGGATCTTTTCTTCGAACCGCCGCGCGGTAATCAGCAATGTCGCAAGCCGTTTGGCGTCCTTGGTCGACAGGCGGGCCCAGTCCTCATCCTCGATCCGCAGGCGCCGCATGCCCGTTGCCGGGGCGATAGGCTCGTATCTCATCGCGCTGGCGCCCCGGCATGATCCGTGCATGCTCGTCTGATCAGGCCCGGCCTTGCGCTCATGTCCGAAGCTCCGCCAGCAGGCGCGCCGCCATGGGTTCGTTGATCTCCCCGCACGCCTTCATCGCCTCCGCGACGCGGACGATCTCGTCCCCCTCGGCCCCGGCCGCGATGGCGATATTCTGCGCATGCAGCGCCATGTGCCCTTTCTGGATACCATCGGTCGCCAGGGCGCGAACCGCCCCGAAATTCTGCGCTAGACCGACGGCGGCAACAAGCCGGGAAAGTCTCTCGGCGCTTTCGGCCCGCATGATCCCGAGGGCAAGCTGTGCCACCGGGTGAATGCGCGTGGCCCCGCCGACAATGCCCAACGACAGCGGGAGTTCGATGGAACCTGCCAGATCCCCGTTGGCGGTTTTCTCCCAACGGGTCAGCGGGCCGTACTGGCCGGATTGGGCCGCATAGGCATGGGCACCGGCCTCGATCGCGCGGGTATCGTTGCCGGTGGCGAGCACAACCGCCGAGACGCCATTCATGATCCCCTTGTTATGGGTCGCGGCGCGGTAGGGGTCGATCACGGCGAACTCGGCGGCCTCGAGCATCGTGTCGACCACCGCCGCCCCGCCGATTTCGTCGGCGGGCCAGACCGCCTCGGCGCGGGTCAGGCGTCGGTCGGCCAGGTTGGACAGGATTCGCAGCAAGGACCGCCCGCCAGTCCAGTCGGCCAGCACCGGAGCGATCCGTTCGGCCATGGTGTTCACCGCATTGGCCCCCATGGCATCGCGCGTGTCGACGATCAGGTGAACCACAACCATGCGCCCGTGCCGCCCGTCCAGCAGCCGCACCTCGACATCGCGTAATCCGCCGCCAAGCTCGACCAGCTTCGGATCGACCTGATTGCACAGGTCGCGCGTCTCCTCGAACCGGCGCAGGATTTCGAGACGCGCCCGATGCGGATCGGCAACATCGAGGATCTGCACCTGCGCGATGGTCAGTGAGCCCGCATAGGAGGTGCGAAACCCGCCCGTGGCGCGGCACCGCTTGGCGGCGTTGCAGACGGCGGCGATGACCGAGCTTTCCTCGGTCGCCATCGGAATGAGCACATCCTCGCCATCGACCACCATATTCGTCGCGATGCCCAGAGGGACCGGCATGACGCCGATGGCGTTCTCGATCATCCGGTCCACCAGATCCGCCGACAGCACCCCGGTATTGCCCAGAATGCCCGGCGCGTCCGCGCCCTCCGGCAGCCAGTCCTTCAGCGCGTCCAGCCGCTCCGACCGGCTCAGGGTTGCAAATCCAGTCAGTCTCGAACTGCGTTCCGTCATGTCATTTTCCGCCTTTTTCGCTGGTCTGCGGGTTAGGCCCGCATCAGGTAGCCGCCATCGACCGGGATGGCTGTGCCGGTGATGAACCCCGCAGCCGGGGTCGCGAGGAACAGGATCGCTCCGGCGATCTCGTCCGGGGTTGCCCAGCGGCCCACGGGGGTGCGCTCGCACACCCGGCGGTCGAGGTCGGGCATGTCCTTGCGGGCCTGCCGCGTCAGCGGCGTGTCCACCCAGCCGGGCAGGATGCAATTCGCCCGGATGCCGTCTTTCGCCCAGGCCACGGCCAGGCTGCGGGTAAGCTGCACCACCCCACCCTTGGCCGCCGCATAGGGCGCCGTGGCCTCATTGGCCAGAACCGACAGCATCGAGCCCACGGTGACGATGCGCCCCTGCCCCGCCTTGCAAAGACCCGGGTAGAACGCCCGCGCCGTGACAAACGTGCCCCGCAGGCTCGCATCCACGACCGCATCCCAATCCTCGAGCCTCAGATCCTGCGGCGCGCCGCGCCGGTTCATTCCGGCCGCGCAGACGATCGCATCGGTCCCACCCATATGCTCCTCTGCGGCCTGCGCCACGGCGGTTGCGTCGGTCTCGTCTGCCGCATCGCCAGCGGCGAACCAGGCCGGGCCCTTGCCCTCCAGCGTCGCCTGCGCCTGCTGGCCGCGTTCGACCGAGCGCCCGGATATCAGAACCTGCGCCCCCGCCTCGAGAAAGGCGCGCGCGGTGGCCAGCCCGATTCCGCTGGTGCCGCCGGTGATCACGACACGCTTGCCGGTGAGATCGAACATCTCGCTCATCTTCGCCCCCTCAATTTGCCAGCGCGTCCGGCAACCACAGCACCAGAGACGGGAACAGGATGCACAGGCCCAATCCCACAAGCTGGATCAGCACGAAAGGCACGATCCCCGCATAGATGTCACGGATGCTTAGTTCCGGTGGCGCGATCCCGCGCAGATAAAACAGCGCATAGCCGAAAGGCGGCGTCAGGAACGAGGTTTGCAGGTTGACCGCCACCAGCACGGCGAACCAGGTCAGTGTGATCCCGGAATGGCCGAGCCCGAAATCCAGCCCCGCGATGATCGGGGCGAACAGCGGCAGCACCACATAGCTGATCTCGATCCATTCGAGAAAGAAGCCCAGAACGAAGATCAACGCCATGATGAGGAACAGGGTCTGATACGGGCCCGAGGCGATGGCCATCACGGCGTCCTCGATCATGTAGTCGCCACCGACCCGCTTGAAGATCGCGCTGAAAACCGTGGCCCCGATTGCGACCATCAGGATCATTGCGGTGGTCAGCGCGGTTTCCTGAACGCATTCGATGAGGTTTCGCGCCGTCAACTGCCCCATGACGGCGGCCAGCAACGTGGCTCCGAGCGCGCCGATCGCGGCGGCCTCGGTCGGCGTGGCGATACCCGCCACGATCGAACCCAGAACACCGAGAATGAGGATGATCGGTGCGATCAGATGCTTGATCAGCACCGCCAGCGCCTCGAGCGTCGAGACCTTTTCCTGCGCCGCGCTTGGCGGGGCCAGCGACGGATCGAGATGGGTGGTGATGAGGATGTAGGCCGCATAGAGTGCACCCAGGATAAGGCCGGGCACCACCGCCCCCATGAACAGATCGCCAATCGAAATTTGCAGGATGTCGCCGACCAGAACCAGCATGATCGACGGCGGGATCAGAATGCCCAGCGTTCCCGCCGAGCAGATCGTGCCGGCCGCGAGACGCATGGAGTAATTCTGCTTGAGCATCACCGGCAAGGCCATCAGGCCCAGCATGACCACCGAGGCCCCGATGATGCCCGTGCTCGCGGCCATGACCACCCCGACAATCGTGACCGACAGCGCCAGCCCGCCCGGTCGCTGCGCAAAGAGCCGTTCGAGCGACAGAAGCAGGTTCTTGGCGATATTCGATTTCTCGAGCATCAGCCCCATGAAAACGAAGAGCGGCACCGCCATCATCAGCCAGTTCGTCAGGGTGCCGGTAAAGATCTTCGACGAGATCGTGTTCAGAAAGACCAGCGGCACATCGCCGATGAAGGTAAACAGAATGCCGACACCCGCGAGCACCAACGCCACAGGGTAACCCGAAAAGATCCCGAGGATGAGAGCGAGCACCATTGACAGTGGCAAGATATATTCAATCATGAGGTCGGTCTCCACCGCCAAGCAGCACACCCAGATGCAGCAGCACCCGCCCGACCCCGCACAGGGCAAGCACGACAAAGCCGATCGGAAGAATGGATTTCACGAGATACCTGTCGGTCAGGCCGCCATAATCGGATCGCTCCCCGGTACTGTAGGAGAACTCGACAAAGCCGAGGCTCAGCCAGCCGATGATGGCGCAGAACGGCAGGAGAAAGACCAGATCACCGAGCAGATCGACCAGCGCCCTGCCGCGCGGCGTGAACCGGACAGAAAGCATGTCGACCTTGACATGCGCGTCGCGCGCCAAGGCATAGGACACGCCCAGCATGACGATGATCGCCTGCAGGTGCCATTGCAATTCGGCCAGTCCGGTCAGGGTCAGTTCCGATCCGAGGAGCGGCAGATCGGCCTCCCAACTTGCCAGTTGGCCCCATTTCATGAGCGACCCGACAACCGCCACCAATACCAGCGCGATCATCGGAAGGACCAGCCAGGCCGCGACACGGCCAGGCCATGCGCTTGCCTCGACAAGCGCATGGCCGACCCGCTCCAATATGGAACGACGGGTCATTTACCCATTACTCCGACGGCTCGGGGATGGCCTGAAGCGACGTCCAGACCTCGGCATCGGCGAGATAGGCCTGGATCGACTCATATGCCTCGGCAAAGATCTCGTCCTCGGCTGCCTGCTCCTCGAGCACTTCCGTCGCGGCCTCGCGCAGCGCCGCAAGCACCTCGTCAGGGAAACGCTTGGTCTCGACCCCCTGGGCCCGGAACTCTTCGATGATTGCACCTTGCGGTTGGGGTGCCGCCGCCAGCGACCAATTCACCGTTGCGCGGCACGCCACCATGATCTGCTCACGGGTCTGCTCGTCAAAGCCGTTCCAGACATCCATGTTCACGATGAGCGAGTTCCAGCTTGCTGGCTGGTGCCAGCCCGGAAAGTAATAATACTTGGCGATCTCGGCAAAGCCGAGCGCCTTGTCGACCACCGGGAGCGAGAATTCGGTCGCGTCGATGCGGCCACGCTCCAGCGCCACGTAAAGCTCGCCGCCGGGAATGAGCTGGGTCGAGACGCCAAGCTTGTTGAGCACCTGACCGCCCATGCCGGAAATCCGCATGCGCAGGCCCTTGAGGTCCTCGACGCTGTTGATTTCCTTGTTGAACCAGCCACCCGGCTCGGGGGCCGTCACGTGGCAGGGCAGCAGCTTGACATTGAGCGGATCATAGGCTTTCTGGACGATCTCCATGCCGCCCCCTTCCCACATCCAGCCGACAAAGAGGTCCGGGCCGGGGCCGAACGGCATGGACCCGGCCAGCGAGGCGACGGGGATCGTGCCACCCCAATAGCCGACATAGTCCCACCCTGCGGGAATCGCGCCGGAACTCACCTGATTGAGCACCTCGAGCGCCGGAACCAGATCGCCCGCGCCATGCACGCGCAGCTTCACATCGCCGCCGGTCGCGGTCTCGATGTTCTTGGCCAGAACCTCGGCCCCCTCCCCGAGGAATGCGAGGTTCTTCGGAAAGGTGCTCGCGACGTCCAACGTCTCGGCCTGCGCCGGAACACTGGCAACCGCCGCCACCGCAGTCAGTAATGTTGCCTTCAGATTCATGTTGGTCCTCCCTTCATGCAGCCCGGTCGATCCGGGCGAATTGCGATCACCGATGCAGGGGTTTGCTTGACTTCTATAGTTCCGCACTGCAATCTGCGATCTCAGATCAACGATAACAACAGAAATCCGATATGCAAGACGTTTCCGAACCCCGCGCCACGCTTCAGGCTGGCAGCCTGAGACGAGACAGCCTGCAACAGCAGATCTTCGACAATCTGAGGGATGCGATCATGTCGGGCGTCTTTCGCCCCGGCGAAGTTCTCTCCAGCCGCGGGCTTGCCGAGGATCTGGGGGTCAGCGCGATGCCGGTGCGCGAGGCGCTGACCCGGCTCACCACCGAGGGCGCGCTCGAGACTACGTCAAGCCGCACGCTCCGGCTGCGTATCCTTCGACCGCAGGACTTTGACGAGATCTGCGCGATCCGCATCGAGATCGAGGGCATGGCCGCAGAGCGCGCCACCGCCGAGATGACAGCCAAGGACAGTTTCGAGATTCGAAAGCTCAACGAAGAACTGACCGCCGCCGCCGAAAGCGGCGACGCCGACTGGTATCTCAAGGCCAATGCGGCCTTTCACGCCGCGATCTACAAGCTGTGCGGCTGGCCGCTTCTGCTCGGGATGATCGAGCGGCTCTGGCTGATGGTCGGCCCCTCGATTCGCGCCAGCGTGCCGGATCGCGCGCACATGGCCACCTCTCAGGGGTTCCACGATCAGATCATGGCCGCGCTGGACGCCCGCGACGGGGCGACCGTGCGCCGCGCCATCGTCGATGACATCACCACCGCCGCGAAGGACATTCGCGCTTTCCTGAATGTCGAGACAGAAAAGTCACCAAAGAAAGAGGCATGACATCCATGACATCACCGTCCGCCCTCACCCCACCACCGGGCCTGCGCGTCCTGATCACCGCCGGTGCCGCCGGGATCGGCAAGGCCATCGCTGACGATTTCGCGGCGGCCGGTGCCAGGGTCCACGTCTCGGACGTCGATGCCGAGGCCGTGGCCGCAGCCTGTTCGGACACCATCAGCGGAACCGTCGCCGACGCCTCTGACGAGGCCGCTACGCGCGATCTCGTGGCCGAGGCCCGCGAGCGTCTGGGCGGGCTCGATGTCGTGGTGGCGAATGCGGGTATAGAGGGGCCCACCTCGACCATCGGGGATATCAGCGCCGAGGACTGGGACCGCACCCTCGACATCAATCTGCGCGGCGCCTATCTGGCGGCACGCTTCGCGGCGCAGGATCTGATCGCGAGCCGGGGGAGTTTCATCGCCATCGCCTCGGTCGCGGGGCGCCTGCCCTTTGCCTATCGCACGCCCTACGCCGCCTCCAAATGGGGGGTGATCGGTCTGGCGAAAAGCCTCGCCTCGGAACTCGGGCCGCAGGGTGTGCGCGCTAATGCAATCCTGCCCGGTATCGTCGAAGGCCCCCGGATCGACCGGGTCATCAACGCGCGCGCCGAAAGGCTCGGCCTCAGCTACGCGGAAATGCGCGAGCGCAATCTCGAGAAAGTCGCGTTGCGGCGCATGGTCAGCCCGCATGACATCGCGGCTATGTGCCTGTTTCTGAACACACCGGGCGGGGCCAACATCACCGGGCAGGCGCTCAGCGTCTGCGCCGGGGTGGAGACGCTGTGATGGCCGATACCCCCAAGACGGCAATCATCGGCAGCGGCCTGATCGGATGTGGCTGGGCGGTGGCCTTTGCGCGCGGCGGCTGTTCCGTCGCGCTCTACGACGAGAACGCCGAGGCGGCGCATCGGGCCAGCGCAACCCTCGCGGCGCTGGCGGATGAGTTGGAGGCCGCAGACATGCTGGACGGTCAAACGGCGGCCGACATCATCGGCCGCGTCGAGATCGCCGACGATCTTGACGCAGCGCTCGCCGGGGCCGTTCACGTCCAGGAAAACGTGCCCGAAAAACTGGAGATCAAACAGGCGGTGTTTGCCGATCTGGATGCCCGCGCCCCGCGCGACGCGATCCTGGCCAGTTCGACATCCGCGCTGCTGCCCTCGGCCTTTACCGGACATGTCACCGGGCGCGAGCGCTGCCTCGTCGCCCATCCGATCAACCCGCCCAGCCTGATCCCGGCGGTCGAGATCGTGCCCGCCCCGTGGACCAGCGCCGACGCGATGGACCGCTGCACCGCGCTGATGGAGCGGATCGGCCAGAAGCCCATCCGCATGCAGCGCGAGATCGACGGCTTCATCATGAACCGCCTGCAAGGCGCGCTCTTGCAAGAGGCGTTTCGCCTTGTCGCGAACGGCATCGCCTCGCCCGAGGATGTCGATACCGGCCTGCGCGACGGGCTGGCCCCGCGTTGGGCGCTGCTCGGCCCGTTCGAGACGATTGATCTCAACGCGCCGGGCGGCGTGCGCGACTATGTCGCCCGCTACGGCCCGATGTATGCAAAGATCGCAGCAACGCAGCGCGAACATCCCGACTGGACAGGCGAGACGCTCGACCGGATCGACGCCGCGCGGCGCAAAAGACTGCCGCTTGAGCAGATATCCGAGGCACAGGCCGAGCGCGACAGTCGGCTGGTGCGGATGATGAAACACCTCAGAGACAATGCCCCCAAATCCTGATTGACCGGAGAACCGACATGCCAAAACCGACCCGCAAGGTGATCATCAGCTGCGCCGTGACCGGGGCGATCCACACGCCCTCGATGTCGCCGCATCTGCCGGTCACCCCCGAAGAGATCATCACCGACAGCCTCGCCGCTGCCGAGGCCGGCGCGACGATCCTGCACCTGCACGCCCGCGACCCCGAAACCGGCCGCCCGACCCAGGACCCGGACGCCTTCCGCGCCTTTCTGCCCCGGTTGAAACAGGCCACCGGGGCGGTTTTGAACCTCACCACCGGCGGCAGCCCGCATATGAGCGTCGAGGAGCGCATGCGCCCGGCCGCAGAGCTGAAACCCGAGGTGGCCTCGCTCAACATGGGGTCGATGAATTTCGGCCTCTACCCGATGCTGAACCGCTTTTCCGAGTTCAAGCATGACTGGGAGCGGCAGCATCTCGAGAACAGCCGCGATCTGGTCTTCAAGAACACCTTTGCAGATATCGAGCACATCCTGAACACCGGCAATGCCAACGGCACCCGGTTCGAATTCGAGTGCTACGACACCAGCCATCTCTACAACCTGGCGCATTTCGTGGATCGCGGTCTGGTGAAAGCCCCGTTCCTGGTGCAGACGGTGTTCGGCCTGCTCGGCGGCATCGGCGCGCATCCCGAGGATGTGGCGCATATGAAGCGCACGGCGGACCGTCTGTTCGGCGATGCCTATGTCTGGTCCGTGCTGGGCGCCGGGCGCAATCAGATGCCGGTCGCCGCACAGGCCGCGGCGCAGGGCGGCAATGTGCGCGTCGGCCTCGAGGATTCGCTCTGGATCTCGCCCGGCAAGCTCGCGCAGAGCAACGCCGATCAGGTGCGCAAGGCGCGTGAGCTCCTGCAAGGGCTGAGCCTCGAGGTGGCCACACCCGACGAGGCGCGCGAGATGCTGGAGTTGAAAGGCGGCGACAATGTCGCATTCTGAACCCGGCCCGGTCATCGTCACCGGGGGCAGCCGTGGCATCGGCGCGGCGACCGTCCTGGCGCTTGCCGCTGCCGGTCACCCGGTGGTGTTTTCCTATGCGTCCAATGCAGACGCGGTGCAGGCCCTGACGCGGCGCGTGCAGGCTGCGGGCGGCACGGCCATCGCCGTGCAGGGCGATGTCGCCGACGAGGCGGCGGTCACGAGCCTGTTCGAGACCTGCCAGAACGCCTTTGGCGCGCCCACCGGGGTTTTTGCCAATGCCGGCATTACCGGCCCCTCCAGCCGCATGGAGGATCTCGCCCCGGCTGACCTGCGCCGCGTCCTCGACGTGAACGTGACCGGCACGGTCCTGACCGTACAGGCGGCGACGCGGCTGATGTCTACCCGCCACGGCGGTGCGGGCGGTGCGATTGTCCTGATGTCAAGCCGCGCCGCAGCCCTCGGCGGTGGCAATGAATGGATCCATTACGCCGCCTCCAAGGGCGCGATCAATTCGATGACGGTTGGCCTCGCCAAGGAGCTTGGCGCGGATGGCATTCGCGTGAACACCGTCGCCCCAGGCCTGATCGACACCGACATCCACGCGACCGCCGGGCTCGCCGACCGACTCGCCGCGAAGGCCGGTGACGTGCCGCTCGGCCGTATCGGGCGCGCCGATGAGGTGGCCTCAGCGGTGACATGGCTGCTGTCGGATGCGGCTTCCTATATCAGCGGCGCGATCCTCGACATTTCCGCGGGCCGCTGAAAGTTCGCTTCGAGGCTGGCCGCGCGCCTTCGTACGAGGGCTAGACGACCTGCAATGCCGCGGACGCGAGCTACGGCCACTGAGGTGCCGCAGCAGTCAAGCATTGCGCTGGCCTGGCAGTGCCCCATGTGACTCCACGGGCGTTCCTAGACGCTTTACGAATCCTTTTGCGCTGCGTCCCATCACGCGACCTGGCCGTGGTGACCGTTGAGGCGCTCCGGCATCAGGGACGAACACTGGTCGGTCTGGGGTCGGCGCCTGCGGTATCCCGGAGCATCTGGAAGCTTTTATCGAGGGACTTCGGTGCGCCGGAATTCCGTAGATAACGACTTTAACCTTTTGTAAACGTGCCAAGTTCGGACATAACCACAGCCCTTGAACACACGTTTACTGAGCGAATCCAAAAACTGCGCGCAGTTGTCTTGGGCAACTCGCGCCGCGGACAAAAATGCCAAGCTCATTTCGATGTTGACCTTGCAGTGGATGGCGACCAGCGTTCCGTTCGCAACGTCGTCTACGAGTGCGCATGATTGGTTATGCCTCACACATCCGAAGGGAGCACCGTCACGGTTAAATTAGAAGAAATAAAGCGTGCGCCTGCCTCGCCACGCTCCCGCGCATGATCCTTGACCGGGTCACTCTCTCGGTCATCTGCATCTCTGACCGGTCCATCATCCATGGGGACCTTGTCCCGCACGATGCCCAAACGGTCTACATGAATCCGAGAGTTTTTTCTGTGCATTCCAATGTAAATCTCTTGCACAACCTTCGGTCTTACTTTCTCCATGAAAAAAGGCGGTTTCCCGCAACCTAGGGTTCACATTATTCCGGAGAACTTCCGCCTATGTAGACCTTGAGGCAGCCTCATGGAAACGTCTTGTAAATCTTTTCGTCGTGATCCGGCGAGGGGCAGAGGCGTAGCCATTCCTTGCCACGGGCCTCGTGCTAGGGTTTCCAAGCGAGCCCTGAACTGGAGCAGCACGATTCGTGTCTGACCCCTGAATTTGGGCGAGCCTTCGGCCCATGGCGGCCATCACGGTCGCCGCGCGTGCGCAGATCTTCGCCAAACAAGCGCCTTTCTGGACAACTCAGCCACCTGAAGAAAAATATTCTGGATTGAATGCTTGATTATATACAATTTTGTGTATCAAGCTGAACCCCGACGCGCGGCGGACAGCGCGGAGATACGACAAGGAGGTTGATATGAAGGAACTACTCAGGAAAGCGGCATATGGGCTGGCCGTCACGGTCGCACTGACGGGGGCCGCATGGGCGCAGGACGTGCCGGAAAAATTGGTGATCGGCACGGAAGGAGCCTATCCGCCCTTCAATTTCACCGATTCCGACGGCAACGTGCAGGGGTTCGAGGTCGACCTGGGCAACGCGATGTGCGCGCATCTCGAGATCGAGTGCGAGTGGCTGACCCAGGACTGGGACGGCATCATCCCCGGGCTTCAGGCGCAGAAATACGACGCGATCATCGCCTCACTCTACATCACCGACGAACGGCGCGAAGTGATCGCCTTCTCCGACAAGTATTACCAGGTGCCCGCCCGCTTTCTCGTGCCGAGCGACAGTGACCTTGAGATCTCCGCTGAAGGGCTTGACGGTGCAGTGGTCGGCACGCAGCGCGCCACGAGTTTCGAGCGCTACATGAACGACAAGATGCCGGGCACCGAACTGCGGCTCTATGGCACCATGGA
Source organism: Roseovarius sp. MBR-154 (assembly GCF_053628595.1). Classification (NCBI taxonomy): domain Bacteria; kingdom Pseudomonadati; phylum Pseudomonadota; class Alphaproteobacteria; order Rhodobacterales; family Roseobacteraceae; genus Roseovarius; species Roseovarius sp. MBR-154. The sequence continues at coordinate 26,176 of NZ_JBRJGR010000015.1, forward strand.
CGAGGCCTATCTCGATCTCACCTCCGGCCGGGTCGATGCTGTGATGGGAGACGTGGTGGCGATCCAGAACGGCTTTCTGGGCAAGCCTGAGGGCGAGGGTTTCGAGATGCGCGGACCCGAATTCACCGGGCCCGAGTGGTTCGGCTATGGGGCCGGTGTCGCGGTCCGCAAGGACGACAAGGCGCTTGCCGACGCGTTCTCCGAGGCGATCACGGCGCTGCGTGAGAACGGCACCTACCAGGAGATCTCCGACAAGTGGTTCGGCCTGAACGTCTACGGCGGCTGACACCCCTCTGACCCGGCTGTCCGTCATCGCCGTGACGGCCGGGTCTTGTCCTGCATGAGACCGAAAACCATCCGGAGAAATGCCAATGCCTGATCTTCAGGGCTATGGGAGCCTGCTGATCGACGGGCTGATGATGACGCTCGGCGTTGCGATCGCGTCCATGATCGGTGCGCTGATCCTGGGGCTTGCCGCCGCTGCGGGAAAGCTCTTTGCCCCCAAGGCGGGCCGGGTCCTGATCGAAGGCTACACGACCGTCGTGCGCGGGGTGCCGGAACTCGTCCTGCTGCTGCTGATCTATTACGGGCTGCCGACGCTGGTGCAGGATACGCTTGGCGGCATGGGCCATGACGTGACGCTCGCGATCAATCCCTTCGTGGCGGGGATCGGCACGCTGACGCTGATCTATGCGGCCTTCGCCTGCGAGGTCTATCGCGCGGCCTACCTCGCCGTGCCACCCGGTCAGCGCGAGGCCGCACTTGCGCTCGGTCTGTCGTCGATGGTCACGTTTCGCAAGGTCGAACTGCCGCAGATGATGCGCTATGCCTTGCCCGGGCTCGGCAACGTCTGGATGGTCCTCGTCAAGGCGACGGCGCTCATCTCGATCATCCAGTTGCCGGAACTGATGCGCAACGCTGACATCGCCGCCCGCTCGACCCAGCAGCCCTTTACCTTCTTCTTCATGGCCTGCCTGCTCTATCTGAGCATTACGCTGGTTTCGATGTGGGGACAGGGGCGGTTGGAAACCTGGGCATCGCGCGGCACCACCGAAGGGGCCTTGTAATGCTCTCCTTCGTTGTCGAGAACCTGCCGAGATTTCTGGAGGGGGCGTGGCTGACGGTGCAGCTGGCGACCTATAGCTGTCTGCTGGGGCTCTGTATCGCCGTGCCGGTAGCCCTGGCGCGGCTGTCCGCCAGTCGGGTGCTCAGGGGCATCTCCACGGGCTATGTCTTCTTCTTCCGGGGAACGCCGCTGCTCGCGCAGATTTTCCTGATCTATTACGGCAGCGGCCAATTCCGCCATGCGCTTGACGCGGTCGGTCTCTGGGGCTTCTTTCGCGATCCCTGGTTTTGCGCCTTGCTGACGCTGACGCTCAATACCGGGGCCTATAGCTCCGAGATCCTCAGAGGTGCGATCCAGGCCGTTCCCAAAGGCGAGATCGAGGCGGCCCGCTCGCTCGGGTTGAAATGGCCGATGCGGCTGCGATTCATCATCCTGCCGCGCGCAATCCGCATCGGATGGCCCGCCTATACCAACGAGGTGGTCTATCAGATCCAGGCGACCTCGCTGGTCTCCATCATCACGATCATGGACATCACCGGGGTGGCGCGTGCCATCGGGGCGCGGCATTTCACCTTCTACGAGGCGTTCGGCCTTGCCGCGATTCTCTATCTCATCCTTGTCTATGGTTTCATCTTCATGGCGCGGCGCGTGGAGCGGCGGCTCAACCAGCATCTGCAACCCTCGCACGCCCCGCGCACCGCCCTTGCCCAAGGATTGACCCGATGACCGGCCTTACCGAAGATCACACCCATGGCGGCCCCCCGACACCGCGTGGCATGCTGCGGGAAAAGGCGTATCGGACCCTGAAGCAGGGCATCCTTCACGGCCAGCTCAGACGCGGAGAGCGCCTGTCCGAGGCGCGGCTGATGCGCGAGTTCGATATTGGCCGCACGCCGCTGCGCGAAGCGCTCAACCGGCTGGAGCGCGAGGGGCTGGTGGTCAGCCAGCCGAACAGCGGCTACTCGGTCGCCAATCTCGACATCGACGCGGTCTGCGATCTGCTCGTCGTGCGCGAAGGTCTCGATGCGCTGGCCGCCGAGATCGCCGTGGAGACGGCGACCGAGGACGACCTGCGCCGGCTTGCTGCCGTGATGGAGGAGATCGAGGCGCTCGACCGGGTGCATGAGCGCACGCCCGAGGTCTATGCCCGGGAACTGGAGCTGGGCCTCAAGGTGCATGAGGTGATCCTCGACATGACGCGCAACCCGGCGCTGAGAGAGATCACGCAGCGCGTCTATGACCAGTTGCGGCTCGCGCTCTGGGTCGAGGTGCGCTGGATAGATCAATGGAAGATGGCCGTGGAAGAGCACCGCACCATCGTAACAGCCGTGATGGCGCGCGATGCGCCTGCGGCGGTCGCGGCGGCGCGCGCGCACATCCGGTCGTCGCGCCAGAACATGCAGATCATCAGGCAGATCAACCAAGTCCGGCGCGACGATGGGCAGCGTGCCCCGATGCGCCCCAAAACCGAATGAAAGACAAGACCATGCGTGATTTCCACTTCCCCGGCCGTTCCACCGTCCACGCTCAGAATGCGATGGTGGCCACCTCGCACCCTCTGGCGACCGAGGCCGCGCTCAACGTGCTGCGCGAGGGTGGCAATGCCATCGACGCGGCGATCACCGGGTCTGCGGTCATGGCGGTAGTCGAGCCGCAGATGACCGGGATCGGCGGGGATTGCTTTGCGCTCTATTGTCCCAAGGGCTCTGCCCAGGTCATCGCCTTCAACGGCTCCGGTCGGGCCCCCGCTGCGGCCAGTATCGAGCGCCTGCGCGCCGAGGGCCTGACGCGGATCGCCGAAGATTCTGTGCATGCGGTGACCCTGCCGGGGGCGGTCGACGGCTGGGGGCGGCTGCATGCCGATCATGGGCGGATGGAGTTCGCCCGGCTGCTCGCACCGGCCATCGGCTATGCGCGCGACGGCTATCCTGTCCATGCGCGGGTGCGGCGGGACTGGCTGCGCGCGCGTTCCCATCTTGCGGCGCGCGAGGCGACGCGCGCGCTGTTCCTGCCCTCGGGGCAGGTGCCCGCCGAGGGCGACATTCACCGCCAGGAACGGCTTGCCGACACGCTCGAGACCATCGCAACGCAGGGCACGCGCGCCTTTTACGAGGGTCCGCTGGCCGCTGCCATGGTGCGCAGCCTGAAGGCCCATGGCGGCTTGCACGAGGAGGCGGATTTTCACGGCGTTCAGGGCGACTACGTCACCCCGGCGAGCACGCGCTACCGGAGCCTCGATATCCATCAGGTGCCGCCCAGTAATCAGGGGATCACGGCGCTGATGATGCTCAACCTGCTGGAAGGCTTCGACATGGCCGCGCTCGATCCGCTGTCGGCGGAGCGCCTTCACCTCGAGATCGAGACCGGGCGACTTGCCTATGCCATGCGCGACCGCCACATCGCCGACCCCGAGGCGATGCAGGTTCCGCTCGATGCGATCCTGTCAAAGGACTGGGCCGCCGGGCTGCGGACGCGCATTTCACCCGATCATGCCATGCCCGATATCGGCGTCCTTGGGCTGTCAACCTCAGAGACGGTCTACATGACCGTGGTTGACCGGGACCTGAACACGGTCAGTTTCATCAACTCGATCTTCGATTCCTTCGGCAGCGGCATCCTCTGCCCGGAGACCGGCGTGCTTTTCCAGAACCGTGGCAATTCCTTCACGCTCGACCCCGCGCATCCCAACGCGTTGGCCCCTGGCAAGCGACCGATGCACACGATCATGCCGGGCATGGCGACCGAAGGCGACCGCGTCCGGCTGTCCTTTGGCGTCATGGGTGGGGATTACCAGCCGTTCGGACATGCGCGGATCGTCTCCAGCCTCGTCGATTACGGCATGGATCTGCAGGCGGCCATCGACATGCCGCGGCTTCTGGCGACCGGCGCCGAGGTCGAGGTCGAACGCAGCCTGCCGCCTGCGATCCTGCAGGCCTTGACCGACAAGGGCCACCGTCTGCGCATGGCGCAGGACCCGCTCGGCGGCTGCCAGGCCATTCTCATCGACCATGAGCGAGGCCTTCTGAGCGGGGGCTCCGATCCGCGTAAGGACGGCCACGCGGCAGGGTTCTGACCCTGCCCCGGGTCGCCCTCATCCCTACGTCCTCCACTGCGCGGCACTTTCGATGCAGATGCCCGTTTTCATACTGTAATCCTTGATCGCATCGAGCTTCCGGTTGGCAAGCCCGCTATGCATGACACGGAGTGCACGCTCGAACAGACCCGGATCAGGGAAATCGCTTCGGAACTGGCTGTGAACATCGCAGAGCGCTTCGAAAGTGTCGTCATCGGCGACATAAGTTACGAACTCACAGAGGCCAGCGCCGTGGTGTAACTCCAAAACTTTTCTACTCCCACGCGACATCAGGTGATTTGTGCAGCAGAGCGCACAAGATCACCTGTTCCGGTCCATTGATCTGCCCGTCGGTCCATCATCATGCGCGCGCATCTGGCGGTAGATCGTGGGTACATTTGAAGACATCAAATTGGTCAGCGTGAAACCGCGCTAACCAAAGCCTCTAGGTGTTTGAAAGCAACTCTGTCGAAGAGACAGGCGCCGCTCAAATGTGCACATTTCGAATCGAGAGCCGCAGCGCCATGACCCAGCCGACCAGCCAGCCGCCGAGATGCGCTTCCCAAGCCAAGCCACCGGCGAGGATCACGAAAAGCACGATATTTGCAACGGCGAGCCCAAGGATCGCGGTGACCAACGGACGAAGCGGAAGCCCTGCATCTTTCCGAAATCGGTAGTCCCAGGCCTGCCAGAGCCCGATCAACCCGAACACCGCGCCCGACGCGCCGATCATCGGCCCGGCACTCTGTGACAACATCCCAAAGGCAAGCCCACCACCGACGGTCGAGAGTAACAACAGCAAGAGCGTTTTGGCTGCCCCGATGCGACTGGCGGCAAGCTTGCCGAGTGAAAGCAAGATGACGCTGTTGATAGCGAAATGCGCAATGCCGCCGTGCAGGAACGCATATGTAACCAGCATGACCAGCCTCTGCCCCGGATAGAGCGGCGTCATGTCGCCCGCGAAGATCGGCTGCCAGAACGCGCCCGCGGCGAATGCTGGCCATCTCCAGTTGAATGACCCCAGGTATCCGGCCTCGGAGAGGCTGAGAGCGACCTCGATCACGGCCATGATGCCGACCAGGATCCACAGGAATGCCGGAGCCCCTGCCATCTGCCCTTGGGCTCGCCCTTGATCTTCTGGTGGGAACTGGTTCGTCACGCCTTGTAACATATCCGCTCGCACGCCGACGAGCCAGAGGTTTGCATGGATCGCGCCCGGTTACACGTCTGGGCGGTTGCGCCGAGCCGCATTTTGGGCAACGTGATGATAGCAAAGGGAGTTGATATTCCCGCTATACATTTTGCTATACAGCTTGCTTTATTTTGGAATTTAAATCACATATTCTCAATACGTTAATCGCCTTACGCCGGAGCGACAGCAAACGCCTCCTCCGCCGCGCGCGCACAAAGGTGGGGGCCGAAGAAGGCACAGGATCACCAGGGCTATGCGTCGTTCTCTTTGTGGCGCTTGAACCTCTCTTTCGTCATGCGATCCACCTGGACAACTGATCGGCATTTCCACGACCACCTCTGCTTGCGTTAAAAACGCATTGAACCGAAGCACGCTTCGGCGCAACTGCCTACCAATTCGACAATCGAAAGCAGGCCAGTGCATGTGCCGCCTACCGCTGCCACGGGCACCGGGTCGCGCCCGCCAACGCTGGCGCGGCTGGCCGGGGTCGATCCGCCGCTCTGGCGGGTGTCGGCCATGGGGGCCGACGGGCGCACCGACGGTCTCATCCTCGCGCTTTTGCTTGGCCTCATGCCGTGGCTGGCGGCCACGCAGACAGGCTGTGCCGCACCGGGCAGCACGTTGACGCGCGCGGTGCGCGGCCCGCCGCCAAGGGCGCAGGGAAAGATCGTTCTGATGACGCGCCCGGCGATGCTCTATGCCGCGGCGACGATCCGGGGCGGGCCTGCCGTCTCGACCGACCCGTGCACATCGGGGGGATCGACGGCCCGGTCAACCCTGGCCATCCGGCATTGGAGGGGGTGCGTCTCAACTGCCGGTCGGTGCGGGCCGAGGGCGAGCGCCCCGCGCCGCCCGATCATGGCACGGCGGTGGTGCAGATCGTCGCGGGGCCCGGCGCCGCCCCGTTTTCGGGCTTTGCCGCCGGGGCCGAGGTTTTGGCCGCTGCGGCCTTCGGGGCTGTGCGCGCCCTGCGCTGGCACGATGGTCGCCACGGAAGGGGAGATGCCGGATTTCGAGATGTCGAAGAGCGATCAGGTCAACCGCATTGACAGCCACGTCATCCTGCGTCGCGGCGCGTCCGAGATCGTGTTTGCCCACATGCGGCAGAGCAGCGTGTCCGTAATGCCCAACGATCTTGTCAACGTGGCTGACGTGCTGGGCAGGTCGCCAATTCCGGTGCATCGGCCGAGCCGCATCTGCACATCCACGCTCAGCGCCCCGCATCTGATGGTGCGCCGCTGATCTCGGGCGGGCCGCTGGCCTTGCGTATCGAGGCTCGCTTTCTCGTGCGTGGCGATCATCTGTCAGGACAGTCGATAGAGCCAGACAGACAGGTAGTGCAGACCCGGTACATGCTGACGGGTGAACATCGAGTTGTAACCGAAGTCAGACCGCCCTTTGCGTCCTCCCCATTGCCATGTTGGATCGTCTCTTTCATCATCCGGTCCACCTTAAAGACTGGCCTAGATTTTTGCGCGAACTATCTGGGACCGCCCGGACCGGGCGGGTGCCACGGAAGATCCTCATCACCCACGGCCATCCCGGCCCGGCGGTTCACGCCGTGCGCACGACCCGGGCACCGAACCACCGCGCCGCATGGAAGCATAGGTGGAGATGTCCGTTCTCTGCGCCCAAGGCTTTGACCCGGTCAAGCTTGCGTGGCATTATCGCGGCCCTGTCGATCCGGGCGGCTTTGCGCCGGTAACCGACCAGCGTCATTGGTCGCAGCAGCGACGCGGCCTGCCGCATCCTCTGCCGGGGCCGTGGCATGGGCACGATCAACGCCTGCGAAATGAATCCATGCGGCCACTGACCCGGGCGATGTAAGCGCAAGACGATATGTGCTGTGCCGATCACGGTTCTTGTGTGAAGAACGTGTCGGCACCTCATGTTCGGACCGGTTCGCGGAAGCATCCATCGGGTCCCGCCCGAAGACTTGCAGTTGAGCCCCTACCCTCGTGCCCTCTCTCGCGCGCTCGGATTCTCTGAGGCGACGAACGGCACTTCCGACACGACCGCCGCGGCAGATTGGCCCGACGCCTCCTGATACATCTCTGGTAATTCGACCTGCAGTCGCGTGCCGATGGCGGATTTGTCCCAGGGCACATAGGCCAGGGCAATATTCTGCTCCAGTTCCGGCGAATACCACGGCGAGGTGACATAACCGCAGCGCGCGCCCTCGGCATCGCTCACCAGCCAGAAATCCGGCGCATAATCGGTGATCGGCAATCCCCCCATCTTTAGCCCGACCAGCTTCAGGGAGAACGGATAGCGCCCGGCCTCGATCTCGTCACGCTGCGCCTCCAGCGCCGTCTTGCCGATGTAATCGGCGGATTTTTCGCGCGGCACCTGATAGGCCAGATTGACCTGAAACGGCGAGGTTTCGGCATCCATGTCCTGCCCCCAGGACAGGATTCCGGCGGCGATGCGGCGATGATGACCCGGCGCGATCACCCTCAGCCCGTAGCGTGCGCCCAGACCGCGCAGCGCATACCACACCCGCTCCGCCGTCTCCGAGGCATCGCGCACATAGATCTCGTAGCCCTTCTCGCCGCTGAAGCCGGTCTGGCTGATCACCACCGGGCAGCCCTCGATCTGTGCCTCCATCAACCCGTAATACGGGATGTCGCGCAACTCCTCGCCGATCAGGTCGGCCATAAGATCCTCCGAGAGCGGCCCCTGCACCTGCAGAGGTGCCACGTCCAACTCTCGGATATCCACATTCCAGCGGCGCGGCATGTTCACCCCCTGCAACCACAGCATCAGATCGCTGTCCGAGATCGAAAACCAGAACTCGTCCTCGGCCAGCCGCAGCAGGACGGGATCGTTCAGGATACCACCCCGGTCATTGCAAAGGATGCAGTATTTGCCGTGCATCGGCCTGATCCGCGTGGCGTCGCGGGTGATCACGGTGTTTACGAAATCCTCGGCATCGGGTCCCTTGACGCGGATCTGCCGCTCGACGGCGACATTCCACAGGGTCACACCATTGACCAGCGCGCGATACTCGGCCATCGCCCCACCATCTTCGGGCCGTGCATAGCCGCGCGGATGATACATGCGGTTGTAGATCGTCGCGCGCCACGCCCCGGCCTCGATCGACAGGTGCCAGAAGGGGGATTTTCGGACCCGGGTCGAAATCAGCATCTGCACGGGGGTGGGGCCGGATTGGCGCAGATTGGCGGGCACTGTGCGATCCGATTGATCCACGCCGGGCACATTCGGGTGGGTGCGGTTCTGGTACGTCATACTGCCGAAGTGGGAATGCGCCACACTGCGGTCAATATGCCCCCGGAAAATTCCCTGTCACGGGTCAGTTACTCAGGAAATCGGTAAGAGACGCCGACAGATTGGGCGCGTCCTGCGCCAGCCGTTCGCCGGTCCAGGACTTGAAGAACGCCGCAACCTGTTCGTTTTCCTCGAGCCGGGCTTCAATCGACGCGGCCACGCTCTTCATGCCGTCATGCAGGTCTGGTGCAAGCATCGGCTCCTGCCAGATCGCCGTCCCGAGACAGCCCAGCAGGCCGATCCGCACAGGCCAGGCCATGCCCCGCACGCGCCGGGCGCGCTGCTCGACGCGCATCTGGCGTTCGGCCGGAGATTTGCCCTGCTGTTCCATGCCTGCAGCATGATCGGCAAGCTTGGCCAGATTGAGGCGGAACCGCGACGCAAGACGCCATACACGCCCTGCGCCCATCCGCAGCGCGCAAAGAACCGCGAGCCGACCGGGAATAAATCCGCAGGCAGCACGTTTGTCATAAGCCCCGTCAAGACGAACGCGCGGGGCCTGACACCAACGCGCCGGACACGGCGCCAGCAGCAAGGATCGACAGAATGGCACGATTGATTGGAACCAATAGCGCGGACCGTCTGACAGGCACTCCCTTCGCCGATCAGATCACTGGACTTGACGGCGACGACACGCTCCTCGGCGGCGACGGAAATGACAAGATCGACGGCAACGACGATGGCGATCGCATCGAAGGCGGCGAGGGCACTGACACCATCGAGGGCGGCAAGGGCGAAGACCTGCTCGTCGGCAACGCCGGAGACGACAGGATCACCGATGCCAGCGGCGACGACAGTCTGTTCGGCGGGATCGGCAACGACACGCTGGACGCCGGCGAAGGCAACGACAGCCTCGATGGCGGCGCGGGTGATGACCTGATGATGGCGGGCGCGGGCAACGACCGGATGACCGGGGCGGGCGGCAACGACCGCATGTTCGGAGGCGAAGGCGATGACGTGATGATCGCGGGACAAGGCCGCGACAGTCTCGCGGGCGGCGCGGGCAATGACCGCATGTCCGGTGGTGGCGGCCATGACCAGCTCAGCGGTGGCGAAGGCAATGATCACATCGACGGCGGACGCGGCAATGACGTGATGACCGGCGGCGAAGGGGCCGACACCTTTGTCTTCAGGTTCGGCCGCGATGTGATCCGGGATTTCGAACCCGGAGACGATCAGATCGACCTGACCGGGCTGAGCGGCGTCAATGATTTCGACGACGTTCTCGGTGCCGCACGAGTTTCCGGCACCTCCGTCGTGCTCGACTTCGGCGCACATGATCTGATCTTGCGCAATGTCACGATCGCCCAACTCGACTCGGACGACTTCATTCTTTGAGGCTCTGGGCATCGCCGCTCCCGCAGGTCTCGGGGGCGGCACCCGTTGCTCAGAGGTTTTCGGCCTGCGGCATGCCCAGCACATGATAGCCGCCATCCACATGGATGATCTCGCCGCTGGTGCAGGCGCCTGCATCGGAGGCGAGGTATACCGCCGTGCCACCGATCGCCTCGAGCGTGGCATTGGCGCGCATCGGCGCGTTCATTTCGGTATGTTTGAAAGTCTTGCGCGCGCCACCGATGGCCGCGCCTGCCAGTGTCTTCATCGGGCCGGGGCTGATTGCGTTGACGCGGATGCCCTCGGGGCCCAGATCATTGGCCAGATAACGCGTCGCGGCCTCCAGCGCCGCCTTGGCCACGCCCATGACGTTGTAACTCGGCACCACCTTGTTCGACCCCTGGTAGGTCAGCGTCAGCAGGCAGCCGCCCTTGTCGCGCATCAGGGGATGCGCCCGGCGCGCCACCTCGATGAAAGAATAGGCCGAGATTTCCAGCGAGTGCTTGAAATTCTGTCGGCTGGTATTGAGGAACCGCCCCGTCAGTTCCGACTTGTCGGAATAGGCGATGGCGTGCACCACGAAATCGATTGTCGGCCACTGCTCGCCCAGCTTCTGAAAGGCCGCATCGAGTGAGGCATCGTCGGTCACGTCGACATCGAGCAGGATGTCGGAGCCGACGCTTTCGGCCAAGGGGGCCACGCGCTTGGCGAAATTCTCGCCCTGATAGGAAAAGGCAAGCTCTGCACCCGCCGCGTGCATCTCCCGGGCGATCCCCCAGGCGATGGAGCGGTCATTCGCAACCCCCATGATCAGGCCGCGCTTGCCCTGCATCGAATTCATCATATGCGTGTCATCCGTGATACTTGCTCAGCAGCATGCAGCCATTGGTGCCGCCGAAGCCGAAAGAATTGGTCATCACCGTATCAAGCCCGGCATTATCCACCCGGGCAGTCGCGATTTCGGCGGGGTCAAGCGCCGGGTCGAGCGTCTCGACATTGATCGAGGGGATGATGAAGTCATGCTCCAGCGCCAGCAGGCAATAGATCGCCTCCTGCGCGCCGGTGGCCCCCTGGGAATGGCCGGTCATCGACTTGGTCGAACTGATCGGCGGAGTGGAGCCTTGGCCGAAGATGCGGCGCACCGCCTCGACCTCGCCGACATCGCCGACCGGCGTCGAGGTGCCATGCGCGTTGATATAGCTTACCTTGCGCTCGTCGGGCAGGGTCGACAGCGCCACGCGCATCGCGCGCTCGCCGCCCTCGCCCGATGGGGCGACCATGTCAGCCCCGTCCGAGGTGGCGCCATATCCGGTCACCTCGGCATAGATCTTGGCCCCGCGTGCCTTGGCACGCTCCAGATCCTCCAGCACGACGATACCGCCGCCGCCCGAAATCACGAACCCGTCGCGATCCGCGTCAAAGGCGCGGCTCGCGCGCTCGGGCGTGTCGTTATATTTCGACGACATTGCCCCCATCGCGTCGAACAGGCACGACAGCGTCCAGTCCAATTCCTCGCCGCCACCGGCGAACATCAGGTCCTGCTTGCCCATCATGATCTGCTCAGCGGCATTGCCGATGCAATGCAGGCTGGTCGAACAGGCCGAGGTGATCGAATAGTTGATCCCCTTGATCTGGTAAGCGGTGGACAGGTTGGCCGAGATCGTGGACGACATGCATTTGGGAACCGCGAACGGCCCGATACGTTTCGGGCTGCCCTTTTCCAGAACCGTCTGATGCGCCGAAAGCATCGCCGACGTGGACGGCCCGCCCGATCCCGCAACCAGCCCGGTGCGCGGATTGATGATATCGGCCTCCTCCAGCCCGCTATCGGCAATGGCCTGCCTCATGGCGATATACGCATAGGCCGCCCCCGGCCCCATGAAGCGCAGCGTGCGCTTGTCCACGTGCTCGGTCACATCGAGCTTGATGTCTCCTGCGATGCGGCTGCGAAAGCCGTGCTCGGCCATCGCGGCATTGGCGGACACGCCCGACCGACCCTCTTTGAGAGAGGTCAGGACCTCCTCGACGTTATTGCCGATGCTGGATACGATCCCCATCCCGGTGACGACGACACGACGCATAGGCGCTCTCCTTGTTGCAGCGTGGATCAGCTTTCCGAAAGGGCCACTTTCATATCGCTGACCTGATAGATGACCTCACCATCGGCCTCAACCCGGCCATCGGCAACCCCCATCGTGAGACGACGGGTCTGCACGGCCTTTGTGAAATCCACGTGATAGGTCAGCAACTTTCTATCCGGGCGCACCATCCCGGTCAGCTTCACCTCGCCCACGCCTAGCGCATAGCCGCGCCCCTTCCAGCCGCGCCAGCCGAGGTTGAAGCCGGTCAGTTGCCACAGCCCGTCAAGACCGAGGCAACCTGGCATGATCGGATTGCCCGGAAAATGGCATTTGAAGAACCACAGGTCGGGGTGAATATCGAATTCCGCCACGATATGGCCCTTGCCATGCTCCCCGCCATCGCCCGACACCTCGGTGATCCGATCCATCATCAGCATCGGCGGTTCGGGCAATTGCGCATTGCCCGGCCCGAAAAGCTCTCCACGGGCGCATTTCAGCAGATCGTCGCGATCGAAACTGCTCGGATACTCGGCCATTCGGGCGGCCCCTTTCATTGCTTGCTTCGCAAATTAATCAGTCCAGAAACCCTCTAACACCCGGGAAAAGGCCCTTGCAAGCCTGCCGCACTGCTGCGGCCCTGTTTCCCGCCCCGGGAATTCTATTTGAAATGGGGGGTCATGCCGCCCTATATTGCGATGAAAGAAGGGAAAGGCATTCATGACACCGCAAGCAACCACAGTTGCGACCGATTGGCTCTCCGGGGCCGGGCTGCGCCCGACGCGTCAACGCGTGGCACTGGCGCGCCTTCTGGTGGGCGACGGGCAGCATCGGCACGTCACCGCCGAAAGCCTTTTTGCAGATGTGCAGACGCAGGGCGAAAGCGTGTCGCTGGCCACGGTCTACAACACGCTGCGCGCGTTCTGCGATGCGGGGCTCATTCAGGAAGTGACGGTCGACGGCTCCAAGAGCTATTTCGACACCAACACCCATGACCATCCGCATTTCTACTGGGAAGACGAAAACCGTCTCAGCGACGCCCCTGCCGACGAATTGGAGATCTCGCGCCTGCCCTCGGCCCCCGAAGGTGCCGAAATCAGCGCGGTCGATGTGGTGATCCGCCTGCGCCGCACCGCGCGCTAGCTAGCTCAATCAATCTTGAAACCGGATGCGCAGCCCCAAACTGCCCAACCGGGCAACTGTCACGCCGCGCGCGATCACTGCGTTCCGGTAAGAGCGGCCTTTGCAGGTGCGCACACAACTTTGTGCGGAGGCATCGCTTGTGTAAGCGACTGAAAGAGTTAGCTTGTCGGTCAGAAAAATTGAGAGGACATCAGCACATGACCAATGACAGCTACACCCCGCCCGACGTCTGGAAATGGGAAGCAGCCTCTGGCGGGCAGTTTGCCTCGATCAACCGGCCCATCGCGGGCCCGACCCATGACAAGGACTTGCCTGTCGGAGAGCATCCCTTCCAGCTGTATTCAGTCGCCACGCCCAATGGCGTCAAGGCGACGGTGATGTTCGAGGAACTGCTCGACGCCGGACGTAACGCTGAGTATGACGCGTGGCTGATCAATATCAGCGAGGGTGATCAGTTCGGCAGTGGCTTTGTCGAGATCAACCCCAATTCCAAGATCCCCGCATTGGTGGACCGCACCGGCGACACACCGCTGCGCGTGTTCGAGAGCGGCTCGATCCTGATGCATCTGGCCGAGAAATTCGACGCCTTCCTGCCGGGACACGGCCCGGCGCGCACCGAAACGCTCAACTGGCTGATGTGGCAGATGGGCAGTGCGCCCTATCTCGGCGGTGGCTTTGGCCATTTCTACGCCTACGCGCCAGAGAAGTGGCAATACCCCATCGACCGCTTCGCGATGGAGGCCAAACGACAGCTTGACGTGCTCGACCGACAACTGTCGGAGAGGCCCTATATCGCGGGGGAGGACTACACCATCGCCGATATCGCGATCTGGCCGTGGTATGGGCAGTTGTGCCTCGGACGGCTCTACAGTGCGGGCACCTTCCTTGATGTGCAGAGCTACAAGCACGTGATGGCATGGGCAGAAAAGATCGACGCCCGCCCGGCGGTGCAACGGGGCCGCATGGTCAACCGCAGCTTTGGCGAGCCGCATATGCAACTGCATGAACGCCACTCGGCCGAAGATTTCGAGACCCGCACGCAGGACAAGATCGGCGAGGACGCCTAATCGCTTTCGCCCCGCCGCGGGATCAGGCATGAAGGGGGCAAAGGAGCCTCTTCATGCCGACACGCGACACCCACCTTCTTGCCGTTCTGATTGACGCCGACAATGTGCCGGCGAAATATGCCGATGCGATCCTGCGCGAGGTCACCAGCTATGGAGAGCCGGGGTTGCGCCGCGTCTATGGCGACTGGTCGAGCCAGCAACTGTCGGGCTGGACCCGCACGGCGCAAAGCCTCGGCCTTGTCCAGCACCAGCAGACCGCCAATACCAAGGGCAAGAATGCCAGCGATATCGGGCTTGTGATCGACGCGATGGATATCCTGCACGCGGGCCATTTCGACGGCTTCGTGCTGGTCTCCTCGGATAGTGATTTCACCCGGCTGGCCAGCCGCATCCGCGAGCAGGGGCTGACGGTGATCGGCATCGGTGAGGCCAAGGCCCCGGACGCACTCAAGAACGCCTGCAACCGTTTCGTGGCGATCGAGAACATCTATGAAGATGTGACCGACACCCCCCGAAACGCCCCCAAGCCCAAGCTAGACAGCCAGCATATCGCCGATGCGCGGCGGCTGATCTTCGAGGCGATGGAGAAGATCGACAGCGATGACGAATGGTATCCGCTCGGGCGCATCGGCCAGCAGATCCAGGCCGACAAGCCGGATTTCGACACCCGCAGCTATGGCAAGAAGAAGCTGAGCGACCTGATCAAGGAATTGAAGGTGTTCGAAACGCAATCGGGGCCGGGCAACCAGCTTCTGGTACGTCGCGTCGACTGATCTGCGCCCGGCGGGCGTGCGGCGTCAACCCTGCCCCTGCACCGGGCCAAAGCGGATCAGGACGCGCCCCTCGGGCGTGGTATCGCGGTACACCACGAGA
Source organism: Roseovarius sp. MBR-154 (assembly GCF_053628595.1). Lineage (NCBI taxonomy): Bacteria > Pseudomonadati > Pseudomonadota > Alphaproteobacteria > Rhodobacterales > Roseobacteraceae > Roseovarius > Roseovarius sp. MBR-154. Next base: position 41,291 of record NZ_JBRJGR010000015.1, read on the forward strand.
TCGGGCAGGCGCAGGCTCAGCGGCTGCCGCGCCATCCCGGCGCGCCAGGCCGTGCCGGTGTCGAGGCAGGTCGAATCGACACCCGCGTAGCTTTCACGCGGCGGCACGCGGCGCAACTCGCCCAGATCGTCGAGCATCACCCGCCCATCCACCACCGCCTGCGTGCTCCGCAGGATCTCGCGCCCGAGGCTGGCGGTGCGCGGCCCCTGCCCCGACAGGTCTGACCACACGCCACAGACATGCGCGCGCCCGTTGACCGAGATCAGTTCGGCGGCAACGCGTAGACCGCCTCCCGAGGAATAGCGCCCCTCGGACTGGCTGGCAGCGGGGCTCAGATCGACAAGACGGCTCAGGCGACGCAGGAATGGCACCACCTCGAGCCCCGCACCCATGGCCCCCGGCCCGGTCTGGCGAAAAACAATATGCGGACCGCCATCGCCACCATCGGCATGGGCGATCTGCTGGCGCGGCAGGAACACCTCGGGCACGCGCCCCGCGCGCCACGGCAAATCGGTCAGGAGACAGCCCGCAGGCGCGCCCGCATAATCCAGCCGCGGCGCGATCTGTGGCAAGGCCCCCAGATCCTGCGCCACGCGCCGCCCCTGCACATAGGCGCTGGCCAGTCGCAAGATACGCCGTGCCTGCCCCTCGGTATAGCTGGCTTTGCTCTCGCTTTCCGCCCATGCGCCGCAGAGCGCGGTGCCGCCTTTCGCAGTGCGGCGAAACTCGGTCGCGACGGTCAGCCCGCCGCCCGACGAAAACGTGCCATGGGCAAGGCTCACCCCTTCGCTCAGCCGGGTCTCGGCCTGCGCGGCGGGGGCAAGGCCCAAGACAAGGGCAAGGATCAGCGGACATCGCATGGCGGGCCTCCCGGGCTGTTTGCCCCAGCCTAGCAAGCCCCGAGGCCCCGCACAAATCACGACAGGCGTCAGACCGCCTGTGCCAGCAGTTGCTCCTCGACGATCCGGTCGGCGATCACGGCGGGGCTTATGCCCTCCGCCGCTACACGGGCCAGGATATGCGCCATGTTGGCCCGCATCGCCGACAAACGGTCGGCGACCCAGGCATCGCGATCCGCGATCTGCAAAATCTCGGCAGCAACGTTGATGATCCCGCCACCATTGGCCACATAATCCGGCAGGTAGAGGATGCCGCGCGCCTCCAGCAATTCGGCGGCCTCGGGCGTGGCCAGCTGATTGTTCGCCGCACCACAGATCATCGCAGCCCCGATCTCGGGAATACTGCGCGCGTTCAGCACGCCGCCAATCGCACATGGCGCGAAGATATCCGCCTCCGCCGCATGAATGGCCCCGGGTGCTACCGGCTCCGCCCCGAATTCCTTGACGGTAGAGGCAACGCGCGCCGCGTCCATATCCGCCACGATCAGCCGCGCGCCCGCCTCGTGCAGCATCAGGCACAGATGCCAGCCGACATGGCCCAGCCCCTGCACCGCCACCCGGCGACCGGCCAGATCGGCCTTGCCCCAGACCCGCATCGCGCCCGCCTGCATCGCGCCCATCACACCCCGCGCCGTCACCGGCGACGGATCACCGCTGGCATGCATGCCCTGATCGCGGCCCGCCACGAACCGCGTCTCGCGGGCGATCTCGGCCATGTCCTCGGGGCTCATCCCCATATCCTCGGCGGTCCAGTAGCGTCCCCCAAGGCTGTCGATGGCACGCCCCATGGCGCGCAGCAGCGCGGGCGTCTTGTCGTGACCCGGGTCGCCCATGATCACCGCCTTGCCACCGCCCAGCGGCAGACCGGCGGCAGCATTCTTGTAACTCATGCCGCGCGACAGGTTCAGCACATCCTCGATCGCCGCATCGTCGCCCTCATACACCCGCATCCGCAAGCCCCCCGCCGCCGGGCCAAGCCGCGTGGAATGCAGCGCAATGTAGCCGCGCAAGCCGCTCTCGATATCCTCGACGCGGTAGAGGGCCTCATGGGTGGGCGATGAAAGACGTGTCAGCATGGTGGAATCCTCCCTAGCGTCAGGGTAAGACCACAGAAGGGCGAAAAAACACCAAACTTTTGTCACTTGGGCGTGACGAATGGGGTTTTTCTCCAATAACAGGGGGAATATTAGGGCTCATGGATAGTATCGACCGCCGCATCATCGCCGCGCTGCAACGCGACGGTCGGCAGAAACTCGCCGATCTCTCGGCCACCATCGGCCTCTCACCCACCCCGCTCGCGCGCCGCATAACCCGGCTGGAAGGCGCGGGCGTGATCACCGGCTATGCCGCCCGCGTCGATCAGGAAAAGCTCGGCCTGCCGCTCAACGCCTTCATCTTCGTCGAGCTGGAACATCACACCCGCGACGCGATCAAGGCCTTCGAAAACCGGCTGCGCCGCTTTGACGAGGTGATGGAATGCTACCTGATGACCGGCACGCGCGACGTGCTGATCCGCGTGGTGGCCGCCGACCTCGCAGGCTTCGACCGGTTTCTCGAGGACGGGCTGATGCAGACGCCCGGCATCCGCTCCATGCGCTCCAGCTTCGCGCTGCGCACCATGATCCGCCGCGACGCGCTGCCCGAGGTCTGAATGGAGCAGTTCGACGTCATCGTGATCGGGGCCGGGCCGGCAGGCGGGGCAGCCGCGTATTGGGCGGCGCGCGCAGGTCTTACCGTGGCGCTCGTCGACCGCAAGAGCTTTCCGCGCGACAAGCTCTGCGGCGGCCTCGTGACGGGGCGCGCGCGCAGGCATTACGCGGAGATTTTCGGCCATGACATGCCGTTCGACCCGGATCAGCGCAAGACCACAGTCGATTTCCGCCATCGCGGCCAGCCCATCGGCGTGATCGAGAATGCGCCGATGCTGTGCCTTGCGATGCGGTGGGACATGGATGCGATGATCTGTGGCCGGGCGATTGGTGCGGGGGCGCGGGATTTCACAGGGCAGGCTGTCGCAGAGATGGATTTCGGCGCTAAGAGTGTCACGCTCACGAACGGTCGGACACTTGTCTACGGCGTGCTGATCGGCGCGGACGGGGTCATCAGTCAGGTGGCAAAACACCTCTTCGGCCAGAGCTTCGATCACGCGCGCATCGGCTTCGGGCTGGAGATCGAGGCAACCGATCCGCATCTTGACCCCGCCGCGCCGATCCGCATCGACCTTGCGGCAGCGCAATGGGGCTACGGCTGGTCCTTCCCCAAGCGCCACTCGACCACCATCGGCGTCGGCGGCCTGCTGTCAAAGAACCCCCGGATGAAACACATCATGTCCGCCCATTGTGACATGCTCCGCGTGACTGCGCCCGAGGCGCGCATCAAGGGCCAGTTCCTGCCCTTCGGCCATTTCCGGAAACACCCTGGTCGCGGCGCGGTTCTACTCGCTGGCGATGCTGCCGGGCTCGTCGATCCAATCACCGGCGAGGGCATCGGCCACGCCCTGCACAGCGGCCAACTTGCGGCTGAGGCGGCGGTTGATGCGCTCGCCGCAGGGCAGCCCGACACGACCTTGCGCCGCTATCGGCGCGGTCTGCGCCCGCTGCATCGCAGTCTCCGGATGGCACGGCTGATCCGCCCGGTGATCTTCGCTCCCGCGCTCGCGCCGGGCTTTGCGCGCGCCTTTGCCCGCTCGACCACGCTGCGGCGGCAGTTTCTCGACCTGATGGCGGGGGATGCGGAATATGGCGGCATCCTGTGGCGGCTGGTGCTGCGCTTGCCGCGCCTCGGGCTGATGGCGCTTCAGCGCCGCAGGATTGAGGAATAGAGCAGCAAGCCGTGATCCCCCAGCTCCCGCTCGACCTTGGACCAGAGCGCCCCCATCCCGATCGGATCGGTCCCCGTCGCCGTCGCAATCTCTTGCAGGCTGCGCCGCCCGTCCACCGCCGCGATCAGCCGGGCCGCCTCTTTCGGCAGGCTCAGCCGCGCCTGCAATCTGCCAAAGCTCAGCTTCGGGCTTTGCCCCTGCGCCACGGCCCGCGCCAGATCGGCGGCGCGCAGCCCTTTGAGATGGGGAATGAGCGCGCGGTTGCGACCTGTGGCCGCCCCCCGCGCCTCGCTGCCGCGCACGGCATAACCGACATGCGTCTTGATCGTGCCGTCGAGCTTTTCGGCCAGCGCCATCCGCTCCACCGGGCTCAGATGCTCCGGCACCTCGGTCAGGCGCCCGAGATCATAGAGCGCGGGCATGGTAAAGCCGGTGAGGTGCCAGCCCGTCGCCTCCAGCATGTCACACAGCGACATCACGTCAAAAGCCCGGTCCTGCGAGTGCAACAGCAAGTCATAGAACCCTGCGTCGCTGTCCTTGTGATCGCCAAGGTTGATATTGGCCCTGAACGGATGCCCCTCGGGCAGCCCCGCCACGATCTTGCGCGCCGCCTTGAGCCGCGCCGCAGGTGCCATCCCCGCAAAAAGGGTGCCGAACGCCTCCTGCAACGGATAGACGCCCGTGCGCCCGTAAGGCGCATAAACCATGAACCCCATGCCGCCACCGGGGGCCAGGGCGGCCAGCAGAGCGCGAAAGCCCTCGGCCGGGTCGGGCAGGTGATGCAGCACGCCACAACAGTCGATATAATCGAACACGCCACGATCTTCCGCCTCCAGCAGGCTGCCGGTGACAAAGCGGATGCCACTGAGCCCGCGCACCCGGGCCCGCTCCTCGGCAATCGCGCGCGAGGCGGTCGAGAGGTCCAGATAGGTGATCTCCGCCACCCGGCCCGCATCCTTCACCTGCTGCGCCAGTTGGATGAGCGCATCGCCGGTGCCACCCCCCGCCACCAGCACGCGCAGCGGCTGAGACCAGTCACGCGCCCCGCCGAAAACAAAATGATCCACCTCCAGCAGATGCGACGGCGACCCGGTGATCAGCCGCGTGCGCTCCTCCGCCGGATCGCGCGCCGGATAGGGATAAGCCTCGTATTGCGCCCTGACCTCGCTCACCGCCCCGCCCCCTGTTTCTTTTTGGCAAAAATACTCAAATCCGACGCCCGCCTCAGTCGAAAAGCTTGCGCAGCGTGTCCTTCGCCTTGTCCTCGATCTTGTCCTTGACCGCATCCTCAAGACTCTGGCCCTCCTCCGGCGTCACCTTGAGCCGCTTCTGCACCTCGCGCTCCAGCCGATCCTCGGCCTTCTGCTCCAGCTTGTCGCGCTCGGCCTTGAAGTTTAGATCAAGCGCCTTTTCCAGATCGGGCTTGATGCGCGGGCTGGCCCAGGGCCCCTCGATCCGCACCGGAATGGCAAGACCGTGCGAATTCTCGCCCTCCAGCAACACCGGCGTGAAGAGATAGTCGATATCGCGCGCGCCCAGCCCCACACGGCCCGTCCCCTCGGCCCGCGCCAGCGGCAGCTTCATCGCCAGATCACGGTTGTAGAGATTACCCATGTCCATGGTGAAACTGGCGCTCAACGTGTCAAAGACCGTGGCCCCCCCTGACATGTCGCCCGAGCGCATCAGCCGGTCGAGATCAATCCCGGAGATCACCCCCCGCCCGGTCCGCAACGCGCCCTTGCCCGAGAGCGAATTCATGATCGCATGCAACGAGTTGCCGACGCCGAGAAACTCCACCTCACCGCTCGCCGAGGCGGCGAACCGGGTGATGTCCATCGCATCGGCGAGGAAGCGTTCGAGGTTGATGCCTTCCGCGTTCATGTTGCCACCCACCGACAGGCCCGCGCGGTTGTTGGCGACAAACTCGCCGGTGATCAGCCCGTCATAGGCGCGCAACTCGCGCAAGGAGAATACCGCGCGCGACCGGTCCAGCGTCATCAGGGTGCGGGTTGTGCCCAGCTTCAGGTCGCCAAGGTCGATGCTATCGGCCACCAGCGCCACCTCGCCATTGGCAAGCGCCAGACCGCTTGCATCGATGGGCGTGCGCGACCAGCCGCTGTCAGTGCCGCCGCCCGCCTCGCCATCCGCGCCAGCGAATTGCGACAGGTCAAGCGCGCCCGCATTGAGTTGCGCATTGACGCGCGGCACTTCGCCCGCAAGGTCGATATCCGCTGCCCCCGACAGCGCGTTGCCCCCCAGATCAAGCGTCATGTCTCGCAAGGAAAGCCGCATTTCCTGCGTCAGCGTCACATCCGCCCCGCCTTTGACGCCCGCGCCAAAGCCCTGAGGCAAAGCAATCGCGCCCAGATCCAGCGCCGCGACAAAGGCTCCCGTGTCGGACATGTCGATGTCGAACCGCCCCTGCATCTGCGGCTGCAGCCCGGCACGCCCGTCAAAGCCAAAGCGCCCACCCGGCCCCTCGATATTGGCCACCACATCCGTCACCGCGCCGTCGATGAACGCGCCCACCTGCTCCAGATGGCCCGACACGGTCACCGGATCGCCCGCCTGCCGCAGCACCACGTCAAACGTCGCCCGGCCATCGTAATCGGGCCAGCGCAGGTCGAAATCCATGTCGCGGATGGCCTGTGTCTCGCCGCTGCCGTGATCGGTATAGGTCAGATAGGCGCCTTGGATCAACGCCCGATCCAGCGTAAGCGACAGCCGGTTCGCGGTGGCGGGCGCGCCGCCCTCGGATTGGCCCGAAGGCGCCACGCCCTCGACGCCCAACTCCCAGTTGACCTGCCCGTCAGCGGCCCGCTCAAGCCGAATTTTCGGCCCCACGGCCTCCAACCCGGTGATCCGGATATCGCCGCCAAAGAGCGCCGCCGGCTCCACCCCGATCTTGAGGCTGTCAGCCGCGAGCATCGGTCCCGCGTCGGACCAGTCGGCATTGGCAATCTCGACCGCCCCGGTCGAGACCCCCAAGATGGGATAAAAGCTGAGCGTCGTGTCCCCAGACATGGTGACCTTACGGCCCGTCGCCTTGGAAATCTGTTCGGCGGCGATCTTGGCGATCCGATCGCCCGGCAGAAAGAACAGCGCGCCCAGGACAATTGCCGCCATCACGACCAGCAGCCCGATCAGCCGAAACACCCACCGCATGGCGCAATCCCCTTTTGCAACGCCTCGGTGCAACTCTAGGCGCGCTGCGACGGCAGGGGCAACCGCTTTTCCCCCTTCCCGCAGGGCGGGGCAGAGGCTATATGCCGCCCATGTCACAGAACCCGCCCAGCCTTCGCCCCGATCTCGCCCCGCGCGCCCGCCTGACCGAGACGCCCCGCCACGGCCAGCCGACCATCGGCATGGTCTCCTTGGGCTGTCCCAAGGCGCTGGTGGACAGCGAACGCATCCTCACCCGGCTGCGCGCCGAGGGCTATGGCATCTCGCCCGACTATACCGGCGCGGATGCGGTGATCGTGAACACCTGCGGCTTTCTCGACAGCGCCAAGGCCGAGAGCCTGGAGGCCATCGGCGAGGCGCTGACGGAAAATGGCCGGGTCATCGTGACGGGCTGTCTGGGGGCCGAGCCTGACTATATCACCGGGGTGCATCCGCGGGTTCTGGCCGTCACCGGGCCGCATCAATACGAACAGGTGCTCGATGCGGTGCATGCCGCCGTGCCGCCGTCGCCCGATCCGTTCATCGACCTGCTGCCCGCCTCCGGCGTGCGCCTGACGCCGCGCCATTACAGCTATCTCAAGATTTCCGAGGGCTGTAACCACAAATGCAAATTCTGCATCATCCCTGACATGCGCGGGCGTCTCGCCAGCCGCCCCGCCCATGCGGTGCTCCGCGAGGCCGAAAAGCTGGTCGAAAGCGGCGTGCGCGAACTCTTGGTGATCTCTCAGGACACCTCCGCCTATGGCGTCGATATTAAATATGCCGAGGCGAATGGCCACCGCGCCCATATCACCGATCTCGCGCGCGATCTGGGGTCGCTCGGCGCATGGGTGCGGCTGCATTACGTCTACCCCTACCCGCATGTGCGAGAGTTGATCCCGCTGATGGCCGAAGGATTGGTGCTGCCCTATCTCGACATCCCGTTCCAGCACGCCCATCCCGACACGCTCAAACGCATGGCCCGGCCCGCCGCAGCGGCAAAGACACTGGACGAGATCGCCGCATGGCGCGCCATCTGCCCCGAAATAGCCCTGCGCTCCACCTTCATCGTCGGCTATCCCGGCGAGACCGAGGCCGAATTCCAGACGCTTCTGGATTGGCTCGACGAGGCGCAACTCGACCGGGTCGGCTGCTTTCAATACGAGAATGTCGCGGGGGCCCGCTCCAACGCCCTGTCGGATCATGTGGACCCGGAGGTCAGACAAGACCGCTGGGACCGGTTCATGGCCAAGGCGCAGGCGATCTCGGAGGCCAAGCTTGCCGCGAAGGTCGGCCAGCATCTCGAGGTGATCGTCGACGATATCGACCAAGACGGCGTCGCAACCTGCCGCACCAAGGCCGACGCCCCGGAGATCGACGGGAATTTGTTTATCGACGAGGGGACGAGTGCGCTCTCGGTCGGCGATATCGTCACCGTCGAGGTGGACGAGGCGGGGGAGTATGATCTGTGGGCGCGCGTCCCCCGTCATCCTCGGGCTTGACCCGAGGATCTCTCGTCAGACGCGTGCCCCGGAGCACCCGCTGTCGCGGATATGTTGGCGTGCCATGACAACGCAGGATGCGCGCTCTTCCCGTGACCTCCTCCCGTTCTAGATGACGCAGGAGGAGGCCCCCGATGACCACTGAAACCCATGTGCTCTACAATGCCCGCTGCCCGGTCTGCCGGGCAGAGATCGACCATTACCGGGGCTATGCCGAAGCGCGCGGCCTGCCGGTCGCGTTTCACGATCTCAACAGCCGCGATCTGGCCGATTGGGGGATCGGCGCCGATGCCGCCGCGCGGCGGCTGCATGTGCGGCAGGGCGGGTGCATCCTGTCGGGAGTCGATGCCTTCATCGCGCTGTGGCAGGCACTGCCACGCTATCGCTGGATCGCGCGGATCGTGGCGCTGCCGGGGCTGCGTCAGACCGCGCATCTTGTCTATGAGCGGCTCCTCGCCCCGCGCCTCTATGCCCGACACCTCGCGCGCGAGGGGCGGCCTGCCGCGTGATCGCTCAATCCTCGCTCACCAGCCGTGAAAGATCCGCCGCCGCCTCGCGCATCTGGCGCAGGTAGCCGAGCGCGCGGTCGATGTCGAACCGCTGCGTCGGTGCGTGAAACGACAGCGTCGCCATCAATCGGCCGTTGATATCAAGCACCGGCACCGCGAGCGCGATCATGTCCTGCATGAACTCCTCGCGGTCGAGCGCATAGCCGCTGTCGCGCACCAGACGTATCTCCTCGATCAGCGCCTCGGGATCGGTGAGGGTGTTGGCCGTTCTCGCGCGCAGATCGGTCGCCGCGAGGTATTTCTCCAGATGCGTCCGCGCGAGCGAGCTGAGATACATCTTGCCGCTTGCCGTACAATAGAATGGCACGCGTGTGCCGATGGGCAGCTGGATGCGCAGCGGCCATTCGGTCTCGACCCGCTCCAGATAGGTCATCGCGTCACGATCGGGCAGGGCGATGTTGCAGGTCTCGCCGATCTCGCTGCTGAGCCGCTTGAGAATGGCCTGCCGCGCGGTGCGGATGCGCAGCGAGGACAGGATGCCGCCCGCCATGGTCCGCAGCCGGGGGCCGGGCGAATAGGTGCGCCCGTCCATGTCGCGTTGCAGGAAGCCCTCTTCCTCAAGCGTGGCGAAAAGCCTGTGGATGGTCGGCTTGGGCAGGCCAAGGGCAGCGTTCACATCCGTGGGCGTGATCGGCACGCCTGCCCGGGCGATCTCTTCGATCACCAGAAGCAGGCGCAGGTTTGTCGGGATCGTTCCCGTGCTGTCACCGTCCATGAATACCCCATCGTCAACGGTTCGGAAGCAGGGCCGTCGAAAGCTCCGGCACGAGGGCCACGATGAACCAGACCGAAAGCAAAGCCACCAGATACGGGACGGTGTAACGCAACAGTCGGAAATAGGGAACGCCCGTCACACCCGAGGCCACGTAGAGATTGAGCCCGTAAGGCGGCGTGATGAACCCGATGGAGGCCCCGACAAGGAAGATCACCGCGAATTGCACCGGCTCGACGCCCACCTCATGCGCAATCGGCGCGAGAATTGGCGCGAGGATGATCGTCACCGGCAGGCTTTCGAGCACCATGCCGCAGACGAAGACAATCGCCATCGAGGTGAACAGCACCGCGTAATAGCCCCCCATAGAGGTCACGAAATTGCCGATCAGTTCCTGCGCGCCCAGCACCGACAGGATCTGCTGCATCACCACCGACACCGCGATGAGCGGTGCCAGGATGCCGGTGATCTGCGCCGAGCGCATGGTGATCGAGGGCAGTTCCAGCGGGCTGAACCCTTCGACCACGAGCATTTCCGAGACGCTCTTTTCGCTGACATCGCGGCCCTTTGCCCCGCCCATGATCTTGTAGAGCGGCAGGCTGATGAAGCCCACGATCACGCAGAAGCCGACGGTCACACCGGCCGCCTCGGTGGGCGAGAACTTGCCGGTGTAGATGCCCCAGAGCACCAGGCCGATTGCGAAGAAGCCGAGCCACGCACCGATCGCCGTCTTGATCACGCGCATCGGGCTGAGCGCGATGAGGATGCCCCACTTGTTGCTCCAGCAGATCAGGAATGCCGCAAACATCATTGCGCCCACCATCAGCGCGCCGGGAATGATCCCGGCCACGAACAACTCCGAAATAGGCAGGTTCAGCAGAAAGCCGTAGACGATGAAGATGATCGAGGGCGGGATGATGATGCCCACCGTGCCGCCCGCCGCCGCCGTGGCCGCCGAGAACCGCTCGTCATAGCCGCCCTTGACCATCTCGGGATGCAGCATCGAGCCGATGGTCGCCGTGGTGGCCGAGTTGGAGCCGGAGATCGCGGCAAAGAGCCCGCAGGCACCGAGGCTGGCCATCGCCAGCCCGCCGCGTATCCAGCCGAGACAGGCATAGGCGAAATCCGACAGTCGGCGCGCGATACCGGATCGGTTGATCAGGTCACCCGTCAGGATGAAGAGCGGCATGGCCAGCAGCGCAAAGCCATCGGTGAACACATCCGCCAGCGCCCCGCCGATATTCTGCAACGGCATGCCAAGAACGAAGGACACGCCGATCACCCAGTAACCGATCACCAGAAAGACCGGCACGCCCAGCATGAAGAGAAGCGTCACGGCGATGGAAATGAGCGTGACGAGGGTTGAAGGGTCGGTCATGTCAGTCGCCTCCGATCACGGCCTGGGTGATGAGGGTGTTGCCCCGCCTGAAATTGGCGATGTCTGTGGCAACGTTCTCGAGCACCCGCGCCACCAGCGTGGTGAAGGCCAGCGGCACCGACAGCAGGAACCACCATTGCATCACGTTGTCGGTGCCCAGCATGATCTGGAAATTCGCCGCCGAATTGGCCACCACCTTGGTCGATGTGACGACCACGACCCAGGAAAATCCGATCCACAGCACCGCATCGAGCATCAGGCAACTCATCTGCCCGGCGCGCGGCATGACGGTGCGGAACTCGGCAAAGGCCAGATGGGTGCGCAGCTTGACGTTAAAGCTGCAGCCGAACCACGTCATGATGAGAAAGAGGAACGGCGGCAATGTGGTCGACCACGGCACCTGCTGCGACAGCACGAAGCGGCGGAAGACCTCGACAAAGATGATCCCGCCAATGGCGAGGTAGGACACGACCATCAAGGACTGTTCGAGGTTGCGCTCGGCCCATGGCACCACGCGGTAGAGAACAAGAAATGCCAGCGCCAGCACCAGCATCGCGATCAGGCCCAACGGCCAGACCGCGGGCGCGCGCATCGCTTCGCTCAACATCCATGAATCGCCAGAGGCGAGGGCACTCAGGATCTCTCCCGTGCCCTGAAACCAGCCGGTCATGCCCACTCCTCCCTTTGGGTTGCCGTGTATCTTTGCCGCACGTCTCGGCGGCTTGGGGGTCGGGCCGCGCGCACTCGCCGCGCGACCCGATCAGAGCCTGGCGCGTCAGGCCGACCGCCACCAGCGGCGCGGCTCGACATTCTCAGGCAGGGTATCGACGGGGATCTCCCGGGCGACGTCGTAGATCTCCTGATAGGTGTCGATGCCGCCGGCCCAGCCGTTGAGCCGCTCGCGCCATTGCGCCCATGGTTCGGGGTTGAACTCGGGCGAGCACATTTCCTCGGCCATCTTGATCTGGTCGTCGGCGAGGAACGCGGGGCGCACGCCGTGCTCGGCAAAGATCGTGCCCGGCAGTTGCGGGTCGGAGAAGCCGACGGTCTTGACCAGCGCCGCCTCGTTCGCCGCCTGCACATGCACCTGTGCCAGATACGCCGATTCCATGATCGCATCCTGCAAATGAGGCTCCATCGCGTCAAAGACGCGCACCGACATGGAGGTATGCTCGGTCCCGCAGAAGAACTTGAGATCGACCGACTGGCTGACCACCGGCGACATGTTGGCGTAGGCCACGGCAGAGGCCCAGGTTTCCGCGCCGTCGATCAGGCCCTGCTTGAGCCCGTCCAATGTCTCTTCCCAGGCCACCGGCACCGGGTTGAGGTTCAGCAGCTGCATGGCGATGCGGCCCAACTGTGTGCCGGTGACGCGGTTCTTGGTGCCGAACAGCTCTTCGAGTTTGGTCACGGTGGGTTTCTCGGCAAAATTGTTGCCCAGTTGGATGCCGCGCAATTCGCAATGCGAGAACAGGAATTTCAGCCCATGCCGCTTTTCCAGAGGATCGCGCAGAATGCGCTGCGATTCCGGGGAATAGAGGAAGTGATACTGCGACGCCCGGCTCGGGAACATGTAGGCATAATCGAGCACGTTGAGATAGGGTGCGCCGCCCGCGGAGTTCTGCGTCGAGGCGGCATACATGTCGATCACGCCGGTCTGGGTTTTCTCAACGCAGTTGAGCTGACCGCAAATCTGGTTGTCGCCGATGAATTCCACGCGAATCTCGCCCTCGGTCCGCTCCTCCAGATCGCGGGCGAATTCCAGAACGCCGGCGCGTTCGATCAGCAGGTTGCGCGCGTTGAAACCGGCGGCACCCAGCTTCAGCGTGTGCTTGGGTTCCTTGGCAAAGCGCTTCTCATAGGTGCTTTCGGCGGCACGCGCGAGGGAGGGCAGGCTGACCGCCCCCGTCAGCGCGCCCGCGCCCAAGACCACGGATGACAGGCCGAACTGACCCGACAGACGGAATAAATCCCGCCGGGAAATCCCAGCTAGGGCTTTCGATGCTTTCATGGTTTCCTCCCTGATTTTGCAATTTTGATACTTGCAGTCTCAATATTGCTAGACTTATGGTCGTTATGGCAAGGAAAAACTTTTTGGCTCTCACGCACCTTGAAAGGTCATTTGGAAATGTCGGAGATATCAGCGGATTACGTGATCGTCGGCGCGGGCTCTGCCGGGTGCGTTCTGGCGAATCGCCTCTCCGCCGATCCCAAGATCAAGGTCGTGCTGCTGGAGGCGGGCGGGCGGGACTGGAACCCGTGGATCCATATTCCGGTCGGGTATTTCAAGACCATGCACAACCCGAACGTCGACTGGTGCTACCGCACCGAGCCCGATCCGGGGCTCAATGGTCGCGCGCTCGACTGGCCGCGCGGCAAGGTGCTGGGCGGGTCGTCGTCGCTCAACGGGCTCTTGTATGTGCGCGGACAACCGCAGGATTACGACCGCTGGGCGCAGATGGGCAACCCGGGCTGGAGCTGGGACGATGTGCTGCCGCTGTTCAAGCGATCGGAACGGCAGGAACGGGGCGCGGATGACTATCACGGCGATCAGGGCACGCTATCGGTGTCGAACATGCGGCTGCAACGCCCCATTTGCGACGCTTGGGTGGCGGCGGCGCAAGAGGCGGGCTATCCGTTCAATCCCGATTACAACGGGGCGACGCAGGAGGGCGTGGGCTATTTCCAGCTGACCACGCGCAACGGGCGGCGCTGCTCTGCCGCCGTGGCCTTTCTCAACCCGGTACGAGGACGCGAGAACCTGACGATCCTGACCCGCGCGCAGGCCAGCCATATCACCTTTGACGGCACGCGCGCCACGGGCGTCGCCTATCGCGACCGCGCCGGGCACGAACATGTGGTGCGCGCCGGACGCGAGGTGATCCTGTCGTCAGGTGCCATCGGCTCGCCGCACCTGATGATGCTGTCAGGGCTGGGCGAGGCCGCGCATCTTGCCGAACACGGCATCGAAGTGCGCCGCGACCTGCCCGGCGTGGGCCGCAACATGCAGGACCACCTGCAGGCGCGGCTGGTGTTCAAGTGCAACGAGCCGACGCTCAACGACGAGGTGCGCAGCCTGTTCGATCAGGCGCGGATCGCGCTCAAATACGCGATGTTCCGCGCCGGTCCGATGGCCATGGCCGCGAGCCTTGCCACCGGGTTCATGCGCACCGGGGATCATGTCGAGACCCCCGACATCCAGTTCCACGTTCAGCCCTGGTCCGCCGACAGCCCCGGCGAGGGGCCACATCACTTCTCGGCCTTTACCATGTCGGTCTGCCAGTTGCGCCCCGAGAGCCGCGGGCAAATCCGTCTCGCCTCCGCCGATCCGCGCACCTACCCGAAAATTCACCCAAATTATCTCGCGACCAAGACCGATTGCCGGACCATCGTCGAAGGCATCCGCATCGCCCGCCGCATCGCCCGGCACGCGCCGCTGACCACCAAGATATCCGAGGAATTCCGCCCCGACGCCTCGCTCGATCTCGACGATTACGAGGGCACGCTCGACTGGGCACGTAATTATTCGACTACGATCTATCACCCCACCGGCACCTGCAAGATGGGGCAAGGCGAGGGTGCGGTGGTCGATGCGCGGCTGCGCGTGCACGGGGTGACCGGGCTGCGCGTCGCCGATTGCTCGATCATGCCCGAGATCGTCTCGGGCAACACCAACGCACCTGCTATCATGATCGGGGAAAAGGCGTCAGACATGATCCTCGAGGATCACGCCTGATGGAAAACGCCCCCCGGCCATGCCGAGGGGCGATTTGAGATCAGTGGACCACCGCGTCGGCGGGCGGATCCTGGGTCGTGATGCCCACCCGGTCGCCGATGATCAGCCCCTCGGCCCCGGCGGTGACCGGCACGGTCGCGCCGTCGAGGATATCACCCGCAAGCAGCGCCTCGGCGAGCGGATCCTGCAAGGCGCGCTGGATCACCCGCTTGAGCGGTCGCGCGCCGAAGACCGGATCATAGCCCGTATCGGCGAGCCATTTCTTTGCGGCATCGTCGAGCTGCAGCGCGATGTTGCGGCTGGCCAGACGCCGGAGCAGGCGGCGCAGCTGGATTTCGACGATCCCGTCCATATCCTCGCGGTTCAGACGGTCGAAGATGATCGTCTCGTCCAGACGATTGAGGAATTCGGGGCGGAAATGCGCCCGCACCGCATCCATCACGTCGCGCTTGGCCTCGGACGAATCCGACGCCTCGGGCAGTTGGCTGAGCGCCTGTGAACCCAGGTTCGAGGTGAGCACGATCAGCGTCTGCTTGAAGTCCACGGTGCGGCCATGACCATCGGTCAGCACGCCGTCATCGAGCACCTGAAGGAGCACGTTGAACACGTCGGGATGTGCCTTCTCGACCTCGTCGAACAGTACCACCTGATAGGGGCGGCGGCGCACGGCCTCGGTCAGCACGCCACCCTCGTCATAGCCGACATAGCCCGGAGGTGCGCCGATCAGGCGGGCGACGGAGTGTTTCTCCATGAATTCCGACATGTCGATGCGGACCATCGCTGAATCGTCGTCAAAGAGGAATTCCGCCACCGCCTTGGTCAGTTCGGTCTTGCCGACGCCGGTCGGCCCGAGGAAGAGGAAGCTGCCAAGTGGCCGGTTCTCGTCATTCAGGCCCGCGCGCGCCCGACGCACGGCATTGGCGACGGCCTTGACCGCCTTGTTCTGACCGATCACGCGGCGATGCAGGTTGTCCTCCATCCCGAGCAGTTTCTCGCGCTCGCCCTCGAGCATCTTGGCGGTCGGGATGCCGGTCCAGCGTTCGACGACCTGCGCGATCTGCTCGGGGCGCACGGCCTCTTCGACCATGACATCGTCATCGCCTTGGCTCTCGGCCTCGGCCAACTTTTTCTCAAGCTGCGGGATCACGCCGTAGCTAAGCTCGCCCGCCTTGGCGAGATTGCCCTCGCGCTTGGCGATGTCCAGCTCGGCGCGGGCGCGGTCGAGTTGCTCCTTGAGATCGCGGGCGGAGGCCAGCTTGTCACGCTCGGCCTGCCATTGCGCGGTCATCTCGGAGGATTGCTCCTGCAACTCGGCCAGTTCGCGTTCCAGTTTGGACAGCCGGTCCTTGGAGGCGGCATCGTCTTCCTTGCGCAGGGCTTCGCATTCGATCTGCTTTTGCAGGATGTCGCGGTCGAGCGCGTCCAATTCCTCGGGCTTGCTGTCCACTTCCATGCGCAGACGGCTGGCGGCCTCGTCCATCAGGTCGATGGCCTTGTCGGGAAGAAAGCGGTCGGTGATGTAGCGGTGCGAGAGGGTTGCCGCCGCGACAAGCGCGCTGTCGGAGATGCGCACACCGTGGTGCAGCTCGTATTTCTCCTTGATGCCGCGCAGGATCGAGATCGTGTCCTCGACCGTCGGCTCCTCGACGGTGAGCGGCTGGAACCGGCGGGCAAGGGCCGCGTCCTTTTCCACATGCTTGCGGTATTCATCAAGCGTGGTGGCGCCGATGCAGTGCAGCTCACCGCGTGCCAGCGCAGGCTTGATCAAGTTGGCGGCGTCCATCGCGCCATCGGTCTTGCCCGCACCGACAAGGGTGTGCATCTCGTCGATGAAAAGGATGATTTCACCGGCGGCCTGCGTCACCTCGTTCAGCACGCCCTTGAGCCGTTCCTCGAAATCGCCGCGATATTTTGCACCGGCGATGAGCGCGCCCATGTCGAGCGAGAGCAGGCGCTTGTTGCGTAGGCTTTCAGGCACGTCACCATTGACGATGCGCAGGGCGAGACCCTCGGCGATGGCGGTCTTGCCGACGCCCGGCTCGCCGATCAGAACAGGGTTGTTCTTGGTCCGGCGGCTCAGGATCTGCATCGCGCGGCGGATCTCGTCATCGCGGCCGATAATGGGGTCGATCTTGCCTTCGCGGGCCGCCTTGGTTAGGTCGTGGGCATATTTTTCCAGCGCCTCATAGGTGTCCTCGGCGCTCGCCGTGTCGGCGGTGCGGCCCTTGCGGATATCATTGATCGCCTCGTTTATCTGTTGCGCGCTGATGCCACCAGCGTCGAGCGCGTCCTTGGCGGGGCTCTTCACGACGGCAAGCGCGGTCAGGATGCGTTCCATGGGCACAAAGCTGTCACCGGCCTTCTGGGCCAGCTTCTCGGCCTCGGCCAGCACCTTGCCGGTCTGCTGGTCCATATAGGTCTGGCCTGCATCGCCCGAGACCTGCGGAATCTTGCCCAGTGCCAGATCATTGGCCTGCGTCACCCGCGCGGGATCGCCACCGCCGCGTTTGATCAGGTTGCTGGCCAGCCCCTCGGGATCGTCCAAGAGCGCCTTGAGCAGATGTTCGGGGGCGAGTTTCTGATGGCTTTCGCGCATCGCGATGGTCTGTGCGGCCTGGATGAAACCGCGCGACCGTTCCGTGAACTTGTTGAAGTCCATGGGTCGTTCTCCTTTTCTCAAGCGTTCCCCCGGTGGCGCACCCTAATCTAGGCATGCAGCGGTCGGGGACCTTGAGTGATACATGGGTAACGGCTGCGTGAGCTTCAAGATAGACACTCCCCGAAATCGCGGCCTGCCACATTTTCGTGACCCCGACTTGGATCAACCCATTGCGATTCCAATATCTTGGGTAGTTATCCACAGGCCCGGCGCGGGCCATGAGACAAAGGATCGGACCAATGCAACACCAGCCATGCCGGATTGGACCGGTGCGCTACAATCCCAAACAGGGCGCTTTCGAGGCAGTCGTCGACATCATGCAGGGCGCGGTGGCAATCGGCTATGCTGTTCACTTCCCGGCGCCGCTCACGTCGGAGTATGACCGGGTCATGCGGGGCCTGCGCGAACGGGCGGAACGGTTGCACCAATCGGGCCGTGCCGGGCTTCGGATGCTGCGCCTGCCGGAACACGCAATTGCCGTGCACCCGCATGCCGCATGATCACGGCCGCGTAACACAGAGGGCTTGACGCCCTGCGAGCCCGCCGCGACAAGGGCGCAGACCCTTGCCCCATTGCCTGCGGAGTGTGCCCGATGTCCGATGACCGCCTGATCGTTGCCCTCGATGTGCCCAATGCGCTGGAGGGCTTGCAGCTTGCCGAGACGCTGGGAGCGTCGGTGAATTTCTACAAGATCGGGTTGGGGATGCTGACGGGTGGTGGGCTGGCGCTGGCCAATGAGCTCAAACAGGAGCATGGCAAGCGGATTTTCCTCGATATGAAGCTGTTCGATATCGGGGCCACGATCGAGGCCGCGGTGCGCGGGCTGGCGCAGTTCGATCTGGATTTCCTCACCGTGCACGGCGATCCGCATGTGGTGCGCGCCGCCAAGGAGGGGGCGGCGGGCAAGCCCTTGAAAATCCTTGCCGTGACGATCCTGACCTCGCTCGACCGGGCCGATCTCGATGCCGGGCTGATCAAGCCCGGCGATCTGTCCGATCTGGTGGCCGAGCGCGCGGGGCGGGCCTTCGAGGCGGGGGCCGATGGCGTGATCGCCAGCCCGCAGGAGGCCGCAATGATCCGCGCCCTGCCGCAAGCGGCGGGGCGATTGATCGTGACACCCGGCGTGCGGCCCGTTGGCAGTGCCCTCGGCGATCAGAAACGGGTGGCGACCCCGGCGCAGGCGGTGGCCGCCGGGGCCGATCATATCGTGGTGGGCCGTCCCGTCTGGACGGCGGAGAACCCGCGTGCCGCCGCCGAGGCGATCCTCAAGGAGTTGCCCGGCTGACCGGAAAACCGCTCAGGGCAATTCGTCTTCCGGAATGATGCGGAAGAACGCGCCGCCCGACCACAGGCCGAACCAGCCTGCCGAACAATCACCGATCTCGACCAGCCGGTAAAAACTCTTGCGGTCGATGAGCGCCTCGAGATTGGCGCGCACCAGCACGTAAGGAGAAGGCTCACCGGTTTCGGGGTCGCGCTCCACGCGAATCGGATGATCCGGCCCGGCGGTGACGTGATCGCCGACATTGGTCTCGAACCGCAGGGTCTGATCCTGCCCTGCCCCCTCGGCCTGGACATCAACGGCCACGAAAGGCGCGTCATCGACCGTAATCCCGACCTTTTCGACCGGCGTGACCAGAAAATAATCATCCCCGTCTCGGCGCAGAATGGTCGAAAAGAGCCGCACAAGTGCTGTCCGCGTGATCGGCGTACCCTGGTAGAACCACGTCCCGTCGCGGGCGATGCGCATGTCGAGATCTCCGCAAAACGGTGGATTCCAGTCCTGTACCGGCGGCAGACCGCGCCCGTGCTTGGCGACCGCACGTGCAGAAGCGGCGAGGCTGTCGGCTGACGGGGTTGTGAGAGATTCTGTGCTCATTGCTTTTGCCATTTCTGTCTTGCGCGATACACTCTAGGCTGAGGATATAGTTCTGACAGGAGTTTTGCCATGACCGATGACCCCGATCTTCTCGCCGGTCTCGACGCGCTGGAAGGCAAATTGGCGCAGGCCCGCGCCTCGATCACGCGGCGGTTCATCGGTCAGGAGCGGGTGGTTGACCTGTCGCTCTCGGCGCTTTTGTGCGGCGGGCACGGGTTGCTCATCGGCCTGCCCGGTCTGGGCAAGACCCGGCTGGTCGAGACATTGGGCACGGTGATGGGCCTCAACACCAACCGAGTGCAGTTCACGCCAGATCTCATGCCCGCCGACATTCTGGGCAGCGAAGTACTGGAGACCTCCGAGGACGGCAAGCGCGCCTTCAAGTTCATTGAGGGGCCGATCTTTTGCCAGCTTCTGATGGCCGACGAGATCAACCGCGCCAGCCCGCGCACGCAATCGGCGCTGTTGCAGGCGATGCAGGAGCGGCAGGTGACGGTCGCGGGCCAGAACCGCACGCTCACCCCGCCCTTTCACGTGCTGGCCACACAGAACCCGATCGAGCAGGAGGGCACATACCCCCTGCCCGAGGCACAGCTTGACCGTTTTCTCGTGCAGATCGACGTGCCCTACCCGGACCGTGACACCGAACGCGCGATCCTGCTGGCCACCACCGGGGCCGAGGAAGAAGAGGCCCATGGCGTCTTTACCCCCGAAGAATTGATCGACGCGCAACAGATGCTGCGCCGCATGCCAGTGGGCGAAAAGGTGATGGAGGTCATTCTCGATCTCGTGCGCGCCTGCCGCCCCGAGGATGCGAGCGCCGACGAGCGCGTGCGCGAGAGCGTCGCCTGGGGCCCCGGCCCGCGTGCCGCACAGGCGCTGATGCTGACGGTGCGGGCGCGGGCGATGTTGCAGGGCCGCCTTGCCCCCGATGCCAGCGACGTGGCCGCGATGGCGCAGCCGGTGCTGGGCCACCGCATGGCGCTCAATTTTGCCGCGCGGGCCCGGGGCGACAGCCTCAACGCATTGATCGCGCGGATGATCGAGGACGTGACACAGGTTCAGGCCGCCGCCTGACATGGAAGAGACCGTCCATACCCTGCGCCCCCGCGCCGAGGCCGAGGCCGCGCGCCTGCCGCCGCTTCTGGCGCGGGCCGAGCATCTGGCGGGCACCGTCCTGTTGGGCGAGCACGGCCGCAGACGCGCCGGGCAAGGCGACGATTTCTGGCAATACCGCCCGGTGCAACAGGGCGACAGCCGCCGGATGATCGACTGGCGCCGCTCGGCCCGGTCGGACGCTCAGTTCGTGCGGCAACGCGAATGGCAGATAGCGCAGAGCGTCATGCTCTGGGTCGATCCCGCCGCCTCGATGCGGTTTTCCTCAGACAAGGGCCTGCCCGACAAGGCAGATCGCGCGCGGCTTCTGGCGCTGGCAATCTCGGTGCTGCTGCTGCGCGGCGGCGAACGGGTGGGAATGACCGGCACCGCCCTGCCCCCCCGGCGCGGGCAGGCGCAACTGGCGCGGCTGACACAGGCGCTCACGCTCGACAGCGACGACGATTACGCAAGCCCCGACATGGCGGGCCTCGTGCCGCATGGCCGGGCGCTCTTGATCTCAGATTACATGGGTGATCTGGCGGGGCTGCGCGCCGCATTGACCAAGGCGGCGGATCGCGGGGTGCGCGGCGTGGTCTATCAGGTGCTCGACCCGGCGGAAGAGGCGTTTCCCTATCGCGGCCGCACGATTTTCGAGAGCATGGGCGGCACGCTGGCGCATGAGACGCTGAAGGCCAACGACCTGCGCGACCGCTATCTGGCGAGGCTGGCGGAACGCAAGGCCGAACTCGCCTCGCTTTGTGCCGCGACCGGCTGGCGGCACGGTTTGCACCACACCGGCGACTCTGCGCAATCGGCGCTCCTGTGGCTCTATCGCGCGATCGACAAGGGGGCGGGCGCATGATGCTTGGACCTATCGGTTTCGCAGCACCCTGGCTGTTGCTGGCGCTCGCCGCGCTGCCCATCCTGTGGATTATCCTGCGCGCCGTGCCGCCTGCGCCCATTCGGCGGCGCTTCCCCGGCGTGGCGCTGCTTCTGGGGCTGACCGATGACGACACGGTGACGGATCGCACGCCGTGGTGGCTATTGCTTCTGCGGATTCTGGCGGTGGCGGCGGTGATCGTGGGGCTGGCGGGGCCGGTGCTCAATCCTCGCGCGGACGGCGAGGCGGCAAGCCGCCTGCCGCTGCTGATCGTGACCGATGCAAGCTGGGCCAATGCGCGGGACTGGAACGCGCAGGTGGCGGTGATGGACGGCCTCTTGGCCGAGGCGGGGCGCGACGGGCGCGCCGCCGCGATCATGGAGTTGAGCGACCCCGAAGCGCCGGTCTTTCGCGCCGCCGAGACATGGCGCAGCGGCCTGCCGGGGCTGACACCCGCGCCCTGGGGCCCCACCCCCGAGACGCTGGAGGCAGCGGCAGAGATGCTCGGCGATGACGGGTTCGAGACGCGCTGGTTCTCGGACGGTCTGGCGCATGACGGGCGCGATGCACTGCTTGAGGCACTGGAGGCGCGCGGCCCGGTCACGGTGCACGAAAGCGCGCGCCCGGTGCTGGCCCTTCGCCCCGCGCAACTATCCGACGGGCTGGTCGATCTGACCGCACTGCGCGCCGCGCCGGGTGGCACGCGCGAGATCACCGTCAATGCCCATGGCCTCGACCCCGCAGACATCCCGCGCGTGCTGGCGAGCCTGCCGATGACATTCGAAGAAGATGCCACCGAGGCCACCGGCGCGCTCTCGCTGCCGCCTGAACTGCGCGCCCGTGTCACCCGGTTCGAGATCGCCGGAGAGACGCAGGCAGGAGCGGTCACGCTCACAGATGACGGGCTGAAACGGCGCGAGGTGGCGCTGATTGCCGGTCGCGAGGATCGCGAGGGGTTGGAGCTTTTGTCGCCGCTGCATTACCTCGAAAAGGCGCTGGTGCCGACCGCCGACCTGCTGGACGGCGCGCTGATGGATGTGCTGCCCGCCAACCCCGATGTGATCGTGCTGGCCGATGTGGCGACCCTTTCGGGTGCCGAGCAGGCGGCCTTGCTCGAATGGGCCGAAAAGGGTGGACTGCTCCTGCGCTTTGCCGGGCCGCGCGTCGCCGCAAGTGACATCTCGCGCAGCGAAGAGGCCCCACTGATGCCGGTCCGCCTGCGCGCGGGCGGGCGCACGGTGGGCGGCGCGATGAGCTGGGGAGAGCCCAAATCGCTCGCCCCCTTCCCCGATGGCAGCCCGTTTCAGGGGCTCGATATCCCTGGTGACGTGACGGTCAGCGCGCAGGTCATGGCACAGCCCGACCCGACGCTGGCCGAGCGGGTGATCGCCCAACTGACCGACGGCACACCGCTGGTCACGCGCAAGCGGATCGGCGCGGGGCAGGTCGTGCTCTTTCACGTCACCGCCAATGCCGAATGGTCTTCCCTGCCGCTCTCGGGCCTTTTCGTACAGATGCTGGAGCGGCTGGCGGTGTCCTCGGCCATCGCCCCGCCGGACATGGCGGAACTTGAGGGCACCACATGGCAGCCGGTCGAGGTGCTCGACGGGTTCGGGCGGCTGGACGATGCGGGCACCCGTCCCGGCGTGGCCGGTGAGGACCTGCTTGAGGCGTCGCTTG
Organism: Roseovarius sp. MBR-154; assembly: GCF_053628595.1. Classification (NCBI taxonomy): domain Bacteria; kingdom Pseudomonadati; phylum Pseudomonadota; class Alphaproteobacteria; order Rhodobacterales; family Roseobacteraceae; genus Roseovarius; species Roseovarius sp. MBR-154. The sequence goes on from NZ_JBRJGR010000015.1 coordinate 64,266, forward strand.
GTCCCGACCTTCTGCCGGGGCTCTACGATGGCCCGGAGCGGCGGATGGCGCGCAATGTGATGACGCAGGAGGCGACCCTCACCCCCATGACATGGCCCTCGCGCATCCCCGTCGAGGGGCTGACCCGCGCGCCTGAGACGCCGCTTGGCGGGTGGCTGCTGGCTGCGGCGCTGGTACTGCTGACGGCGGATATCCTTGCCTCACTGGCGCTTTCAGGGCGGCTCTGGCCCGCGCGGGCGGCGGCGATGCTTCTGGTCGCGCTCAGCCTCGGCACACCGCAACAGGCGCAGGCGCAGGAGAGTGATGCCCGCGCGATCGAAGCCACGTCCGAAGTGGTGCTCGCCCATGTGATCACTGGCAATACTGACGTGGACGACGCCGCGCGCGCCGGGCTGCGGGGGCTGGGGCGGATGCTCACCTTCCGCACCTCGGTCGAGCCGGACCCGCCGATCAGCGTCAACCTCGAAACCGATGAGCTGGCGTTCTACCCGATCCTCTACTGGCCGATCACGCCCGATCAGCCCACCCCCTCGGCCGAGGCCTATGTGAAACTCAACGACTACCTGCGCAGTGGCGGCATGATCGTGTTCGACACCCGCGACGCCGATGTGGCGGGCTTCGGCGCCTCCTCGCCCAATGGCGCGCGACTGCAACGGCTGGCGGCCCCGCTGGATATTCCCCCGCTGGAGCCGGTGCCGGAGGATCACGTCCTGACCCGCACGTTCTATCTGCTCAGCGATTTCCCGGGCCGTCACACTGGCCGCGCGGTCTGGGTCGAGGCCGCGCCCCCCGATGCCGAACGCATCGACGGCATGCCGTTCCGCAATCTCAATGACGGGGTGACGCCGGTGGTGATTGGCGGAAATGACTGGGCCTCGGCCTGGGCGGTGAACGAGCGCGGCGATCCGCTGTTTCCGGTCGGACGCGGCTATGCCGGAGAGCGGCAGCGCGAACTGGCCTACCGCTTCGGCGTCAATCTGGTGATGCATGTGCTGACCGGCAATTACAAATCCGATCAGGTCCATGTGCCCGCCCTTCTGGACAGGTTGGGCCAATGACGGGCAGCGTGATTTTTGATCCACTCCTGCCGGTCTGGCTGATTGCCGCATTGGCGGTGCTGGTGGCGGCAGGATTGTCCCTCGCACTCTTGCGCGGCCTGTCGGGCTGGGCGTTCCGTGCACTGGCCGGGCTGGTCGTGCTGGGCGCACTGCTTGGCCCCGCCTATCAGCAGGAGGATCGCGCCCCGCTGAGCGATATCGTGCTGCTGGTCGAGGATGAAAGCGCCAGTCAAGGACTCGCGGACCGGGGTGCCATGACACGGGAGACTGCAGATACGCTGGCGGCGCAACTGGAGGCGCGCGAGAATACCGAGGTGCGGCGCGTGCCGGTGCCCGACGCGCCCGAGAATGGCGGCACGCTGGCGATGACAGCCCTCGCACAGGCCATGGCCGAAGAGCCGCGTGGCCGCATCGCCGGGGTGATCATGCTCTCTGACGGGCGCATCCACGATGCCGAAAGCGCGCCTCAGATCCCCGCGCCGCTGCACCTGCTGCATAGCGGGCGCGAGGGCGACTGGGACCGGCGCCTGCGCGTCGACAATGCCCCCGCCTTTGCCATTCTCGACGAAGAAGTGCGCCTCACGCTGACCATCGAGGATGATGGCGCGGCCCCCGAAGGCGTCGAGGAAGTGCCGCTCGACATCTCCATCGACGGCGACGAGCCGCGCCGCTTTTCCGTGCCCCTGGGCGAGGAAATGACCCTGCCCCTGACCCTGCCGCATGGCGGGCGCAACGTGCTGCAATTCACCACACCGATGGCCGAAGGCGAACTCACGGACCGCAACAACACCGCGCTTGTGCAGATCAACGGCGTGCGCGACCGGCTCAGCGTCCTTCTGGTCTCGGGTCAGCCGCATCCAGGCACGCGCACATGGCGCAACCTGCTGAAATCCGACAGTTCGGTCGATCTGGTGCATTTCACGATCCTGCGCCCGCCCGAGAAACAGGACGGCGTGCCGGTGCGGGAACTCTCGCTCATCGCCTTTCCGACGCGCGAGCTGTTCCTCGAAAAGGTCGATGATTTCGACCTGATCATCTTTGACCGCTACCGCCGTCGCGGTATTTTGCCCTCGATCTACCTCGAAAACATCCGCCAATACGTCGAAAAGGGCGGCGCGGTGCTGCTCGCCGCAGGCCCGGATTTCGCCGGGGCCGAGAGCATCTATCGCGGCCCATTCGAGGAAATGGTGCCCGCCCGCCCCACCGCGCGGGTTGTGGAAGAGGGCTATCGCCCCGATGTCACCGACCTGGGCGAGCGACACCCGGTGACCGCCGGGCTGGAGCGTGATTTCGGCGCCGAATGGGGCCGCTGGATGCGCCAGATCGAGGTGACGCCTACGGGCGGCGACGTGGTCATGTCGGGCGTGGGCGACCGCCCGCTCCTGATGCTTGACCGCGTCGGCGAGGGGCGCGTGGCGCTGCTGGCGTCGGATCACGCCTGGCTCTGGGGGCGCGGCTTCGAAGGCGGCGGACCACAACTCGAACTCCTGCGCCGTCTCGCGCATTGGATGATGAAGGAACCCGAACTTGAGGAAGAGGCGCTCTGGGCCGAGGCGACGGGGCAACAGATGCGGGTGATCCGCCGGTCGCTCTCAGACGAGGTGGGGCCGGTCACGATCACCACACCCTCCGGCGAGGTGATCGAGCGAGATCTCGAAGAGGTCTCGCCCGGACGGTTCGAGACGCTTTATGACGGGCCCGAGATCGGGCTTTACCGGCTGGAGAATGGCGAGGAAAGCGCGGTGATCGGGCTCGGCCCGGCCGCCCCGGTCGAGTTCGAGCGCACGATTGCCAGCGATGCCGCCTTGCGCCCGGTGATCGACGCCACCAATGGCGGCGTGCAGGCGATGGCCGACGGGGTGCCGCGCATCCGCGAGGTGCGCGAAGGCCGCCCCGCCGCCGGGCGCGGCTGGATCGGGATCACGCCGCGCGGCGCCTATGAGACGATGAGCGTGAGCCAGATGGCGCTCCTGCCGCCGTGGCTTGTCCTGTTACTGGTCTCGGGGCTGATCCTTACGGGTTGGCTGCGCGAGGGGCGTCGGTAGAGGGACGGTTCAGGTCTGTTGCGGACTTTGGCGAACGACAGAAGGTGCCGCGCGGGGTGCGGCGACGGCAACTTCAGGCCAATCGCTCCCTGCTCTCCCCCTGCCCTATGGCTCCAGTTCGACCCGCACCGTCTCACTGCTCCAGCCCTCGATCGAGCAATGCGCCTTGACGAAAATCTCGCGCGTGCCGTCGGGCAGGTTGAGATTGGTCAGCGACCGGGTGAAAGGTTGCTCATCGACATGCGGATGGTGCAGAATGCGATGTCCCAGACGATTGCCGTTAGCATCCAGCACCTCCCAGCCATCGGCATAATGATCCCAGCCGGTATCGGGATGCTCGATGGTCACATCGACGCGCCAGGACATGCCGGATTTCTCGACCTGAACGTCGAGAATCGCGGGCTCATGCGCCATGACGGCGGTGGCGAGGCAACAGGCGCCGAGGCAGGAGACGATCTGTTTCATGCCCACCATCGTAGCGCGAAACCGTCAGCCTTGCACTCACTTCCCTGTGTGTTCCACACCGTCGGGCAGCATGAGCACCGCGCGCGAGGCCGAGGCGAATTCACGCCGCAGCAGAACCAGCGCAGTGATCGCTGCCGCCGCGATCAGCGCATATGCCCCGAGCAGCCAGGCCGTCGCCGCGAGTGCACAGTAAAGCGCACGCAGGCCGCGATTGAAGCCGCGCGCGGCGGTGATGTTGATCTCGCCCGCCTTGCGCGCCCGCGACAGCGCGGCAGGATGGCCCGGATCATTGGGCACCGCCCCCATCAGAACGGCGCAATAGCCGAACAGACGGTTGGACCAGACAAATTTCAAGAAGGCATTGACCAGAAAGAGCACGATCAGCAGGATCTTGACCTCCCAGACGATCATCGGGCGTTGCCCGGCGCTAAGATCTCCGGCAAGGCCGATCACCCGCTCCAGATCGCCCAGAAGGGCCAGCGCCCCGCCGATGGCAATAAGCGTGGCCGAGGCGAAAAACGAGGTGCCCTGCCGCAATTGCCCGATCACCTGCGAATCGAAGATGCGCGGATCACGGGTCACGAATTGCACCATCCATTCGCGGCGATAATCGGCCATCAGGTTCGAGGTGGAGGGCCAGCGGCGCGGGGCGTTCTCGATCAGCAGGGTCATGCCGATCCATACCCCAAGCAGCAGCGCCACGCCGACCGCGTCGAGCCGTGTGAAATGCGCCAGTTCCGGCAGCAGCGCGCCCATCGGCTCAGAACGGGCGCACGATCACGGCCCAAAGCACCGCGATCACGCCGAACACGCTGATTTCGTTGAAGATGCGCAGGAAACGGTCGCTCTCGGTAAAGAGGCCCTTGCGCGCCCGCAGCACAAGCTGACCGGTCCACGCGTAATGCAGCGCAAGCGCCACAACCAGTGCCAGCTTGAGATGGGCCCAGCCCGGCCAGCCCAGCCAATGTGCGAGGTAAAGACCGGTGCCGATGGCGATCACGCCAAGCCCGAGCGAAAACCGGTAAAGCCGGATCGTCAGATCGCCAAGCGGGCCGAATTCGCCCAGCCTGTCCCATTCACGGTGCCAGTAGATCAGCGCGCGCGGCACGGCGAAAATTGACGTCATCCAGCCCATGACGCAAAGAATGTGTATGATCTTGACCCAATCCATCCGCTTTCCCTTGCCCGAGCGTGGCAGTCTGCGCAAGTGTCAGAGGGTCGCGCCGATGAAAAAGGACTCGCAACATCGTCAAATTGGTTATATAGTTTTACCAATTTCAGGAGGTATGCCATGCAGATGCCAGAGCCAAATCCCGCCATTCTCGCCAAGAAGGCCGCTCTTGTAGAGCGTCTGCAAGAGGTTTTGCCGCAGGACGCCGTGATCACCGATCTGGCCGAAACGCGCGCCTATGAATGCGACGCGCTGACTGCCTACAAATGCCCGCCTCTGGCGGTGGTCCTGCCCGCCTCGACGCAAGAGGTCTCGGACGCCTTGGCGATCTGTCACGAGATGGGTGTGCCGGTGGTGCCGCGCGGCTCGGGTACGTCACTGGCGGGCGGTGCGCTGCCCACGGCGGATAGCGTGATTCTCGGGGTGGCGCGGCTCGCGGAGGTGCTGGAGACCGATTACGACAACCGTTTCATCCGGGTACAGACCGGGCGCACCAACCTGAGTGTCACCGGCGCCGTGGAAGAACACGGGTTTTTCTACGCGCCCGACCCATCGAGCCAGCTGGCCTGTGCCATCGCGGGCAATATCGCGATGAATTCGGGCGGGGCGCATTGCCTCAAATACGGAGTGACCACCAACAACCTGATGGGCGTGACCATGGTGCTGATGGACGGCACCGTGATCGAACTGGGCGGCGCGTATCTGGAGGCCGAGGGCTACGACCTGCTGGGCCTGATCTGCGGATCCGAGGGGCAGTTGGGCGTGGTGACCGAGGCGACCTTGCGCATCCTGCGAAAGCCCGAGGGCGCGCGACCCGTGCTGATTGGCTTTGATTCGAACGAGGTGGCCGGGGCCTGCGTCAGCGACATCATCAAGGCGGGCGTGCTGCCGGTGGCGATCGAATTCATGGACCGCCCCTGCATCCGTGCGACCGAGGATTTCGCCAAGGCGGGCTATCCCGATTGCGAGGCGCTGCTGATCGTCGAGGTCGAGGGATCGGATGCCGAGATCGACGAGCAACTGAGCCTCATCGAAGAGATCGCGCGGCGGCACGATCCGGTGGAGTTGCGCCAGAGCCGGTCCGCCGAAGAAAGTGCCAAGATCTGGCTGGGCCGGAAATCGGCCTTTGGTGCGATGGGCAATATCAACGATTACATGTGCCTCGACGGCACCATCCCGGTCAGCCAGCTTCCTTTCGTCCTGCGTCGCATCGGCGAGATGTCGGAGCAGTTCGGACTGGACGTGGCGAATGTGTTTCACGCAGGCGACGGCAACATGCATCCGCTCATCCTGTTCGATGCCAACAAGCCCGGAGATCTGGAACTGTGCGAGGAATTCGGGGCAGAGATTCTCAAGCTTTGCGTCGAGGTAGGCGGGTGCCTCACCGGCGAGCATGGCGTGGGAATCGAGAAGCGCGACCTGATGGCACATCAATACGCGCCCGATGATCTGGCCGCGCAGATGGACGTCAAGGACGTGTTCGATCCCAAATGGCTGCTCAACCCGGCCAAGGTGTTTCCGCTCGATTCGTCCGACCCACGGCGCGCGGCCTGACATAGTAGACCCGAGGGGTTCACCCCCGGACCCCAGGGTATTTTTGCCGAGAAGAAGCAGCATGACACCGAAAACCGAGGCGGAACTTGCCGAGATCATCACCGGCGCGGAGGGACCGCTGCGCATCGAGGGCGGCGGCACGCGGCCCCTTGGGCGCGCCTCGAACGGGGCGCGGCTGGGCACGTCTGGGCTGACCGGGATCGAGCTCTATGAGCCCGGCGCGCTGACGCTGGTCGCCAAGGCGGGCACGCCGCTGGCGGAGATTGAGGCCGCGCTGGAGGCCGAGGGCCAGCGGCTGGCCTTCGAGCCGATGGATCATCGCGGGCTGTTGGGCACGAACGGCACTCCGACCATCGGCGGCGTGGTGGCCGCCAATGTCAGCGGGCCGCGCCGGATCCAAGCCGGGGCCTGCCGCGATTTCCTTTTGGGCGTGCGCTTTGTCGATGGGCAGGGGCGCATCGTCAAGAATGGCGGGCGGGTGATGAAGAACGTGACCGGCTATGATCTGGTGAAGCTGATGGCCGGGAGTTACGGCACGTTGGGCGTGCTGACCGAAGTCGCGCTCAAGGTGCTGCCGCGCCCGCGCAGTACCGGGGTGATGCGGGTTGAGGGCCTGAGCGACGCGCAGGCGATCACCGCGCTCAACCGTGCGCTCGGCTCGCCCTACGAGGTGACCGGGGCCGCGCATCTGCAAACCGGTCCGAACGAAGCGCCAGTCACGATGATCCGGCTGGAGGGGTTCGAAAACTCCGTGGCCTACCGCGCCGGAGAATTGCAATCGCTGCTCGCGGAATTCGGCAATTTCACGCTGGAGACAGACCCGGAAAAGACCGAGGCGGATTGGCGATACGTACGCGACGTTGCCCCGTTTCACGGACGCGACGGTGATGTCTGGCGCATCTCGGTCAAGCCCACGGACGCGGCCGGGATCGTGGCCGATCTGGGCGGAGCAGAGGCGCTCTATGATTGGGGTGGCGGGCTGATCTGGCTGCTGGCCCCCGAGGGCTCGGGCATCAGTGCCGGTAAACTGCGCGCCGCCGTGGCAGCGAAAGGCGGGCACGCGATGTTGATCCGGGGGGACCGGAGCCGGGCCACATTCCCGCCGCTGCCCGCGCCGGTGGCCGCCCTGCAAGAGGGGCTGCGACAGAAATTCGACCCCCGCCAAATCCTCAACCCCGGCCTGATGACGCAGGGCGAAACCGCCTGAGCCGCGCCCGGAGAGACAGCACATGAAGACCGAATTCACCGCCGAACAGCTCGAAGATCCAAAGATCGCGCGCGCCAACGAGATCCTGCGCTCTTGCGTGCATTGCGGGTTTTGCACCGCGACCTGCCCGACTTATCAGGTGCTGGGGGATGAGTTGGACAGCCCGCGCGGGCGTATCTACCTCATCAAGGACATGCTCGAGAACGACCGCGTTCCCGACGAGAAGACCGTCAAGCATATCGACCGCTGCCTGTCCTGTTTGGCCTGCATGACCACCTGCCCGTCGGGCGTCCATTATATGCATCTGGTAGATCAGGCGCGCGAATATATCGAGAAGCGTTACAAGCGCCCTTTGGGCGACCGCGCCCTGCGCTGGATCCTGGCGCGCATCCTGCCCTATCCGATGCGCTTTCGCGTCGCTTTGCTCGGGGCCAAGATCGGGCGGCCCTTTGCGCGGCTGATGCCCGATGCCCGGCTGCGCGCGATGCTGGAAATGGCACCGAAACAGGTGCCACCCGTCAGCCGCAATGACGACCCGCAAACCTTCCCCGCGCAAGGCACGCGCAGGAAGCGGGTGGCGCTGATGACCGGCTGTGCGCAGCGCGCCCTCAACACCGATATCAACGACGCCACCATTCGGCTGCTTACCCGGCTGGGCTGCGAGGTAGTGGTGGCCGAGGGGGCCGGTTGCTGCGGGGCGCTGACGCATCACATGGGCAAGACCGAAGAAAGCCACGCCACGGCGGCGAAGAACATCCGGGCCTGGGCACGCGAGATGGATGGCGAGGGCTTGGATGCCATCGTGATCAATACCAGCGGATGCGGCACGACGGTCAAGGATTACGGGCATATGTTCCGGCTGGAATCGCTCGCGGAGGATGCAGCACGGGTGAGCGATGTCGCCATGGATGTGAGCGAGTTGCTGATGCAACTCGACCTGCCCGACGGTGCGGACAAGGAGATGGTGATCGCCTATCACGCCGCCTGCTCGCTGCAGCATGGCCAGCAGATCAAGACCTATCCCAAGGATCTTCTCAAGCGCGCCGGGTTCACCGTGGTGGAACCGGCGGATGCCCACCTGTGCTGCGGCTCAGCGGGCACCTACAACCTCATGCAGCCGGCGATTTCCAAAAAGCTGAAGGATCGCAAAATCCGCACGCTGGAGGCCAAGCAGCCGGACGTGATCGCCGCCGGAAATATCGGTTGCATGATGCAGATCGCCTCGGGCACCGGAATTCCCGTGGTGCATACGGTCGAATTGCTCGACTGGGCCACCGGCGGACCCAAGCCGCCTGCGATGGAGCGCGCCGCTGCGGGCTTGTCGGAGGTTCCGATCCTACGCTGAGCCGGTCATATTCTGGCCCCAAACGCCTGCTACCCGACGGGCGTAATGATGTGCCGGAGGTCCGATGCTGCGCCCTGTTCTTGTCACCCTTCTTGTTATGCTGGCCGGGAGCGGAAGCGCTCAGGACAGCCGACTGGAACGGCTCGACATGGGCGACGACGCCCGTCAGTGGGAGGCGGTGGGGCGGCTTGAACTGGGCGGGCGCGGGTTCTGCACCGGGGCGCTGGTGGCGCCCGATCTGGTGCTGACGGCGGCGCATTGCCTTTTTGATCGCGCCACTGGCGACCGTGTCGATCCCGCCCGCATCGAATTCATGGCCGGATGGCGCAACGGGCGCGCGGCGGCATACCGTACGATTCGCCGCGCCGTGACCCATCCCGATTATAATTTCCATTCCGACGTGACAGCGGACCGGGTGCGCAATGACGTGGCCCTGCTGGAACTGCATCACCCGATCAACAACACCCGTGTTACCCCGTTCGAGACCGATGATCGCCCGCGCAAGGGGCAGGAGATCGGCGTCGTGAGCTATGCCAAGGACCGCGCCGAGGCTCCGTCGCTGCAGAATGTCTGCAAGGTGATGGCGCGCCAGCAGGGCGTGCTCGTGATGTCCTGCGATGTCGATTTCGGATCGAGTGGTGCGCCGGTCTTTTCCTTCGAGGGCGGGCAGCCGCGCATCGTCTCGGTGGTGTCGGCCATGGCCGAGGTCGAGGGGCGCAAGGTCTCGCTCGGAACACAGTTGACCGATCCGCTGCGCGTGTTGCGCGCCGCGCTCGATGCCGGGCAAGGGGTGTTCCAGGACGCGGCCCCCAAGACCTTTACCTTTGGCGAGCGCCGCGACACCGGCGCAAAATTCGCCAAGCCATGACCCGGGCGCTCCGCATCCTCGGGCTTGTCGCTGCTTTGTGCCTTGCCTCGGGCGGGGTGGTGGCGCAGTCAAGCGGGCTTATCCGGCTGACCGACCGCGACGACCTGTTCGGATGGGAGGCCGTGGGCCGGGTGGATATCGGTCGCGACGGGTTCTGCACCGGGGTGCTGATCGCGCCCGATCAGGTGCTGACGGCGGCGCACTGCGTCTATGACCGGGCAAAGAAGCCTGTTGAGGCCGGAACGATCCGGTTTCGCGCCGGATTGCGCGATGGCGACGTGATCGCCGAATCCGGCGTCACCGGCTATGTGACCGCACCCGGCTACGATCCGCGCGGCGGGATGCGGGCGCAGAACATCCGCAATGATGCGGCCCTTCTGCGCCTCGCCAGCCCGATCAGCAGCGCTCTTGCGGCACCCTTTGTCGTGCATGAGCGGCCGCGCGATGGCGAACGCGTCAGCGTCGTCTCTTACGGGCGCGACCGCGACAAGGCGCCCTCATGGCAGCGTGAATGCAACATGCTGTGGCGCGCCGAGGGGATCATGGGCTTTGACTGCAACGTGATCTTTGGCTCGTCCGGCGCTCCGGTTTTTGCCCGGCATGGAAATCGCGCGCGCATCCTGTCGCTGGTCAGCGGTGGCAACTGGCAGGGCGAGGACCGGCGCGCCTATGGCATGGACCTGAGCGCGCTCATCCCCACACTCAAACGCAATCTGCACGCAGCCACCGCCGGACAGGCGAGCGTTAATCCCGGCTTCAAGCGGGTCCAGGTGGGCGCGGGCAAGCGCGCCTCAGGCGCGCGTTTTGCCAAGCCCTGAGCCGATCCGCGCGCCACTTGACAGGGGCGACACCGCTTCCCAAATCAACGTCATCCGGTGCCGCGAAAGGGCCGGGAAACATACAGGCCTGTCCCAATGGGAAGGCCGCGAAAACAGGTATCGCTCAAAGGAGGATGACCCATGCGCAACTTTGATCTTGCACCGCTCTACCGGGCGACGGTCGGGTTCGACCAGATCGCCGACCTGCTGGACCGGGTGATGGCCAGCGACGTGACGCAGCCCACCTACCCGCCCTACAATATCGAGAAGACCGCCGACGATGCCTATCGCATCTCGATTGCCGTCGCGGGCTTTGGGGCCGATGATCTCAGCGTCGAGGTGAAAGATGGCGCGCTCGTCGTCTCGGCGGCCAAGGCCGAGGATGATAGCGACCGCACCTATCTGCATCGCGGCATCGCCACCCGCGCTTTCGAGCGCCGGTTCCAACTGGCCGATCATGTCCGCGTGACCGGCGCGTCGCATGCCGATGGCATGCTGCATATTGACCTGGAACGCGAAATGCCCGAGGCGCTGAAGCCGCGTCGCATCACGATTGCCAATGGCGATCAGACGGTCACCAAGGATGTGGTGGATGCCGAAAAGGTGAACTGAGCGGAACATCCCGAACAGGCACCTTGCGCCCGACCGCATGTCCTTCGGTCGGGCGCGTTTCCGTTTCAGGGCTGGCGTGCTTCGACCAGAACGCCGTCGGCCTCACCCCCGATCAGCTGTAGCGCGCCATCCTCGGCAATGTCGAACCGCGTCACCTGTTCAAGCGCATCGAGCATGCGGCGTTCCTGCTTCATCAGTGGCTCGGGACAGGCCATCATCGTACTGCCCATGGCCCCGAACTGCATCCCCTCGCCGGTCAATGTGAAATCGCCCACCAGGCGGTTGCAGCCGCTGCTTCCGGCGACACGTCCGGGATGGAGGAAGTTGAGCGACAGGCGTTCCGGCTCGATCAGCTCCGCGTCTCCCAGGGCCGTGACCTGCCAGACACCATCGGTGAGCAGGTCTGCTGGATCGCCGCCACAGCCGCGCAACTCTCGTCCATCGAGGCTGAACCCTGCCGTGTCGGGATAGGGCATGCCGCTCATGTCGTCATGGCAGAGCCGCTCTTCGATTCGAAGATGCGCGCCTGCTTCGGGCATGTCGAACTCATAGGCCCCTGGCACGACCTGCACCACCGGTCGCGGGGCCGCGCGCGTGATCTCGCCGTAATCGCCGACGATTTCTGCGGTCTCCGGGCCGAAATCCACATACCAGCCGGGTTCGTTGCCACGCGCACGGTAAGGCATCTTTTCCGCCGGGGGCACCTCGTGGCATTCGGGCAGATCACGACCCTCAAGCCGGATTGTCGTCGCATCGCCCTTGTTCCAGACGTTTGTCTCGGGGTCCTTGATGCCTTCATAGCGCGCGCCCGAGGCCGATACGACCTGTGCCAGCGGAATATCGCGCCCCTCGGCGCGCAGCACCATCTCTTCCCCCAGAATGCCGACCATGACCGGCACGTCCCCGCAAACAAGCTCGGTGACAAAGGCAATCGGGGTGACCGGCTCCAGCGTCAACGCACCAAGATCGACCGGCTCGCGTCCGGCCTCGAACGCCAGACCTCGCAACACCCATCTGGGCGCGCCATGAACGCGGATCACCGCGCTCACCTCACCCGACAGGCCGGGCGGCACCGTCATCTCGAAGGGCAGCGGCACCTGCTTGCCGTCGGGATCGACCGTCGCCTCCCCCAGCATCGCGCCAAAGCGGCCTTCTGCGACCACGGTCGCGCGCGCCTCGGGCGGCAGGGCGATGCGCTGCACATAGCCGAGCGTGCCGAAGACCCGGCGCACGTCGTCCTCTTGCGCGATTGCAGGCAGGACCGACAGGCATGCCGGAATGCAGATCAGAGACATGACGCGGAACATGGGCCGCCTCCCTCTCGCGGTCGGATTTTCCCTACCCTAGCCAATGCCTGCCCGCCGGTCGAGACAATCAGACACTCAGGCAGACATATTTCATTTCGAGATAATCCTCGATGCCGTGATGGCTGCCCTCACGCCCAAGCCCGGATTGCTTGACCCCGCCAAAGGGCGCGACCTCGGTCGAGATGATGCCGGTATTGACCCCGACGATCCCGTATTCCAGCGCCTCGGCCACCTTGTAGACGCGGCTGAGATCGCGTGCATAGAAATAAGAGGCAAGGCCGAAGATCGTGTCATTGGCGAGGTCGATCACCTCGTCCTCGTCCTCGAACTTGAAAAGCGGCGCGAGGGGGCCGAAGGTCTCCTCGGTGGCAAAATCCATGTCGCGGGTCGCGCCGGTGATGATCGTGGGCGACAGGAACAGCCCCTCGGTCTCTTCGGCCCCGCCGAGGATCACCGTACCGCCCTTGGCGGTTGCATCGGCCACATGCTCGCGCACCTTGACCAGCGCATCGGCATTGATCAGCGGCCCGAGCGATGTGCCCTCTTCCAGACCGTCGCCGACTTTCAGCTTTTCAACCGCCGCCTTGAGCTTGGCGGCGAAGGCGTCATAGACGCCCGATTGCACGTAGATGCGGTTGGCGCAGACGCAGGTTTGACCGTTGTTGCGGAACTTGCACAGGATCGCCCCCTCGACGGCGGCATCGAGATCGGCGTCATCAAAGACGATGAAGGGCGCGTTGCCGCCCAGTTCCATCGAGCATTTCATCACGCTGTCGGCGGCCTGCCGCAACAGGATGCGCCCCACTTCGGTGGAGCCGGTGAAGGTCAGCTTGCGCACGCTCGGGTTTTCGCAGAATTCCTTGCCCACCTCGGAGGAACGCGACGAGGTGACGATATTGAACACGCCCGCCGGGATGCCCGCGCGTTCCGCAAGCACGCCCATCACCGTGGCCGAGAGCGGCGTTTCTGCCGCCGGACGCCCGACAAAGGCACAGCCCGCCGCCAGGGCAGGTGCCGCCTTGCGGGCGATCATCGCATTGGGAAAGTTCCACGGCGTAATTGAGGCGGCAACGCCGATCGGCTGTTTGAGCACCATGATCCGCTTGTCGCGCTGATGGCCAGGGATCATCTCGCCATAGATGCGCTTGGCCTCTTCGCCGAAGAACTCGATGAATGAGGCCCCATAGGCCACCTCGCCCTTGGCCTCGGCCAGCGGCTTGCCCTGTTCGGCGGTCAGGATCACACCCAGATCGTGCTGGTTCTCCATCATCAGGTCGAAGAACTTGCGCAGCACGGCGGCGCGTTCCTTGCCGGTCCACTTGGCCCAATCCTTTTGTGCCGCCTCGGCCTCGGCGATGGCGCGGGCCACCTGCGCGCGGCTGAGATCGGCGACATGGGCGATCACGTCACCACGCGCGGGATTGGTCACTTCAAAGGTGCCATTGTCGCCATCCACCCATTGCCCGCCGATATAGGCCTTTTCCGCCAGCAGGCTGGGGTCGTTGAGCAGGGATTTCAGGTCGGTCGTGGTCATCGCGGTCTCCTCCGGGCGTGTCTTTCGGGCGTGTCTTTTGGTCTCGTCATGACAGACCAGCTTGGGCTAGGAATGTCTAGGGCCAGATAAGGGAGATCACGCCGTGGAACTGGACGACGCCTATGCCAATGTCCCCCATATTCCGGACGGGGCGCAATATCCGGCGCGCTGGACCGTCGCCGCAGAGGCGTTTCGCGCGCGTCTAGGTGCGGAGCGGCGTGCGGAACTCGGGCTACCATACGGCAAGGGCGCGCGGCAGGCCTTCGATCTCTTTCACCCCAGAGGAACGGCGCAGGGCCTCGTGGTCTTCGTGCATGGCGGCTATTGGCTGCGGTTCGACCGGTCCTTGTGGTCGCATCTGGCCGCGGGGCCATTGGCGCGGGGCTGGGCAGTGGCGATGCCGTCCTACGATCTCTGCCCGGAGGTGCGGATCGCCGACATCACCCGACAGATCAGCCTCGCCGTGACGGTGGCGGCAGCCCGGGTGGAAGGACGGATCGCGCTTGCCGGGCATTCGGCGGGTGGGCATCTGGTGGCGCGCATGGCGGTGCAGGGGGTTTTGCCGACCGAGGTGGCCGCTCGGCTCAGCCATGTCATGCCAATCTCGCCGGTTTCGGACTTGCGGCCACTCCTGCAAACCTCGATGAACGATCAATTCCGCTTGGATATGAAGGCGGCGGAGGCCGAAAGCCCGGCGCTGATGCGCCCTCTGCCCGTGCCGGTCACGGTCTGGGTCGGGGCCGAGGAACGGCCTGTGTTTCTGGATCAGGCGCGATGGCTGGCCGAGGCTTGGAGCACCGGGCACGAGATTGCCAGACGGCGGCACCATTTCGACGTGATCGAGGCGCTCGAGAAGACCGAGAGCCGGATGGTGGCGCAATTGCTTGGGTGAGGGTGGGTCTGAAGCGGACCTTGGCGGATTCAGGGAAGAGCCGCGCGGTGCCCGACCGCGGGTGGGCGCTACAACCTTGCCGGAACGCACTTTATATTAGTCAAATATTTATGCGTTTTCAAGTACTTAACACGTTGCAAAGGCGCCCGCCCGGGGGGCGGTCGGGCGCTGCGCGGCGGTGCCTCCGGCACCTTGATTCCGCGCATTGGTGCTAGAGGCGAAGGTCCGCTCCAGGCCAAAATCGGCACAAGCACCCAGCATCACAGCCGTCTCAGCCGCAGACATCCTTCGCGCGGCGCACCGCACGCTCCAATGCCTCGAGAAAACGCGAGCGGTCGGCCTTGGTGAACCCCTTGCCGCCGCCCTGGCGGAACGGATCGGCGGCGCGCAGGTCGGCCATGAGATCGCGGGTGGCCAGCACATTGCCTATATTGGCCGCCGTCAGCGCCTCGCCGTTGTGCTTGAGCACCTGCGCCCCGGCCTCGACGCATCTTGCAGCCAGCGGAATATCCCCGGTGATCACCACGTCGCCCGGCCCCGCGCGTTCGGCGATCCACATGTCGGCCACGTCGGGACCGTCGGGCACGATCACCGTCTCGACCAGCGGATTGCGCGAGGGACGCAAGCCGCCGTTGGAGACGATGAACATCCGCAGCCCGTGCCGGGTGCCCACCCGCTCGACCTCGTCCTTGACGGGGCAGGCATCGGCGTCGACGTAGAGGCTCACGCGCTCTTGGCCTTCTTGCCGCCCTGTTTGACCTTGTATTCCTCGGGGATGGGCATGCGGTTGAACGCGTCCAGACCGGCGATCTTGTAGGCCTCGGCGAGCGTCGGGTAGTTGAAGGTGTTCTGCACGAAGTAATCCACCGTGCCCTTGAGGTTCAGAACCGCCTGCGCGATGTGGATCAGTTCCGTTGCCCCTTCGCCCACGATCTGCACGCCGAGCACCCGGCGGGTCTTGAGCGAGAAGAGCATCTTCAGGAGCCCGTGCTCCAGCCCCATGATATGGCCGCGCGAGGTCTCGCGAAAGCGGGCGACGCCGACCTCATAGGGGATGCCGCGCTCCTGCATTTCCTCTTCGGACATGCCGCAGGTGGAAATCTCGGGGACCGAGTAGATGCCATAGGGGAACCACGGGCTTTCGGGCAATGTCGGCGTGTCGAGCGCGTCACAGGCGGCGACGCGGCCCTGCTGCATCGAGGTCGAGGCAAGCGAGGGATGCCCGATCACGTCACCGGCCGCGTAGATATGCGGCACGGCGGTCTGATAGGTCTTGCGATCCACCTCGAGCCGCCCGCGATGGTCGGTTTCCAGCCCGGCGGCACCAAGGTTGAGCTTGTCCGTCGCCCCCATCCGTCCGGCGGCGAAAAGCAGCATCTCGGCGCGCACGTGGCGGCCATTGGCAAGGCTCACCTCTACATGTTTGCCCGCATCCTCGATCTTGTCGATGGCCGAGCCAAGCCGCAGATCGACGCCGTTTTCGAGGATCTGATGGGTGAAATCCCGGATGATCGCGCGGTCGATGAAATCGAGAAAGGTCTCGCGCGGCTCGATCAGGGTGACCCGCACGTCGAGCGCCGAGAACATGGTGGCATATTCCACACCGATCACGCCCGCACCGACCACGATCAGGCTGCGCGGGATCTGCCCGAGTTCGAGAAACTCGTCGCTGTCGACCACGGTGCTGCCGTTGAAGGGCACGGTGTCGGGCCGGTAGGTCTTGGTGCCGGTCGAGATCAGGAACCGGTCGGCGGTGAGGCGCGTGACCTCGCCCGCCTCGGTCGCGACCTCGATCGAATGGGCATCGGTGAAGCGCGCCACGCCGTTGAGCGTATCGACATGGTTGCGGTTGAACTGATGCTCCAGCACGTCGACCTCGTAATCGAGCGTCTTGTGCAGGCGCATCTTGAGGTCCTGCGCCTCGATGTCCTCCTTCACCCGGTAGGATCGGCCATAGAAGCTGCGCTCGCGCCAGCCCGAGAGGTTGAGCACCGTCTCGCGCAGGGTCTTGGAGGGGATCGTGCCGGTATGCACCGACACGCCGCCCAGCTTGTCCTTCTTGTCGATCACCAGCACCCGCCGCTTGAGCTTGCCGGCCTGAATGGCCGCCGCGCGCCCGGCGGGACCGGAGCCGATGATGATCAGGTCGTAATGGCTCATGTCCTACTCCGCATAGAGCGCCTCGGCATGGAAGGTGACGTGATCTTCCATGAAGGTGGAGATGAAGAAATAGCTGTGATCATAGCCCTTTTGCATGCGGAACGTGCCCTCCTGCCGCCGTGCGGCCATGGCTGCGGCGAGCGTTTCGGGGCGCAAGAGCTCAAGGAACTGATCGGAGGTGCCGGTATCGACCAGAACCGGCCCGTCAAAGCCGCGCTCGGCCATCAGAAGGCTGGCATCATGGGCGGCCCATGCGGCCTCGTCCGCCCCGAGATAGGCCGCGAACTGCTTGCGGCCCCAATCGCCGCCCGTGGGGTTGCAGATCGGGGAAAAGGCCGAGACCGAGCGGAACCGGCCCGGCAGCGACATCGCCAGCGTCAGCGCGCCGTGCCCGCCCATGGAATGGCCGGTGATCGCCTGCCGGTCCATGTCGAGAGCGAATTCGCGGCCCAAAAGCGCGGGCAGTTCATCAGCCAGGTAATCCCACATACGGAAATGCGGCGCCCAGGGCTCTTGGGTGGCGTTGACATAGAACCCGGCGCCTTGGCCGAGGTCATAGGGCTCGTCATTGGCCACATCTTCGCCGCGCGGCGAGGTGTCGGGGAAGACCAATGCGATGCCCTGTTCCGCCGCCCAGCCCTGCGCGCCTGCCTTGACCATGGCGTTCTCATGGGTGCAGGTCAGGCCCGAGAGATACCACAGCACCGGAACCGGGCCGTCCTGCGCCTCGGCAGGCAGGAAGAGGCCAAAGGTCATGTCACAGCCGCAGGCGTCGGATTTATGCGTATAGACCCCCTGCGTGCCGCCGAAACATGCGTTCTGCGAAACCGTTTCCATGTCTTTCTCCTCTTTCATCCTGGTAACTGTTCAGTAAAGCGGAGCGACCCAGCCGATCACAAGCGACACTGTGACGATGGCCGCGACCGTCGATATAAGGATGGCAGATGACACCCGTTTGGGGGCCACGCCGTAATGTTGCGCGATCATGAAGACATTGCCCGCGACCGGCAGGCTTGCCGCCGCGATCATCACTGCCGCCGCATAGGGCTGCACCTCGAAGAGGATCAGCGCCGATATGGCCACCGCGCCGGGGTGCAGCACCAGCTTGCAGAACGAGAGCCACCCCGCCACGCTGGCGCGTTCCGCCGATTTCGAGGCAAGCGATGCGCCGATGGCAAAGAGCGCGCCGGGGGTGGCGGCATCGCCCAGAATGCGCACGAAAGCGTTGATCGGATCGGGGATCGGCAGGCGCAGCGCCGACCATGCGAGCCCCAGCACGATCGACACGATCATCGGGTTCTTCAGCAGGCCCAGCCCCACGGTGCGGAAGATCCGCAGACTCACCCGCCCGTCGCGCGAGCCGGTGATCAGGATCACCACCAGCGAGCCGAAGACGATGAGATCGACCGCCAGCACCACCATCACCCAGCCGATCGCCGCCTCGCCCATCAGCATCGCCAGCATCGGCACCCCGAGGAACCCGACATTGCCGATCACCGCGCATTGCGCCTCGATCGCAGTTTCCGACAGGCTAACGCCGCGCAGCATCGCGACGACGGTCGCCACCCCATAGATCAGCGCGGTCGCCGCCAGGTAGGCCAGCACGAAATTCCAGTCGAGCACGTCCGACAGCGTCAGATTGGCAGAGAACCGGAACAGCATCGCCGAGAGCGCGAAGTAAAAGACGAATTTCGTGAGCCAGGCCGTGGCCTCTTCGGGAAAGAACCCGCTGCGCCCGGCCCCGTATCCCAGACCGATGATCAGAAAGAAGGGCAGGGTCTGGAGAAAGATGCTCAGCATGGAGCGTGTCGTAGCAGGTTCGCAGGCAGCGTCAATCCGCATGGCCCCGCGCGGTTTACCCCGCGAGGCGGCGGATGAGCGGGGCCATGATCAGCGGCGTGAGATACATCGGCAGTTGATAGCAACCGATGAAGAGGAGCAGCGCCGCGCCGGTCTCGGGCGGCAATGCGCCGAGAAAGAGCGCGAGGTTGCGGTTGCCCGCGACGATGGCGAGGGCGGGGGTGGCGTCGGCCTCGGGACCCTTGCGCAGAAGGAGTAGCGCGCCAATCTGCGCGCCGAAATTGAGCGTGAAGACAGCGGCGAGGGTCAGCCAGAGGTCGCGTGAGGGGGCAAGGATCGCAGGCCCCACTGCCGACATCAGCCCCACCACGACCACCGCCATCACCAGCGTGATCAGGCCATCGACCGCACCCTGCCCCTCGGCCCCGCGCAGCCACGGTGCCGCGCGGCGCAAGAGCATCCCCGCGCCCCCCGCCAGTGCGATCACCGCCAGCAGGCGCAGCGCGGCCATCGCCACCACCTCGGGCGCGCCAAAGACCGGCAGCACCCAAAAGACCGGCAGCACCGTCAGCGGCAAAAGCGCCGTGCCCAGCACCAGTTGCCGCAGGGCCGGGGCCGGATCGCCACCTGCCATGATGGTCAGGCCCGGACTGCCGGTCAGCGGGGCGGCGGCCAGCACCAGCACCGCCCCGATCCCGATGATCGTCTCCATCGCGCCCAAGGCCCAAAGCCCGGCAATCGCGCAAAGCGGCAGGACCACCTGCAGGATCAGCGTGGCGAGCAGGAACCGTGGCAGGGCGCGTGCACCGGGAAAGGCCACGACCACATCCACCCGCAGGGTGGCGAGAAACAGCATCAGCGCGATCAGCGGAAAGATCAGCGGCTCCATCGCGCGGGCAAGGCCGGGGGCGAGAATGCCCGCCAGCAGCCCAAGCACCAGAACAAGCCGCCCATGCCGCGCCAGCGCCTGAAGAGCCGGTATCACAGCGCCGCTGCGCCCCGCGCCGCCTGATCATAGCTGCCCGAGAGCGTGCGCAAGAGGCCCGCCAGCCGCGACAGCTCCGCCTTGTCGAGCCCCAACTGCCGCACCGAGCGCACCAGAAGCCGTTCACGTACGTGCCCGTATTGGGTGCAATAATCCTGCCCGGCTGCGGTGATCTGCACGGTCTTTTCCTTGCCCGAGCGCCCGGCGGTGATCAGCCCGTGCCCGGCCAGTTTCTTGACGGCGTAGCTCACCAGATGGGTGTCCTCGATATTCAGCACGAGGCAGATATCGGCGAGGCTCTTGGGCCGTTCGCGGTGATGCACCAGATGCACGATCAGCACCTCCAGCGGGGTCAGCCCCGGCATGCCCGAGGCCGTCATGCAACGCACGATCCAGCGTTGAAAGGCGTTGTTCGCCATGGTCAGGGCAAACTCCATCTCCGACAGTTCCGGCAGGCCGGAATTCGCCAGATGCGCCGAGGACACGACCGGCCCTAGCGCGCCAGCATCGTCTGAGGGATCCATAGCGCAATCTCCGGGAATAGGGTCAGGATAGCAGTGGCGAGCACCAGCAGAAGGAAGAAGGGAAAGGCGTGGCGCGCGATTTCGAATATGCTGCGTCCGGTGATGGATTGCAGCACGAAGAGGTTGAAGCCCACCGGGGGTGTGATCTGGCTCATCTCGACGACCAGCACGAGGAAGATCCCGAACCAGATCGGGTCGATCCCCGCCGCCAGCACCATCGGCAGGATGACGGATGTGGTCAGCACCACGATGGAGATCCCGTCGAGGAACATGCCCAGCACGATGAAGAACACCACCAATGCGGCCAGGAGCATGTTGGCCGAATAGCCCTGTTCGCCGATCCACGCCGCCAGCGCGCGAGGAATGCCGGTATAGCCCATGGCGACGGTCAGAAAGGCCGCGCCCGCAAGGATGAAGGAGATCATGCAGGTGGTGATCGTGGCACCCCGCAGCGCGCCCCATGTGCTCTCCCAGTTGAGCGAACCGCCTATGGCTGACAGAATCAGCGCGCCCAGCACGCCGACCACCGCCGCCTCGGTCGGCGAGGCGAGCCCGGCGTAGATCGAGCCGATGACGGCGATGATCAAGAGGATCGTCGGCCCCAGGAGAACCACCGCGCGCAGCTTGTCCGCGAGCGAGGTGGCGGGCTCTGCCGCAGGCATCTTGTCGCGATGGGTCAGCGCCCAGAGCATGGTGTAACCCGAGAAAAGCGACGCCAGCAGCAGCCCCGGGCCGATGCCCGCAAGGAACAGCCGCGCGATGCTCTGCTCGGTGGCCGCCCCGTAGACGATCAGGATGATCGAGGGCGGGATCAGAAAGCCGAAGGTGCCGGACCCGGCCAGCGTGCCGATGATCATCCGGTCGTCATAGCCGCGCCGGGTGAGTTCGGGCACCGACATGCGCCCCACCGTGGCGGTGGTGGCCGCCGAAGAGCCCGAGACGGCGGCGAAAAGCGCGCAGCCGAAAATATTGGCATGCAAGAGCCGCCCCGGCAGCCGACCCGTGAGCGGCGCCAGCCCCGAGAACATGTCCGACGACAGGCGCGAGCGGAACAGGATCTCGCCCATCCAGATGAACATCGGCAGCGCCGTCAGATCCCAGATGTTGAGTGCGCCCCATACCTTGGTGCCGAACACCAGTTCCGCAGGCGCGGTCGAGGCCAGCATCATCGCGGCGAGTGCGACGGCAATGAGGGAAAACCCCACCCAGAGGCCAAGCGCCAGACAGCCAAACAGGATCACCACGAGGATCAGCGACAGAAGTTCAATGCCCATCGGTCTTGCCCTGTTTCTCGGCCTCGGCACGCAGAAAGGCCGGGTCTTGCCCGCGCAGCACGGCGAGCGCCTCGTCCAGAAGCGCGATCCAGAAGATCACGAGGCCCAGCACCATCACCCCCTGCGGTATCCAGAGCGGGAATTTCGCCATGCCGAAGGAAACCGCGTTGAACGTCCAGGAGTCCCACGCCTGCACCCAGGTGCTGTAGAGCGCGAAGGCCCCAAGCCCGAGCGCGAGCAGCACCACCACCCCCGCGAGGGCGCGGCGCAGGCCGGGTGGGACAGACTGCGTCAGCATCGTCACCCGCACATGGCCCGCGGCGCGCAGCGTGCCTGCAAGTGCCATGAAAACCGCGCCGACGAAGAGAAATCCGCCGAATTCCGACAGCGAGGTGATGGCGATGCCGACGGGGTCCTGCCCTGTGGCCAGCATCGCCTTGTCGATGACGCGGCCCATGACCTGCACCAGCACCAGCACGGCAATCGCCACCAGCGCCAATGCGGCAAGAACGAAACCCACATTGTAAAGACGGTCGAGCAGCCTGCGGATCATGCGCGCCCCCTTTCTGTCAGAGCAGGGACGCGGGGCGTTTCACCCCGCGCCAGTCAGGATCAGTCAGGATCAGCGCGCGTTATAGGCCGACAGGATCGCGGCCCCTGCATCCCCGGCCTGCGACTGCCATTCCTTTGTCATGGTCTCGCCGATCTCGCGCAATTCGCGGGCCAGCGTGTCGGAGGGCTGCGACACCTGCATGCCATTCTCCTTGAGGGCGGCGATCTTTTCCTCGGTCTCGGCCATCGACATTTCCCAGCCGCGCAGTTCCGCCTCGGCCGAAGCCTCGATCAGCGCCTGCTGCTGATCGGCGCTCAGCGCCTCGAAGGCGCGGGTGTTGACGAAAACCATGTTCTTGGGCAGCCAGGCCTGCGTGTCGATATAATGGCTGACGAAATCCCAGGCCTGCGACGACACCCCGGTCGAGGGCGAGGTGATCATCGCCTCGACCCGCGAGGTGGAAAAGGCGGTGGGAATGTCACCCGCCTCGACCGTGGTCGGCACTGCGCCCATCAGTTGTGCCAGCCGCTCGGTCGCGGTGTTGTAGGCGCGAAAGCTGACGCCCTGCATGTCCGAGATCGAGTCGATTTCCTCGGTCAGGTAGAGGCTCTGCCCCGGCCACGGCACGGCAAAGAGCAAGGTCAGCCCCTGATCGGCCAGCTTGGCCGAGATCTGATTGCGCGAGGCGGCCCAGAGTTTCGAGGCATCCTCATAGCTTGCCGCCAGAAACGGCACCGAATCAACACCGAAGACCGCGTCCTCGTTGGCCAGCTGCGACATCAGGATCTCGCCAATCGGTGCCAGGCCCCGGCGCACCGAATCGCGGATTTCCGGGTGGGCATAGAGCGAGCCCGCCGAATGCACGGTGATGGTCAACCCGCCCTCGGTCGCGCTCGCGACTTCATCGGCGAATTGCATGATGTTCTGGGTGTGAAACACCGAATCGCCATACGGTGTCGGCATGTCCCATGCGGTCTGTGCCTGCACGGCCCCGAGGCTCATGGCGAAGGCCCCCGACAGGGCCAGAGTGGTGAAATATTTCATGGTCGTCTCCCTGGGTTCTGTTTTGATCTGGTGCCGGGTGTTGCCCCGGTTCTGAGGAAAGCCTGACCTGTCACTTGCATTTTGTCAACAAATTGTCATTGTTGCACGGCGGGGAGGACGCATAATGACGAAACTTTGGGAGTTCTGGATCGACCGTGGCGGTACATTCACCGATGTGATCGGGCGCAGCCCCGAGGGCGCGATGGAGCCGCTCAAACTGCTGTCGGACAATCCCGAAGCCTATGAGGATGCCGCCATCGAGGGGATTCGCCGCCTTTTGGGCGGCACCATCGACGCCGCGCGCATCGGCACCGTTCGGATGGGCACCACTGTGGCCACCAATGCCCTGCTCGAGCGCAAGGGCGATGCCACGGTCCTGCTGATCACCAAGGGTTTCCGCGACGCGCTGCGCATCGCCTATCAGGCGCGGCCCGATATCTTCGCCAAGGAAATCCTGCTGCCCGAACAGCTTTACGACCGGGTGATCGAGGTGCCCGAACGGTTGAGCGCCGATGGCACCGTCGAAACCCCGCTTCATCTGGCCGCCATCGCCAATGACCTGGCCGAGACCCGCGCGGCGGGCATAGATGCCGCCGCCGTGGTGTTGATGCACGCGTGGAAGAACCCCGAACACGAGCTGGCCGTGGCCAAGGCCGTGCGCGCGGCGGGCTTTGCGCAGGTCTCGGTCAGCCACGAGGTCTCGCCGCTGATCAAGCTGGTGGGGCGCGGTGACACCACCGTGGTAGATGCCTACCTCTCGCCGATCCTGCGGCGCTACGTGGCACGGGTGGCCGCCGCACTTGGCGCGACGCCACCGGGCGAGGATGGCCCGACCCTGCAATTCATGATGTCCTCGGGCGGGTTGACGGCTGCCGAGCGGTTTCAGGGCAAGGATGCGATCCTCTCGGGCCCGGCGGGCGGCGTCGTGGGCATGGCGCAGACCGGATCGCTCGCGGGCTTCGACAAGGTGATCGGTTTCGACATGGGCGGCACCTCGACCGATGTGGCGCATTACGCCGAAGACTATGAGCGCGCCTTCGACACCGAGGTGGCGGGCGTTCGCATCCGTGCGCCGATGATGCGGGTCCATACGGTGGCGGCCGGCGGCGGCTCGATCCTGCATGCCGAGCCGGGCCGCTTTCGCGTCGGCCCCGACAGCGCCGGCGCGCATCCCGGCCCGGCCTGTTACCGCAATGGCGGGCCGCTGACGGTGACCGATGCCAATGTCATGCTGGGCAAGCTCAACCCCGAGTTCTTCCCGGCGATCTTCGGCCCCGGACAGGATCAGCCGCTCGACCGTGACACCGTGGCCGCGCGCTTTGCCGATGTGGCGGCAGAGGCAGGCGACGGCAAATCCCCCGAAGCGGTGGCCGAAGGGTTCGTGCGCATCGCGGTCGAGAACATGGCCAACGCGATCAAGAAGATCTCGGTGCAGCGCGGCTATGACGTGACGCGCTACCTGCTCAATTCCTTTGGCGGCGCGGGCGGGCAGCATGCCTGCCTCGTGGCCGATGCGCTCGGCATGGAAAAGGTGCTGATCCATCCGCTATCCGGGCTGCTCTCGGCCTATGGCATCGGGCTGGCGCGGGTGAGCGCCACGCGGCAGCAGATGGTTGTGGCGCCGCTCGACGAGGGTGCCGGGCAGATCACGGCGGTGCTCGACGATCTCACCGCCGAGGTGCTGCAGGAAATGCGCGCGCAGGGCGTGGCCGAGGCCGAGACCCGTCCGCGCCTGCACCTGCGCTATGATGGCACCGATACCGCCCTGCCTGTGGGGTATGAGTCCCCCGAACAGGCCCGCGCCGATTTCGAGGCGGCGCATCTGGCGCAGTTCGGGTTCATCACGCCCGAGACGCCGGTGATCATCGACAGCGCCGAAGTGGAGGCCGTCGACAGCGCCGCCCCCGCCGCCCCCGAAGGCGAGTCAGAGACCCACGAAACCGAGGTGCCGAGTGACATACGCATCCGTATGTTTTGCAATGACGACTGGGCCGAGGCGCAGGTCTTTCGCCGCGCGGCCCTCGCTCCCGGCAATACCGTCACCGGCCCCGCGCTGATCATCGAGGACAACCAGACCATCGTAATCGAACCGGGCTGGCAGGCGCAGATCACCGCCCTCGATCACGTCCTGCTCACCCGCCATGAACGCGCCAGCCGCGACATGGCCATAGGCACGACCGAGGCCGACCCGATCCTGCTGGAAGTGTTCAACAACCTTTTCATGTCGATCGCCGAACAGATGGGCGTGACGCTGCAGAACACCGCGCAATCGGTCAACATCAAGGAACGGCTCGATTTCTCCTGTGCGGTCTTCGAAGCCGACGGCGCGCTTGTGGCCAATGCCCCGCATATGCCGGTGCATCTGGGCTCGATGGATCGCAGCGTCGAGACGGTGGTCCGCCTCAATGCAGGCGACATTCACCCGGGCGATGTCTTCGCGCTCAACGCGCCCTATAATGGCGGCACGCATCTGCCCGACATCACCGTGGTGACACCGGTTTTCGACACCGAGGGGGAAACGATCCTGTTCTGGGTCGCTTCTCGCGGGCACCATGCCGATGTCGGCGGCACCGCCCCCGGCTCGATGACCCCGCTCGCCACCACGGTGGACGAGGAAGGCGTGCTGATCGACAATTTCCGGCTGGTCGCACAGGGAGAATTCCGCGACGCAGCGCTGCGCGCGCTGCTGACCGATCACCCTTACCCCTGCCGCAACCCCGACATGAACGTGGCCGATCTCAAGGCTCAGATCGCCGCCAACGCGCGCGGCATCAACGAGTTGCGCAAGATGGTCGCCAATTTCGGCCTCGACGTGGTGCAGGCCTATATGGGCCATGTGCAGGACAACGCCGCCGAGGCGGTGGCGCGGGTGCTCGAAAAACTCTCGGACGGGCAATACGACTACCCCACCGATACCGGTCAGATGATCCGGGTCAAGATCACCGTTGACCGCGCCGCGCGAGAGGCAACGGTGGATTTCACCGGCACGTCCGAGGTGCAGGCCAACAATTTCAACGCGCCCGAGCCGGTCACGCGCGCCGCCGTGCTCTACGCGTTCCGGGTGATGGTCGAGGCGCCCATCCCGATGAACGCGGGCTGCCTGCGCCCCATCTGCATCGTCGTCCCCGACGGCTGCATGCTCAGCCCAAGCTACCCGGCGGCGGTGGTGGCGGGCAATGTCGAGACCTCGCAGCACGTCACCAACGCGCTTTTCGGGGCAATGGGGGCGATCGCCAACTCCCAGGGCACGATGAACAACCTCACCTTCGGCAATGACCGGTTCCAGTATTACGAGACGATCTGCGCAGGCTCGCCCGCGGGGCGTTTCAATGACGGGCGGCTCTTTTCCGGCACCTCGGGCGTGCATGTCCACATGACCAATTCGCGGCTGACCGATCCGGAAATCCTCGAACTCCGCTTTCCCGTCCTGCTGGAAAACTTCGCGCTTCGCCCCGGTTCGGGCGGGCACGGCGCGGTCGCGGCGGGCGACGGCACCACCCGCACCATTCGTTTCCTTCAAAAGATGGATTGCGCGATCCTGTCGTCGCATCGCGGCCGCGTGCCGCAAGGCGTGCAAGGCGGCGGTGCGGGCGCGGTCGGGCGCACCGAAGTGCGTCGCCTGTCGGGGACGGTAGAAGCCCTCAGGGCCTGCGACCAGACGGTGCTGGAGCCGGGCGAGGCGGTGACGGTAATCACCCCGACGGCGGGCGGCTTCGGCGACGGGGCGTCAGGGCCTCAGCGATAGGCGGTGGCGGCCATCGTGGCGACGCCGTCAGTTTCGCGGCGCACCCGAAGGCTCAGCCCCTCGTCGCTGACGCGCGCCTCGACCGCGACCGACGCGCCGCAGATCAGCGGCGAGAGGCCGCGATAGCTGAACCGTGCGGGCAGGTGCCCCATCAGGTGCGTGGCAAGGTTCATCATCCAGACCGCCTGCATCGGGCCGTGCACGACAAGGCCCTCATATCCCTCCACCCCGGTGGCATAGGGGTGATCGTAATGGATGCGGTGGCCGTTGAAGGTGAGCGCCGAGAATCGAAAGAGCAGAGCCGTGTCAGGGGTAATCTGCCATGCCGTGGCGTCCGGCCAATCCTCGGCCCGCTGGGGCGCGCGGGCCTCTCCGGGCTTGGGGTCTTCGCGATAGACGATGTCCTGCCGCTCTGAGATCCGCATGTCATCCGATACCGTGTAGGTATGGCGCTGCGTGACAAAGCCCAGCTTGCCGCTGCGCCCCTCCTTGAACGCCACATCCTCGATCACCGTCTCGCGGGTCACCAGATCACCGGGCGCAAAGGGGGCGTGAAACGTCAGTTCACCCCCCGCCCACATCCGGCGCGGCAGCGGCAGGGCAGGCAGGAAGAGGCCGGTCTTCGGGTGACAGTCGCGGCCCAGCTTGTCCGGGGCCACCGCATCCGGCACAAGGCACCAATGGAGGCCCACCGGCACCTCGGCCTCGGCGAGATACCCGTCGAGCGTCGCGCGATACTGCGTGATCAGCCGCTCAGAGATCGGCTCCGAGCGCGCATAGCCCCAACCGATCCAGTCGCTGTAATCGCTCATCTCACTTTCCCCGTCCCGGCCCGTAGGATTTCGGCAGCCCCAACACCTGCTCCGCGATATAGCACAGGATCAGGTTGGTCGATATCGGCGCGATCTGGTAAAGCCGCGCCTCGCGCCATTTACGCTCCACGTCATATTCCTCGGCAAAGGCAAAGCCGCCATGGGTCTGCATGCAGGCCTCGCCCGCCTCCCAGCTTGCCTCGGACGCCAGGAGCTTGGCGGCATTGGCCTCGACGCCGGGGTTGTCGCCTGCGTCATACATCGCCGCCGCGCGGTAGACGATGGCTTCGGCCGCCATAAGATGCGCCTGCGCCCGGGCCAGCGGAAACTGCACGCCCTGATTGGCGCCGATGGCCTCGCCAAACACGGCCCGTTCGCGTGCGTAATCCGACCCGGTTTTCAGAAACCACTTGGCGTCCCCGATACATTCGGCGGCAATCAGGATACGCTCGGAATTCATGCCCGAGAGGATATAGCGAAAGCCCTTGCCTTCCTCTCCGATCAGGCTGTCCGCCGGGATGCGCAGGTTGTCGAAGAACACCTCGGTGGTGGCGTGGTTGATCATCGTGCGGATCGGGCGGATCTCGACCCCGTTGCCGATCTTGTCCCGCAGATCGACGAGGAAGACAGACAGCCCGTCGGTTTTCGACTTGGCCTGATCGCGCGACGTCGTGCGCGCCAGCAGGATCATCAGGTCGGAATGTTCGACCCGCGAGGTCCAGATCTTCTGGCCGTTGATGACATAGTCATCGCCGTCACGCCGCGCCGTGGTCTTGAGCGCGAGCGTATCGGTGCCGCTTGTGGGTTCGGTCACGCCAAAGGCCTGCAGGCGCAGCGTGCCGTCGGCGATGCCCGGCAGATAGGCGGCCTTCTGTGCCTCTGACCCGTGCCGCAGCAGCGTGCCCATCGTGTACATCTGCGCATGACAGGCGGCGGCGTTGCAGCCTGAGCGGTGGATTTCCTCCAGGATCACCGCCGCCGCCGTCAGGTTCAGCCCCGATCCGCCGTACTCTTCGGGGATCATCGCCGCGAGATAGCCCTCGCGGATAAGCGCGTCGACAAACTCCTTGGGATAGGCCCGCCGCACATCCAGATCGCGCCAATAGGCTCCGGAAAACCCCGCGCAGACCTGCGCCACGCCATCGCGAATATCGGCAAACTCGGCCGTTGGATCAAAAGACGTCATTCCAGCCCCTTCGTTTTCTTGCCGCCCCTGATTGGCAGGTTTTGACGGGTAATGGAATATTCGCCCCGGGGTTTTCCATTCCCCCGCCCTGGGGCATGGTGCGCCGAACCCGATCCACTCAGGAGGCCCCCATGCGCACCGACCTCTCCGGTCTTCTCGTCGTCTCGCTCGAACAGGCGGTCGCCGCCCCCTATGCCTCGAACCGTCTGGCCGAGGCGGGGGCGCGGGTGATCAAGGTGGAACGCCCCGAGGGCGATTTCGCGCGCGGCTATGACAGCCTTGTGCATGGCGAGAGCGCCTATTTCGTCTGGCTCAACCGGGGCAAGGAATCGGTCTGTCTTGATTTGCGGCAAGAGGCCGACCGCGCCCTGATGGAGCGGATGCTGGCCCGCGCCGATATCTTCATCCAGAACCTCGCGCCGGGGGCCATCGACCGGCTGGGCTTTGCCCCGGGCCGGCTGCGCGCCGACAATCCGCGCCTTATTACCGTGTCGATCTCGGGCTATGGCGAGGAGGGGCCACTGGCGGGTCTCAAGGCCTATGACCTGCTGGTGCAGGCCGAAACCGGGCTGTCGTCGATCACCGGCAATGCGGCGGGGCCTGCGCGCACCGGCGTGTCGGTCTGCGACATCGCGGCGGGCGTGACCGCCTATCAATCCATCCTCGAGGCGCTGATCGGGCGCGCCAGCACCGGCACGGGGCGGCATATCGCGGTGTCGCTCTTTCACGCGCTCAGCGACTGGATGAACGTTCCTTTCCTGCAATATGCTTATGGTGGCAAGGTGCCGCCGCGTGCGGGGCTCAATCATCCCACCATCGCGCCCTATGGTGTCTATGAGGGCAGCGACGGCAAATCGGTGCTGATCTCGATCCAGAACGAGCGGGAATGGGCCATGTTCTGTGAGACGATCCTCGGCGATGCCGCGCTCGCCAGCGATCCGCGCTTTGACAGCAATTCCAATCGCGTCGCCAATCGCGCCGCGCTCGATGCGGTGCTGCGCCCGGTCTTTGCCGGTGTGACCCGCGACGAGATGGCCGACCGCCTGCGCGCCGCGCGCATCGCCTATGGCCGGGTGAGCGAGATGGAAGACGTGTTGAGCCACCCACAGAACCGCTATGTCACCGCTCAGACGCCAAGCGGCCCGGTGCGGATGCTCGCCCCCGGCGCGCTGATCGACGACACCCCGGCCACACCCGGCCCGGTGCCCGGTCTGGGGGCGCATACGGATGCGCTGCGCGACGAATTCGGAGAAGCGTGAGGCGATGGACACGGGCGAGCGGATCGTTGCGACCCTGAAGGAGAGAGGCGCGCGCGACGTGCTCGATATCGGCTGCGGCCACGGTGCCCTTGCGCGGCGGCTGGTCCGCGAGGGCCTTGCCGTGACCGGCATCGACCCGGCACCCGACGCCATTGCAGCGGCGCAAGAGAGCGTGCCCGAGGCACTGTTCACGGTTGCCGGGGCCGAGGCGCTGCCGTTTGATCGGGGCAGCTTCGATGCCTGCGTGTTTCTCAATTCCCTGCATCACGTGCCGGTGCCTCTGATGGGGCAGGCGTTGCAAGAGGCGTTGCGGGTTTTGCGCCCCGGCGGCGAGGTGATCGTGGTGGAACCCTTGGCCGAGGGGCCGTTCTTCGAGGTGATGCGCCCGGTGGAGGATGAAACCGAGATCCGCCGCGCCGCCATGGCCGCGATTGATGCGCTCTTGGCGGCAGGGGATGCGACCGGCCCCGCGCCGGAAACATGGACCCGGCCCACGCCGGTGGCCGACACCGAGGCGTTCATCGACACCCTCGCCCGCGTCGATCCCGCCCGACGCGCGGTGGCCGAGGCGCAGCGCGAGACCATCGCGCGGCTTTTCGCACGCCACGCAACCCAAGGCCCGCACGGCCCCGAACTGCACCAGCCCCTGCGCCTCTGGCGATTGCGGCCGATCTGAGCATCCGGGCAAATTCGCTCTGGATTGATATGTGTTTTTGTGCTTTTTTTCCCGGTGAGGGGAGAAATCGCATTTGTTCAGCTTTGGTGACATCATGGCAGAGGCGCTCGGCCTAATCCTGACATGGGACCGGGACCTGAGCGAAATCGTGCTTTTGTCGCTGCGCGTGACGCTGACGGCGGTGGCCATCGCCTGCCTGATCGGCCTGCCCTTGGGCGCAATCGTGGGCGCTTTCCGCTTTCGCGGGCGCGGCACGGTGACGGTGCTGCTCAATGCGCTGATGGGATTGCCGCCGGTGGTGGTGGGGCTGTTTGTCTACCTGATGCTGTCGGCCTCGGGGCCGCTCGGCATTTTGGGTCTGCTCTATACACCCACGGCGATGATCATTGCGCAGACCATCCTCGTGACCCCCATCGTCGCGGCGCTGACGAAACAGGTGGTCGAGGACCTGCACGGCGAATATGCCGAGCAATTCGCGTCGTTCGGCCTGACGGCACGTGAGCGGGTCGCGGCGCTGTTGTGGGACGCGCGCTATAGCCTGTTGACCGTGGCGCTTGCCGGCTTTGGCCGCGCGGTGGCCGAGGTCGGGGCGGTGCTGATCGTCGGCGGCAATATCAACCACGTGACGCGGGTGATGACCACGACCATCGCTTTGGAGACCTCCAAGGGCAATCTCGAACTGGCGCTGGCGCTTGGCGTGCTGCTCTTGGGGCTGGCGGTGATCGTCAATGCCGGGGTGATGGCGCTCCGGGCCTCGGCGGTACGGGCGGCTTATGCGTGACACGGTGATGGATATCCTCGCAGAACGCCCTGTCGCGGCGAAACCGCTGCTGGAGGCGCGCGGCTTGCGCTTTGCGGCGGGCGGGCAGACCCTCATTCACGGCATTGACTTGGAGATTGAGCCGGGCAAGCGCACGCTTGTGATGGGTGCCAATGGCAGCGGCAAGAGCCTGCTGTTGCGGCTGCTGCACGGATTGCTGACGCCCTCTGCGGGAGAGGTGCTGTGGCGCGGCCATGCCCCCGACCGCGCCGCGCGCCGCGCGCAGGCGATGGTGTTTCAGCGCCCCGTGATGCTGCGCCGCTCGGTGCTGGCCAACCTGAATTTCGCGCTCAAGGTCCACGGGCTGGCAAGCCGCGCCCGCGCCGACCGCGCACAGGAGGCGCTGGAAATGGCGCGGCTCACCGATCTGGCGAACCACCCTGCCCGGGTGCTGTCGGGCGGCGAGCAACAGCGCCTCGCAGTCGCCCGCGCGCTGGTCTGCGAGCCGGACCTGCTGTTTCTCGACGAGCCGACCAGCAGCCTCGATCCTGCCTCGACCCAGATGATCGAGGATCTGGTCAACGCCGCCCATGCGCGCGGCGTGACCATCGTGATGGTCACCCATGACATGGGCCAGGCCCGGCGCATGGGCGACGAGGTGATCTTTCTCCATGCCGGGCGCGTCGCGGAGCGCGGCCCGCTCAATCAGATTCTGGGCGCGCCGCGCTCGGAGGCCGCCCGCGCCTGGACGCAGGGGCGGCTCTACACTGCAACCGACCACTAACCCCAATCCAAAACGGAGCGTGTAATGTTCAGACGTCACCTTCTTTCGCTTGCCCTCGGCGCGACACTGGCCCTCGGGTCCGGCGCGGCACAGGCGCAGGACGAGTTCATCGTGGTGCAATCCACCACCTCGACGCAGAATTCCGGCCTGTTCGATCACATCCTGCCGATGTTCGAGGACAAGACCGGCATCGAGGTGCGGGTCGTGGCCGTGGGCACGGGCCAAGCGATCAAGAATGCCATGAATGGCGATGGCGACGTGCTTTTTGTCCACGCCAAACCCGCTGAAGAAAAGTTCGTGGCCGGGGGGCACGGCGTCAGCCGCGCGGATGTGATGTACAACGATTTCGTCATCGTCGGCCCGCCCTCTGACCCCGCGGGCGTGGCGGGGACAAGCGACGTGGTTGCGGCGATGACGAAGATCGCCGAGTCCGAGGCGCCGTTCGCCTCGCGCGGCGATGACAGCGGCACCAACAAGGCCGAGTTGCGGCTGTGGAAAGAGGCCGGGATCGACGCGCAGGCGGCCTCTGGCGAATGGTATCGCGAAACGGGGTCGGGCATGGGCGCGACGCTCAACACCGGTACGGCGATGGGGGCCTATATCATGACCGACCGCGCCACCTGGATCGCGTTCGGCAACAAGGGCGAGTACCAGATCGCGGTCGAGGGCGACCCGAAGATGTTCAACCAGTATGGCATCATCCTCGTGAACCCCGAGAAGCACGAAAGCGTCAAGGCCGAGGCCGGTCAGACCTTCATCGACTGGGTGCTCTCGGATGAGGGGCAGGCCGCCATTTCCAGCTACAAGGTCGACGGTCAGCAGCTGTTCTTCCCCAACGCCGGGGGCTGACCCTGATCCAACGGGTTGCGCGTGCTTTGCAAAGCGCGTGGGAAGGCCCTTGCAAGCGGTCTTATGTATCAAA
Source organism: Roseovarius sp. MBR-154 (assembly GCF_053628595.1). Lineage (NCBI taxonomy): Bacteria > Pseudomonadati > Pseudomonadota > Alphaproteobacteria > Rhodobacterales > Roseobacteraceae > Roseovarius > Roseovarius sp. MBR-154. The sequence goes on from NZ_JBRJGR010000015.1 coordinate 97,626, forward strand.
CGCACCAACATTCTACATGCATAGATTCCGCATGTGTAGCTGCCCCCCGAAATTCGGACACTGACATAAGCTACGATTTGCAGTCTGCTGATCTTCGACGAGAAGGAGATCAGAGATGTCGAAACGCAAACA
>NZ_JBRJGR010000016.1:0-93317 GCF_053628595.1 Roseovarius sp. MBR-154
CAGCAAAACCGAACCCATAAGAATGGCAGCCTGATAGGAAACCCTGATCCACCTTAACCGGGCTGCAAGCTGGTCGAAAAAGCAGGACCACCTCTGACCTTCTACAACCACCAACGCCCACACTCGGCCCTTGGCGGCAGACCACCCGCCGTGCTCTATTGGCTGAGAAAAGACAAAACCCAACCCGATCAGCAGGTGCAAAGAGTAGCTTAATTTACGCCAGATCCTGTCCAACAGGTTTTTGCATTGGCTACGTTATCGGCTACTCTGAAGGCACACCTTGGGGCGTAGCGTTAGCAGCAGCCAATGTGCGCGGTGAAATGGTGCCTGATGTCAATAATCTGATCGGCAACGTGACTGGAAGCTGCGTTCCAGCCGATGCGCCCAATAGCCAATTGAGAGATGTTGTAACAAAATACCTGCAAGAAAACCCTGCTAGCCGCCATGAGAGTGCGCGAACACTTATCTGGCGGGCCTATGCGGCAGCGTTTCCGTGTGGGTAGCTGTTGTCGCCTTCAAGGGGTTGACAACCGCCGAGCGCGATTCTTTCAGCTTTTATAGAGGAAATCTTGACTACACCGGGGCTGGTGCGCGCCGCCATTTTGCGGTCGTTCAAGGCACAAAGGGTGTATAATTAGGGGGATAGAATATTTAGTAAATCCGTTTTTATCATTAAAAACAGTGCTTTATGTACTTATAATGGTGCCCCCACACGGACTCGAACCGCGGACCTACTGATTACAAATCAGTTGCTCTACCAGCTGAGCTATAGGGGCCGATGGCGATTGCCTTGTGGTCGCACATCGTGGCGCGAACTAGCATACGGTATGATCCCGCGCAACGGGCAAAATGGGTTGCTCGTCAGAGATACATCGTCGGCGGTCGGGCGAGGACAATCGCGGGACAGACGGTCTAGCGCGGTAGCAAATCCTCGTCCTCGGCCTGCCCCGAGAGCCAGTCGCGGAACGTGAGCAGCGACGGATCTCGGCCGTTCTTTTGTGGCCAGACAAGGTAATAGGCGCCCGGCATCATGGTTGCCTCGTCCCAGACGCGGCACAGCCGTCCCGCCGCCAGATCCTGTTCCGCCAGGTAATCCGGCAAGAGCGCCATGCCCAGACCATGCAAGGCCGCCTGCGTAATGGTTGAGAATTGATCATAGATTGTACCGCTTGCCCGCGCCCCTTCAATTCCATGTGCCGCGATCCAGTCGGCCCAGGCATGGGGCCGGGTCTCGATATGCAACAGCGGCAGGCGCAGAAGGTCACGGGCGGTGGTCACGGGGGGATGGGCGGCGAGGAGGTCGGGCGCGGCGACGGGCAAAACCGCCTCTGTCTTGAGCCTGAGAGCATCGGTTCCGGGCCAATTTGAGTCCCCGAAATGTATGGCCGCATCAAAGGGTTCAGAGGCGAAGTTGAACGGTTTTAGCCGGGTGGAGAGGTTGATCGTCACCTCCGGGTGCCTGCGCGCGAAATCCGCGAGTCGCGGCACCAGCCAACGCATGCCGAAGGTCGGCAGGATCGCAAGGCTCAGGCTGCCGCCGACCGGGTTCACCGTCATGTTCACCGACGCCTGCGCGATCTGCTGCAAGGCGCCGCGCACCTTGTCGGCATAGACCGCCGCGTCGGGTGTCAGGCGCATGCTGCGCCCCTGCCGGATGAACAGGGTCACGCCAAGCTGATTTTCAAGCGTTTTCAACTGCCTGCTCACCGCACTTTGCGTCTGTGCCAGTTCATCGGCCGCAGCGGTCGCACTGCCAAGCCGGTCGAGCGCCTCGAGCGCGCGCAGCGAGGAGATAGAGGGCAGGAAGCGACGGGGTAGGGTCATACTTGCGAAAAACTCATGAGTTCATGTGGATTTATCGTTATTCATGCGGGTTTGACCAGTGTAAATTGCCTGTAACCGAGAAAAAGCATGAGGATTGCGCCATGAATGCCAATACGCCCACGCTGCGCGCCAAGGATGCGCCGGATCTCAACTCTTTTGAATGGAGCGACCCGTTCCGCCTGAGCGATCAGCTGTCGGAAGAGGAACGGATGATCGCCGAAAGTGCGCGCACCTTCGCGCAGGAGACCCTGCAGCCGCGCGTCATAGACGCCTATCGCGAGGAGCGGGTGGAGCCGGAAATCTTCAAGGACATGGGGCAGATGGGCCTCTTGGGCACGACCATCCCCGAGGAATATGGCGGGCTGGGATCGAGCTATGTGAGCTATGGTCTGGTGGCGCGCGAGATCGAGCGGGTCGATTCGGGCTATCGCTCGATGATGAGCGTGCAAAGCTCATTGGTGATGTATCCGATCTACGCCTATGGCAGCGAGGAGCAGCGCCGCAAATACCTGCCCGGCCTGGCAAGCGGCGATCTCATCGGCTGTTTCGGCCTGACCGAACCGGATGCCGGCAGTGACCCCGCTGGCATGAAAACCCGCGCCGTGCGCACCGACAGCGGCTATCGCCTGACCGGTTCCAAGATGTGGATTTCCAACAGCCCCATCGCGGATGTTTTCGTGGTCTGGGCCAAGTCCGAGGCGCATGACGGCAAGATCCGTGGCTTTGTGCTTGAGAAGGGCATGGCGGGGCTGAGCGCGCCCAAGGTTGGCGGCAAGCTGAGCTTGCGCGCCTCGGTCACCGGCGAGATCGTGATGGACGGCGTCGAGGTGCCCGAGAGCGCCCTTTTGCCGAATGTTCAGGGGCTTAAAGGGCCTTTTGGATGTTTGAATCGGGCCCGCTACGGCATTGCCTGGGGCGTCATGGGAGCGGCGGAGTTCTGCTGGCACGCCTCGCGGCAGTATGGCCTCGACCGCAAGCAGTTCAACCGGCCACTGGCGCAGACGCAGCTGTTTCAGCTCAAGCTGGCCAACATGCAGACCGAGATCGCGCTTGGCCTGCAGGCGGCGCTGCGCGTGGGGCGGCTGATGGATAAGGCCAATGCAGCCCCCGAGATGATCAGCCTGATCAAGCGCAACAATTGCGGCAAGGCATTGGAGATTGCACGCCACGCCCGCGACATGCATGGTGGCAACGGGATTTCAGAGGAATTTCAGGTCATCCGCCACATGGTCAATCTGGAAACGGTCAACACCTATGAGGGGACGCATGACGTGCATGCGCTGATCCTGGGCCGTGCGCAGACCGGGCTTCAGGCGTTTTTCTAAGGTGAAGAATGACGTGCAAGCCTTTGTTTGAAAGTTACAAAATCATCAAGAGTCACTCCGTATGAGGAGCCCGCTCACGTCGCTGTGGCGGGCAAGCGCGGCGGAAGATTTCGCAGCCCCCCCCTTGCAGGGCGAGCGCAGCGTCGATCTGGCCATCGTGGGCGGCGGTTATACCGGTCTCTCGGCTGCATTGGAGGCCGCCGGAAAGGGTGCAGACGTAACCCTGCTGGAGGCCGAGACGGTCGGGCATGGCGGCTCTGGGCGCAATGTCGGTCTGGTCAATGCCGGGCTCTGGCTTTCGCCCGATGCGGTCTGCAAGACACTCGGGCGGGCGGCGGGCGAGCGGCTCAACAGCGTGCTGGCCGGTGCACCGGATGTCGTCTTCGATCTGATCGCGCAGCATGGCATCGCTTGCGAGCCGGTGCGCAACGGCACGCTGCACCTGGCGCATGCGGCCAAGGGAACGGCGCAACTGCGGGAGCGGCTGACGCAGATGCAGGCGCGCGGCGCGCCGGTGCAGATGCTTGAGGGCGCAGAGGTGGCGGCGCGCACCGGAACGGAGCGGTTTCACGGCGCGCTCTTTGATCCACGCGCGGGCACCATTCAACCCTTGGCTTATGCGCGCGGGCTGGCGCGCGCGGCGGTGGAGCAGGGTGCGCAGTTGCATGAGCAGAGCCCGGTCACGGCGGCCACCCGCCATGGCGCGCAATGGGTGATCCACACGCCGGGCGGCAAGCTGCGCGCGAAACATCTGCTGATGGCGACCAATGCCTATCACAGCCCCGCCCCTCCCGTCCGCCTGCCCGACATGCCGGTGGTGCAGTTCTACCAACTGGCAACGGAGCCCTTGGGCGACAACCTCGCGCGCGATATTCTGGCGGGGGGCGAGGGGTGCTGGGATACCGGCCTTGTGATGACCTCGCTGCGGCGCGATGCGGCGGGACGGATCATCCTCGGCGGCATGGGAGGCGAGGCAAGCGCTCATGCCAACTGGGCCGAACGCAAGCTGACGCAACTTTTCCCGCGCCTGCGCGGCACCGAGATCCGCCACGCCTGGGCCGGGCGCATTGCGATGACCGGCGATCACCTGCCGCGCATTCAGCGCATCGGGCAGGGCGGCTATGCGATCTATGGTTATTCGGGGCGCGGTATTGGGCCGGGCACGGTCTTTGGCCGGGCTGTGGCGCGGGCGCTCTTGACCGGAGAGGAGGACGGCCTTCCGGTGCCCGTGGTCGAGGCGCATCGCGAGCCGCTGGCAGGGCTGCGCACGCTCTATTACGAGACCGGTGCACGGCTGGTGCATCTGGTGGCCGCACGCGGCTGAGCAAATCCGCACATCGACTGTTGAGCAGGTGCCGCTTGCGCGAAGCGCAAAGCCCGTTATCTGCACATCCAGTTGTGTGAAAGGATTATGACAATGGCCCTGACCGAGAGCGGCGGGAGTTTCACCCAAGGCAACCTTTTCCGGCACGTGTCGGTGATGTCGTTTACTTCCAGCATCGGGTTGATGGCTATCTTTGCTGTCGATCTTATTGATATCATTTTCATTTCCATGCTGGGGCGCGAAGAGTTGGCAGCGGCGGCGGGCTATGCGAGCGCGCTGATGTTCTTTGCCAGCGCGGTCAATATCGGGCTCTCGATTGCCGCCGGCGCATTGGTGGCGCGGGCCGAGGGCGAGCGCAACCGCACCGACGCGCGCGAATACGCAAGCAGCACGGCAGTGATCGCGGTGGCGACGGGGCTGGTTCTGCCGCTTCTGATGCTGCCGTTTCTCGATGTTCTCCTGGGCCTCGTCGGGGCCACTGGAGCGGCGGCGGAGATGGCGCAGGGCTATCTGTGGATCATCCTGCCGACGACCTTTCTGTCGGGGTTGTCGATGGTGGCGGTCGCGGTGTTGCGCGCCTATGGCGATGCGCGCGGCGCGATGTACCCCGCACTTCTGGGGGCGGCGGTGAATCTTGTCCTCGATCCGATCCTGATCTTTGCGGTGGGCATGGGCCTTGAAGGGGCCGCCGTGGCGACGGTGCTGGCGCGTCTGGCGACGGCGGCACTGGCGCTGTTCCTCGCGGTGACGCGCTATCAGGCCTTTGCACGGCCACGCCCACAATGCGTGGCGCGCGATTTCAAGGATGCGGCGGGCATCGCGCTGCCTGCAGTTCTGGGCACGGTGGCGACACCGCTTGGCACCGCCATCGTGACGCGGGAAATGGCGAAATACGGCACCGATGCGGTGGCCGCCATGGCGGTGATCAACCGGATGGTGCCGGTGGTGTTCTCGGTCGTGCTGGCGCTGTCGGGGGCGATCGGGCCGATCTTTGGCCAGAATTTCGGGGCAGGGCGGATGGATCGGGTCTATGAGACCTTCCTCGACGGGTTGAAGTTCCTTGCCCTTTACGTGGTGGGAATGTCGGCGCTTCTGTTTGTCCTGCGCGAACCGATTGTCGACATGTTTGGAGCCGATGGGGAGATGCGCGCGATCCTCTATCTCTATCTCGGGCCGCTGGCGCTCGGGTCGTTCTTCAACGGCGCGATCTTCGTGGCAAATGCGTCGTTCAATAATCTGGGCCATCCGGGCTATTCGACGGGGGTGAACTGGGGGCGGCACACCATCGGCACCTGGCCCTTCGTCGTGGGCTTCGGAATGATCTGGGGCGCGCAGGGCGTGCTGGTGGGACAGGCCCTGGGCGGCGCGGTCTTTGCGGCCCTGGCGGCATGGCTGGCATTCCGGGTGATCGAGGCCCCGTGTCGCGATCCGCTCAAGCTGCACTACACCTGCCCGGATCAGCGCATGCAGGTGATGAGCAACCGCGCGCAGCGGTAAGAGGTAGCGACTGCGGAAATAACACCGGCACCCTGCACAAGGCTGAGTAATGGGCCTTGCACAGGGCACCGGATCCTTGCGCCGATCCAGACCTGCTAAAGCAAGATCGACTTTGTGCAATGGGTTTAGCGGATCCTCTTGCCTGACCGATTAACCCCCATTTGGAACGATCGGTCAAATAACAAATCGGTAAACAGGGCGTGAAACACTCACCGGTTGAGCGGAAAGCCGGGTGTACCCGCGTTTTCAGGGTGATCGGCCAGATATCGCGTCTTGATCGCGGTCGAGGTCTCGCGGCTTCCATCATGGCTCCAGCCGGGGGGCATGAGGCAGTAATTGCGCCGCTCACGCCACGTCAGCCCCGGCTGTGTCGCATCGCGGTAAATGCCCACCCATTCGTGAAAGGCGACGCGGATCGGGTTGAAGGTGCCGAGATTGCGGACGAGGCCGTAATCGGGTTTCTCCTCGTCGAGTTCCGGCACGAAGGTGCCGAAGAGCTTGTCCCAGATGATGAACACCCCTGCGTAATTGCAATCGAGATAGCGCGGGTTGCGTCCGTGATGCACGCGGTGATGCGAGGGTGTATTCATCACCGCCTCGAACCAGCGCGGCATGCGTCCGATCGCTTCGGTATGAATCCAGAACTGGTAGATCAGGTTCAGCCCGCCGACGAACAGCACCATCGCCGGATGAAACCCCAGAAGGATCAGCGGCGCGCGCACCACCATCATGAAAGTGAAGGTGCCGGTCCAGGTCTGCCGCAGCGCCGTTGTCAGGTTGTAATGTTGCGAGGAGTGGTGATTGACGTGGCTCGCCCAGACCCAGCGGATGCGGTGCCCGAAGCGGTGCACCCAGTAATAGCGCAGATCGTCGAGCACGAAGCAGAGCGCGATCACCCAGACCGAGGCGCCCAGATCGAGCGGCGTTACCTCCCACAGCAGCATGAAGAAGCCATAGGCGACAAAGCCCAGCAGGATGCCCGAGGCCACGTTGCCCGCCCCCATGATAAGCGAGGTCAGCGCATCGCGGGTCTCATAGCGCCCGCCGCGGCCCTTGATGACGATCCACAGCAGTTCGGCGAGGATGGCGGCGATGAAGAAGGGCACCGCCCAGTTCACCACGTCGGGAAAGGCGGTCATGTCGGTCATGCGGTCTCCTTCAGCGCGTCTTGCCACCCGGCGGCCTCATCTGGATCAAGGCTGAGGTGAATGCGCGGCGCGGTATAGTCGGGCAGATCGAGCCGCAGCCCGGACTTGCTCCGGCGTGCCCGCGCGCCGGTGAGGTAGCGCGGGGTGGTATCCGCGCCCATCGGCCAGACCACGCCGCGCCCGGTCTCGGTCTCGATCAGAGCGGCGGAGTGGTCTTGGCAGAGCGTCACATACCGGGGAGCATCTCCGGGAAACTCGCGCAGCCATGCCGCCCTTGCCGCCACCTCGTCCGGCAGTGTCGCGCGGCGCGAGAGGCCAAGCAGATGCAGCAGCACCGCGATGCAGGCGATACCCAGAACGACCATTGGCAACAGGATGCTCAGTGGCATGGTCTCCTCCCTCGGGATGGATTTAGCCAAAGCGTGTGTGGCTTTGTCAAAGGGGGCGTTACGTCACCGGCGCGCGACGGCGCCCCTCGCGCCAGACCAGAAGGCCCGCGCCGCAGAGCACGACGGTCGCGCCTGTGATCGACACCGCATCGGGCCAGACCCCGAAGATCACCCCGTCATAGAGCGCGGCAAAGACCAGCGCGGTGAAGAAGAACGGGGCCACGTAACTTGCATCGCCGCGCGCCACGGCATTGACGAAACAGGCCTGCGCGAGTGCCATGAGGAGGCCGAGGCCGATCAGCGCCGCCCATTGCGCGGGTGTTGGCGCGACCCAGACCCAGATCACGGCGAGGGTTGCGATACCCAGTCCGATGGAGTTGTTGATCAGCAGGATCTGCAACGGCCCCTCGCGCCCCGAGAGCCGCTTGATGAAGATGAGTTCGGCCCCGAGGCACAGCGCCGCGCCAAGTGCCAGAAGTGCTCCGGGCGCGATGACGCCGCTGCCCGGTCGCATCAGGATTACGGCCCCTGCAAGGCCAATGGCGGCGGCACACCAGCGCAGCGGGCCGACGCGTTCGCCCAGCAGGGGCATCGCCAGCATCATCCCGAAAACCGGGTTGAGAAAGCTGATCGCCGTGGCATCCGACAGCGGGATGAAGGCGGCGGCCGCGAACATCAGCGTGACCCCCGCCCAGCCAAAGCAGGAGCGCTTGGCATGGGTCGCGAGATCGGGCCGCGTGAGGCGTGGGCGGATCAGCGCCGTCATCGCGCCGATGGCAAGAAAGGCGAAGAGAAACCGCCCGTGGCTGACCTGCAGCGCATGCAGCGGGGGGCCCGAGCGTACCCGTCCCGAGTGCCTTGGCCAGCAGCGTGGTGCCCGCCAGCAAAGCTGCAGCCAGAAGCGTGAGCAGGGCGGCAAGGCCGGGATTGGGGGCGCGGGGCGTGAACATGGGGGCAGCCTTGCCGCGCCGCGTGAGCATGTGCAAGCGGTAACAGCCTGACACCCGTCGACAAATTCGCGTGTGCATGTGCGGAAAACGACGCGATGTCGCGACCGGTCGCGCGGGTGCCACGGTTTGCGTGCAGGACACCCTCAGGAAACATCAAGACCCCAAGACATGCACGACCGCCGCATCCCCGAATGGCTCCGCCACGCGCCCACCCCCTCGGTGCGGGGGTTTGCCCTGCTGGCGGGCACCGAGGCGATGGCGCGCGGCATTCTGATCTCGGTCATGCCGCTCGAGATGTATCGCGCGCTGCGCGATGCGGCGCTGGTGTCGGAGGTGTATTTCCTCGTCGGAATGCTGTCGCTGGCCACCGGGCTGATGGTGCCCTTCGCCACCCGCCATGTGCCGCGCCGCTGGATCTACGTGATGGGCTGCGCGATGTTCGCGGGCGGCGCCGGGATGGGCGCGCAGGGCGGCGTGCTGGGGATGATCGCGGCGCTTGCGCTGATGACGGCGGCGACGGTGATGGTGTTTGTCTGCTTCAACGCCTATGTGCTGGATTTCATTGCCAAGTCCGACCTGGGGCGCTGCGAGACCTCGCGCATGTTCTACAGTGCGGCGGGCTGGACGGCAGGGCCATGGCTCGGCGTCGCCCTTCTCGGGCTGTGGCGGCCATTGCCCTTTCTGATCGCCGGCGTGGCGGCCTTAGCGATGATGACGCTCTTTCTCTACATGCGGCTTGGCAACGGGCGGCTGATCACCCGCGCGCAGGCCCCGGCGCCCAATCCGCTGGCGTGGCTGCCGCGGTTCTTCGTGCAGCCGCGGCTGGTGGCGGGCTGGGTTTTCGCGGTGATCCGCTCCTGCGGTTGGTGGGCCTATGTGGTCTATCTACCGATCTTCGCGGTCCAGCAGGGGCTGGGCGAGGATCTGGGTGGCATGCTGCTCTCGGCCTCGAACGGGATGCTGTTCGTGACACCTTTGATGCTGCGCTGGATGCAGCGCCGCTCTATCCGGTGCGCGGTGCGGGTGGGGTTCGCGGCCTCAGGGCTGCTCTTCGTGCTGGGGGCCATGGCGAGCGGCTGGCCCTGGGCGACGGTTGCGGGGCTGGCGCTCGCCTCGGTGTTCCTGGTGCTGCTCGATGTGTCGGCGGGGCTGCCTTTCCTGATGGCCGTCAAGCCGTCGGAGCGCACGGAGATGTCGGCGATCTATGCCAGTTTTCGTGATGTGTCGGGGATCGTGACACCGGGGGCGGCGTGGCTGGTGCTGCTGGTGGCCCCTTTGCCGGGGATATTCGCATTGGCCGGCGCGGGCCTGTTGTCCTGCTGGCATCTGGCGCGGCACCTGCATCCGAGGCTGGGCGCGGCGCGCGTTACGGTGCAGGCAGCCCCGGCATGCGACATTCCGCTTTCCCTGACGCGCGAAACCGGCTAAAGCCACGTCATGATCACGAGCGCGACACATACCCCGATCCGACGCCGACGCACCCGCGTCTGACGTCCCGTCCTCTCGTGATCCCGGCGTAGTGTGCGCCAATTCCTCCAAATGCCCCAAATACCCAAATGATTGACTTGGCCCCGCCCTTGCGGCACTCAAAGGGCCTCTTGTTGACAAGGAACCTGCCATGATTCCGTCGATCCTGCCGACTTATAATCGCGCGCCGCTCTCATTCGTAAAGGGCGAAGGCACCTGGCTGATCGAGGCCGACGGGCGCCGATTTCTAGATCTCGGCGCGGGGATTGCGGTCAATGCCATGGGGCATGCGCATCCCGATCTGGTCGCGGCGCTGACCGATCAGGCGGGCGAGCTGTGGCATACCTCGAACCTCTACCAGATCCCCAAGCAGCAGGAGCTGGCCGACCGGCTGGTCGAGGCGACCTTTGCCGATACGGTCTTCTTCACCAATTCCGGCACCGAATCCTGCGAATTGGCGGTCAAGATGGCGCGCAAGTTCTTCTACGATTCAGGCCAACCGGAGAGGACCGATATCATCGCCTTCGAGGGCTCGTTTCACGGGCGTTCCTCGGCGGGGATCGCCGCCGCTGGATCGGAGAAGATGACCAAGGGCTTCGGCCCGCTGCTGCCCGGCTTCAAGCATGTGCCTTGGGGAGATCACGACGCGCTCCATGCCGCAATCGACGACACGACCGCCGCCATCCTGATTGAGCCGGTGCAGGGCGAGGGCGGCATTCGCCCGCTGCCCGATCAATGCCTCAAGGGTCTGCGCGCCCTTTGCGACGAGAAGGATATCCTGCTGATCCTAGATGAGGTGCAATGCGGGGTGGGGCGCACGGGGCGGCTTTTCGCGCATGAATGGGCTGACGTTGCGCCCGATATCATGATGGTCGCCAAGGGCATCGGCGGCGGCTTTCCCTTGGGGGCGGTGCTGGCCACGGAGCGTGCCGCTGCGGGCATGGGCGCGGGCACGCATGGCTCCACCTATGGTGGCAACCCTCTGGGCTGTGCCGTGGGTTGTGCTGTGATGGAGCATGTCGCCACGCCGGAATTTCTGGCCGAGGTCAACCGCAAGGCGGGGCTGATGCGCCAGCGTCTGGAGGGGCTGGTCGCGGCGCATCCCGACATCTTTACCGGAGTTCGGGGATTGGGGCTGATGCTTGGGTTGGGGTGCAAGATCACCAACACCGATGTGGTCAAGGCCGGGTATGACGCGCTCGTCGCCACGGTGCCCGCCGCCGATAACGTGATCCGCCTGCTGCCGCCGCTCACCATCACCGACGATGAAATCACAGAGGCGGTCACCCGTCTCGAAACCGCCGCCACGGCCTTGAAAACTGCCTGATTTCATCGTTCCAGAAATACTCCGGGGGTTTGGGGGCTGGCCCCCAAATGTCCCCAACGAAAAAAGCGAACACTGATATGACCCATTTTCTCGACATTCACAAAACCGATCCGGCCGAGTTGCGGGCGATCATCGATCAGGCGCGCGACATGAAGCTCGCGCGCAACGGTCATCCGCGCGGCACACCCGATGCCGAACAGCCGCTGGCGGGGCGCATGGTGGCGCTCATTTTCGAGAAACCCTCGACGCGCACGCGGGTGTCGTTCGACGTGGGCGTGCGGCAGATGGGCGGGCAGACGATGGTTCTGTCGGGGGCCGACATGCAACTGGGCCATGGCGAGACGATCGCCGATACCGCGCGGGTGCTGTCGCGCTATGTCGACATGATCATGATCCGCACCTTCGACGAATCCGTGCTGCTGGAGATGGCGGAATACTCCGATGTGCCGGTGATCAACGGGCTGACCGACCGCACCCATCCGTGCCAGATCATGGCCGATATCCTGACCTACGAGGAACATCGCGGGCCGATCACCGGCAAGAAGGTGGTCTGGTCTGGCGACGGCAACAATGTCTGCGCCTCCTTCCTGCACGCCGCCGGGCAGTTCGGGTTCAACCTGACCTTTACCGGGCCGATGCAGCTTGATCCCGAGCCCGAATTCATTGGCGTCGCGCGCAAGGCGGGCAGCACGATCACCATCGAGCGTGACCCCGCGAAGGCGGTCGAGGGGGCCGATCTGGTGGTCACCGATACATGGGTCAGCATGCATGACAGCCAGTCCACCAAGGAGCGCCGCCACAACATGCTGCGGCCCTATCAGGTCAACGACAAGCTGATGGCGCAGGCGAAACCCGACGCGCTCTTCATGCATTGCCTGCCCGCGCATCGCGGCGAGGAGGTGACGTCGGATGTGATGGACGGGCCGTCCTCGGTGATTTTCGACGAGGCCGAGAACCGGCTGCATGCGCAGAAGGCGATCATGCGCTGGACGCTCGGGGTCTGAGGTTGGCGTGACGGGAGATCCTCCGGTCAAGCCGGAGGATGACGCTGATCTTTTGCTCTCGTCAGCCCCCAGGGCCTGAGCCGGGGGTCGTTCGGGTGCTTGCAATTTATCGTTTTGCGGCCTAGGCTTACCTCGTTCCGTTAGCGGTATCGGAGGGGGGATGGGCAAGGCGCAGATCGGGGTCTACGGGCTTGGCACCATGGGCAGCGCGCTGGCGCTCAACATGGCGGAGCACGGCTTTGACGTGGCCGTCACCAACCGCGAGACGGACTGGATCGCGCGCTTCATGGCAGAGGCGGGAGATTTGGCCGAGCGCCTTGATCCGCATGACAAAATTCAGCATTTCGTCACCACGCTGGAGCGTCCGCGCATCATCCTGTTCATGATCCCGTCGGGGGCGCCGATGGATGAAATGCTGGAGCAGGTCACGCCGCTTCTGGAGCCTGGCGATATCGTGATCGACGGCGGCAATGCCGATTTTCATGACACCCGAAGGCGGGTCGGTAAACTGTCGGTATCGCGTCTGTATCACGTCGGTCTTGGTGTTTCGGGCGGCGAGGCGGGTGCGAGGCACGGTCCGTCGATGATGATGGGCGGCAGCGCCGAGGCCTGGGCGCGGATCGCGCCAATCCTGACGGCCATCGCCGCGCGCCACGAGGGCAGCCCCTGCGTGGCGCATCTTGGCCCCGACGGGGCGGGGCATTTCGTCAAGACCGTGCATAACGGCATTGAATATGCCGACATGCAGGTGATCGCGGAAATCTACAGTCTGATGCGCAACGGGCTGGCATTGCCACCTTCCGAAATAGGGGCGCTGTTCGAGACATGGAACGAGGGTCCGCTGCGGTCCTACCTCGTGGAGATCACCGCCAAGCTTTTGACCTATGCCGATCCCGAGACCGGGCATCCGATGATCGACGTGATCAAGGATGCCGCCGGTCAAAAGGGCACCGGGCGCTGGAGCGTGATCGAGGCGCTGCGGATGGGGCAATCCGCAAGCGTGATCGAGGCTGCCGTGGGCGCGCGCAGTTGGTCCTCGGAGAAGCACACCCGGCAACGGGCCGAGGCCGTGCTTGGGGGGGCGGTTGGCGCAGTTGACGCCAGCCCCGAGGTTCTGGCCGAGGCGTTTCTGGCGGCGCGCATCCTTGCCCATGCGCAGGGCTTCCGCGTGCTTGCGGCGGCATCCGAGGAGTATGGCTGGTCGCTCGATTTCGCGACCATCGCGCGGATCTGGCGGGCGGGGTGTATCATCCGCTCGGCCCTGCTCGACGAGATCGCCGTCGCCTTTGAGGGCGATCTGCGGGAGGGTCAGTTGATCCTCGACCCCGGTCTGGCGCAGACCCTTGCGCGCTGTGTGCCCGCGTTGCGGCAGGTGGTGTGCAGCGCGGTGCATGGCGGGCATCCGGTGCCCGCGCTGAGCGCGGGGCTGGCGTGGTATGACAGCATGCGATTGGGCCATGGCAGCGCCAACATGATCCAGGCGCAGCGCGACATGTTCGGGCATCACGGGTTTGAGCGGCTGGGGCAGGCGGGTGTGCATCACGGGCCGTGGTGGGACTGATCCGGGCCGTGGTGGGACTGATCCGTGCCGGGTCAGTTGAGTATTTTTGGAACGATGAAGGGCAGGGGTCACTCGGTCAGGTAGCGGTCTAGCACGATGGCGGGCATCGCGCCGCGCAGCATCATGTCGGGCAGCACGTAGGAGGGCGCCATGTCGAGGCCAAGCCTGCGGGCGAGCGCGGCGTCGGGGCCGATGTCGAAGACCGCGACGCGAAAGCCCAGCCGGTCAGCCAGAGCGTGCAATTCGTCGCGGGCGCGGCTGCAGTCGGGGCAATCCTCTGCGGTGAAGAAGGCCACCCGCGTCGGGGCATCGGTGGGGCCGAAGCCGGGTTGGCTCGGGTTGAAAAGCTGTGTCGCCATTTGGTCGAGCGTGTCCAGATCGCGCTCGGCCTCTGCGCCGTAGAGGTCGGGGGCTGGGCGGGGCAGGCCGGTGATCTCCGAGAGCAGTTCGGGGGTGGCGATCAGCACGTCGCGGATCGCGCTGCCGAGCGGCGGGCGCGATTGCGCGCCGCTGTCCTGTGCCGTCGCAGTATATGGCAGCAGCAGCCCCCCGAGGAGGGCCGCGCCGAAAAGGCATTGTCGCATCGGGTTATTGCGTGCGGATGTCGTTGGCGATGGCCTGCATCGCGTCCTGCGGAAGGAAGCCGCGCAGCATCTGTTCGCCCATCACGAAGGACGGCGTGCCGCTGATCTGGAGCCGCTGGCCAAGCGCGTGGTTGGCGGCGATCACCTCGGTCACGGCGTCGTCGTCCATGGCCGCCACGATGGCGTTGGCATCGAGCCCGAGCGAATCGGCCAGCCGGGTAAAGCCCGCCTCGTTCATCGACCCGTTATAGGCCATGAGCGCGTCATGCACGGATTTGTAGGCCTCGTCCCCGGCGACCTGCTGGGTGGCGATGGCAAAGCGCGAGGCCTGCACCGAGTCCTCTCCCAGAATGGGGAATTCCTTGACGATGAAACGGATATTGCCGTCCTCTTTCAGCAGGCCGTGCACCTCGTCCACGGCGCGGCGGCAATAGCCGCAGCGGTAATCCATGAATTCGACGAGGGTGATGTCGCCCTCGGGATTGCCGCCGACCCAGGAATGACCGTCGTTGAAGATCGCGTCGGCATTGGCGCGCACGAGATCGACATCGGCCTGGGCCTGTCCTTCGGCCTGACGCTCTTCGAGCACAGCCACGGCCTCCATGATCACCTCGGGGTTTTCCAGCAGATAGGCGCGGATTTCGGAGTGCAGCGTAGCGCGCTCGGCCTCGGTCAGGTTGTCGAGATCGAGGGCCTGCGCGGGCAGGGCCAGAGGCAGGCTGAGGGCGGCGGCGGCGACAAGGCTTCGAATCACTGGTTCTTACTCCGTTTCTCGGCGGCTTTGGCCGCGTGTAGCACATCCTGCGCGCGTTGCCACGCGGCCGAGCCGCGCGGCAAGAGGCCGGAGGCGCGTTCGGCATGTATCTTAGCATCTTTGAGCCGACCCGCCATCGCATAACGCTCTGCGGTGAGAACCGAAGCCATGCCGTTATTGCCGAGATGCGCCTCGGCCTGTGCCAGATCGCGCAGCACGCGGAAGTCGCGGCCATCGCGGCTGCGCGCGGATTCGAGGACTTGCGCGGCCTTTTGCACCTGCCCGTCGGCCAGCAGCGCGCGCCCATAGGAGCCAAGGATCAGCGCGTTGCGCGGGGCGAGATTGGTGGCGCGGGCATAGGCGGCGACGGCAGCCTTGATCTGGCGGCTTTCCATCAGGATCTGGCCACGCAATTCGTGCAGATAGGGATCGTCGGGGCGGCGCGCGACGGCCCCGTCGATGGCTTGGAGCGCGCGGCGCAGGTCGGCGTTGCGGTGATGGGCGATGGCCTGGCGCATCAGCGTGACGTCCTCATAGCCGTATTCACCGGCGCGGGTCAGCGTCCATTTCGGCGAGCGCTGAAAGGCCGAGAGCTTGGACTTGGCGCGGGCGAACCAGTATGTGGCCTCGGGGTCGGGTTGCACCTGCCGCGATTGCGCCTCGGCCAGCGCCTGCACCCGGCGATACCGGTCGCGCGAGAGCGGATGGGTGCGCGCATAGGCGTCCTGCCGCGAGAGCGAGAGCGATTCCTGGCCGCGAAACAGATCCATCACCTGCACCGCCCCGTTGAGATCGACCCCGGCGGCGTTCATGAACCGCATGCCGCTGGAATCGGCGGCGTTTTCCTCGGCGCGGGTATGGGCGAAAAAGCTGCGCTGCGCGGCCCCCTGAATGCCCGCCGCCGCCCCGGCCACGAATTCGCCACTGCCCGCCGCGGCCCCGACGGCCGCCGCAAGCGCCGTACCGAGGGCGGCGGCGGTGCGGGCGCTGCGCGCGTTGAGCGGGCGGCGCATCAGATGGCCGTTGGCAATATGCGCGGCCTCATGCGCGATCACCGATTGCAGCATGGCCGGGGTGGTCATCCGCAACATCAACCCGGAATGGATGAAGATGCTGTCGGCGTCGATGACAAAGGCGTTCATGCTGGCGTCGTCGATCACCAGGATATCGACCCGGTCGGGGTTGAGCCCGGCGGCGCGCAGCACAGGCGCGCCGAGCGCGCGCAGGGCGTGTTCGATATCGGGATCGCGCAGCAGGGTGACGGCGCGCGCGGGCGCGGCGAGCATGACGCTCACGATCAGCGATATCGCGAGAAACCGGAGGAGCTGCATTGACCTGACCTGCCTTTCGACGTGAAGAGAGGGCATGTGCCCTCAGCTTAGGAAGAATGTAATGCGGAACTCAACCCGGTCCAAGGTCGACGCCTTCATCGTCATGGATGTGATGGAGGCCGCGCGCCGTGCCGAAGCCGAGGGGCGGCATATCGTGCATATGGAGGTGGGCCAGCCGGGCACGCCTGCGCCCTCGGGCGCGCGCGACGCACTGGCCCGGGCGATGGAGCGTGAGGCCATGGGATATACCGTGGCGCTCGGTTTGCCGGAGTTGCGCGCGCGCATCGCGCGGCTTTATCGGGAGTGGTATGGCGTCGATCTGAACCCCGACCGCGTGGTGATCACGCCGGGCTCGTCGGGGGCGTTCATCCTGGCCTTTACCGCGCTCTTCGATGCGGGCGAGCGGGTGGGAATCGGCGCGCCGGGTTATCCCAGCTATCGGCAGATCCTGCGGGCGCTCGATCTGGTGGCGGTGGATATCGAGACGGCGGCGGAAAACCGCCTGCAACCGGTGCCGGGGGATCTGGCGGGGCGTGACCTGCGCGGGCTGCTGGTGGCGAGCCCGGCGAATCCCACGGGCACGATGCTGGGGCGCGAGGCGCTCGGGGCGCTGATCGGGGCGGCGCAGGCGGCGGGGGCGAGTTTCATCAGCGACGAGATTTACCACGGCATCGAATATGAGGCGAAAGCGGTGAGCGCGCTGGAGATCACTGATGACTGCTATGTGATCAACTCGTTTTCCAAGTATTTCTCGATGACCGGCTGGCGCGTCGGCTGGATGGTGGTGCCGGAGGATCACATCCGCAGCGTCGAGCGGCTGGCGCAGAACCTCTTCATCTGTCCGCCGCATGCCAGCCAGGTGGCGGCGCTTGCGGCGATGGAGTGCGGTGCGGAGCTGGAGGCGAACATGGCGGTTTACCGCACCAACCGCGCGCTGATGCTGGAGGGGCTGCCGCGCGCCGGGTTCGACCGCATCGCGCCGCCCGATGGTGCGTTCTATGTCTATGCCGATGTCAGCCACCTGACCGACGACAGCCGCGCCTTTGCCGCCGAGATTCTGGAACGCGCCGGGGTGGCGGTGACGCCGGGGCTGGATTTCGATCCGGCGCGCGGGGCGGGCACGCTGCGGTTTTCCTATGCCCGCGCCACGGCGGATATCGAAGAGGGGCTGGCGCGGCTGGAGCGGTTCATGGCGGCGCGCTGACGGCGCAGACGGCGCGGATTGCCACAATGCCGCCACCTTGTGTCCCTTGAATCGCCGTGGTTCCCCGGCAGGGTGGGCGATGGACACAGGACCAAGGAGGCACGACATGTCTCAGTTTCGCAACGGATATCGCAGCATCGGCGTGCTGATCGGCGTGAATGCCGATCTGCTGATCTTTGCCGCGACGCTGACCGTCGCGCTTTTCGCCGCAGGTTACCTCGCATCGCTCTGAGGTCGGCGGCGCACTCGCGTTTTGACAAGCCCAGACAGACCGGGTAGTGACTTCGATCAATGGGATGTCTGACTGGGTGTGAGCGATGAAAGATTGTGACATGGGGCGACTGCTCCAGGGCTTGGCGACGCGCGGTCTTTGCGGTGTTTTCACCGTTCTGCTGGCGCTGTTCTCACTGGTCGCCCCCGAGCACGCCGAGGCGCAATCCTACCGTTTCTCGACCGTCGCAATCGAGGGCAACCAGCGGATCGAGGCTGGCACGGTCCTGTCCTATGCCGGGATCGAGCGGGGGGAAACGGTCTCTGCCGGGCAACTCAACGACGCCTATCAGCGCATTCTCGCCTCTGGCCTGTTCGAGGAGGTCGAGGTCGAGCCGCAGGGCAGCCGTCTGGTCATCCGGGTGACTGAATACCCGACCATCAACCGCATCGCCTTTGAAGGCAACGACAAGATCAAGGACGAGGATCTTGCGGGCTTTATCCAGAGCCAGTCGCGCCAGGTCTTCAGCCCGACGCAGGCCGAGCGCGATGCCGAGACGATTGCCGAGGCCTATGCGCAGAACGGACGGATTTCGGCGCGCGTCAAGCCCAAGGTGATCCGCCGCAGCGACAATCGGGTCGATCTGGTGTTCGAGATCTTCGAGGGCCGCAAGATCGAGGTGGATCGCATCGGCTTTGTCGGTAACCGCGCCTTTTCCGACCGTCGCCTGCGGCGCGTGATCGAAAGCAAGCAGACCGGCCTCTTGCGGGCGTTGATCGAACGCGACACCTTTGTCGAGGACCGGATCAACTTCGACCGGCAGGTGCTCACGGATTTCTACAATTCGCGCGGCTATGTGGATTTCCGGGTGACCGGCACCAATGCCGAGCTTGCCCGCGAGCGCGATTCCTATTTCGTGACCTTCAACGTACAGGAAGGCCAGCAATTCCGCTTTGGCGAGATCACCACGGTCAGCGAATATTCCGCTGTCGAGGCCGAGCCCTATCACGACACGCTCAAGATCAAGCCCGGGGTGGTCTATTCGCCGACGCTGGTCGAGAATTCCATCGCACGGATGGAGCGGCTCGGGATCAAGAAAGGCGTCGATTTCCTGCGGGTCGAACCGCGCGTGACGCGCAACGACCGCGACCTGACGCTCGATATCGAGTTCGTTCTGACCCGCGGACCGCGCGTGTTTGTCGAGCGCATCGACATCGAGGGCAACACCACCACGCTCGACCGGGTGATCCGGCGGCAGTTCGACATGGCCGAGGGCGACCCCTTCAACCCGCGCGCCATCCGGCAGGCGGCGGACCGCATTCGCGCCCTGCAATTCTTTGAGAGCGTCGAGGTCAACGCGCGTGAGGGCTCGCGGCCCGATCAGGTGGTGATCGAAACCGATGTCGAGGAGACCACGACCGGCACCGTCTCGCTCGGGCTGAGCTTTTCGACAAACTCCGGCGTCGGCCTGCAATCGGGCTTTTCCGAGCGCAACTTCATCGGGCGCGGTCAGCAGCTTTCGGCCAGCATCTTCGGTACCACCGAGCGGATCAATTACAACCTTGGCTTTGTCGAGCCCGCCTTTTTGGGCCGTGATGTCGCCTTTGGTCTCGATTTCGCCTTTCAGCAAACCGAATCGGACAACAGCCTGTTCGACACCTCGATCGGCACCTTCCGCCCCAGTCTGACCTTTCCCACCGGCGAGAACGGTCGTCTCGGCGTCTTTTACAACGCCCGTTACGAGGACATGTCGGACAATAACAGCTCCTCGAGCATCATCGACTTCGAGGTTGCGCAGGGCGCGCTCATCACCAGTGCGCTTGGCTATGAGTACACCTATGATACCCGGCGCACCGGGCTCAATCCGAATGCCGGCGTCCTGCTCAGTTTTGGCCAGGAATTTGCGGGTGTCGGCGGCGACAACGAGTTTGTCAAGACGACCGGTCGGCTTGTCGGGCAGACCACCGTCTGGAACGAGGAAGTGACCCTTCGCGCGATTGCCGAGGGGGGGGCGATCGACTTTTTCGGCTCGCAGGAGAGCCGGTTCCTCAACCGCTTTGGCAGTCAGGTGATCCGCGGCTTCGAGCCCAATGGGATGGGCCCGATCGAGGGCAACCAGCACTTGGGCGGCGAGTATTTCGCGGCGCTGAAATTCGAGGCGGAATTCCCGCTCGGCCTGCCCGAGGAATACGGGATCACGGGGGGCGTGTTTTACGATATCGGCTCGATCTGGGGCATTGGCAACAAGAGCGTTGCCACTGCGCCGCTGCAATCGACCGGGTTCCAGGACCGCCATGTCGTCGGCGTGTCGGTCTTCTGGACGTCGCCCTTCGGTCCGATCCGGATGAACTTCTCCGAGGCGCTGAAGAAAGAGCCGAGCGATATCGTGCAGAATTTCAACCTCACCGTCAGCACGGATTTCTGACCATGCGCGGCGCCATCGCTCTGATCGGGCTGTTGGCGCTTGCCCTCGGATCGCCGGTCGTGGTCCCGGCACAGCAGCTTGGCGTGGTCAGCAGTGACGTGGTGGTCATCGACAGCGAGCGGCTTCTGACCGAGACCGAATATGGCCAGCGCCTGCAACGCGAGGTGCAGGAGGAACGCGAGCGACTGATCGCGCATAACGAGCGCGTCGCGGCGCAGCTCGAGGCCGAGGAGCAATCGCTGACCGAGATGCGCGGCACGGTTCCGGCTGACGAGTTTCGCGACATGGCCGATGCCTTCGACAACAAGGTGACCGAGCTGCGCCGCGAGAGCGAGACGAAATCGCGCGAGCTCGAGCGCCGTCGCGAACTGGCGCCGCTGCAATTCATGCGCGTGGTGCAGCCGGTTCTTGCCGATCTTCTGACCGAGGCGGATGCGGTCGCGATGCTGGATCGGCGCGGCGTTTTGCTGCATGCGGATGTGGCGGATGTGACCGATCTTGCGATCAGCCGGATCGACGCGCAGATCGGCACCGGGCCGGACGCGCTGCCGCAGCCGCAAGAGGATACCGGCGATGCCCGCCCGATGCCGGAGCTGCCCGTGCCTGACGGGAACTGAGCGCGGCATGGGCGCGTTTCGAGCTGCATCACGGAGCGGGAAAGCACGAAGAAGAACCAGAAAGGATGTGCCATGACAGAGCCGTTGAAGACCGCGGACATTCACCTGATCCAGCGGCTTATTCCGCATCGCTATCCGTTTCTGCTGGTCGACAAGGTGGTGGAGATCGACGGCTTTCAGCGCGCCCGGGGCCTCAAGAACGTGACCATGAACGAGCCGCATTTCCAGGGCCATTTCCCGGGCAAGCCGATCATGCCCGGCGTGACCATCGTCGAGGCGATGGCGCAGACCGCGGCGGTCATGGTGGGCTGCGCGCTTGGCATGGAGGATCGCGAGATGCTGGTCTATTTCATGGCCATCGAGCGCGCCAAGTTCCGCCGCATGGTGGTGCCGGGCGATGTGCTCGAGATGAAGCTCGAGACGCTGCGCGGCAAGCCCGGTGCGAAGGTCTGGAAATTTTCCGGCGTGGCCGAGGTTGCGGGCGAGATGGCCGCCGAGGCCGAGTTTACCGCGATGATGGACCTGTCGGGGGCATAGCGCGTTGGCCGGGCCGCAGATCCATCCCTCGGCGGTCGTGGAAGACGGCGCGCGGCTTGGGTCGGGGTGTCAGGTTGGCCCGTTCTGCCATATCGGCCCGGAGGTGCGGCTCGGGGAGCGGGTGACGCTCAAGTCGCATGTGGTCGTCACCGGCGACACGCAGGTGGGCGAGGACACGGTGATCTTTCCCTTTGCCTGCATCGGCGAGGTGCCGCAGGATCTCAAATACTCGGGCGAGAAGACCGCGCTGCGGATCGGCGCGCGCAACCGTATCCGTGAACATGTCACGATGAACACCGGCACGGCGGGTGGTGGCGGCGTCACTCGGGTGGGCGATGACGGGCTGTTCATGGCGGGTTGTCATGTGGCGCATGACGCGCGGATCGGGGATCGGGTGATCATGGTCAACGGCGCGGCCCTTGCCGGGCATTGCCGGGTCGAGGATGACGTGATCATCGGCGGCCTTGTGGGGGTACATCAATTCGTGCGGATCGGGCGCGGGGCGATCATCGGCGCGCTGAGCATGGTCACCCATGACGTGATCCCCTATGCGCTCGTGCAGGGGCCGCGCGGCCATCTGGAGGGGCTGAACCTTGTCGGGTTGAAGCGGCGCGGCGTGGGGCGCGCCGATATCACCGCCCTGCGCGCCGCCTTTCAGATGCTGGCGCAGGGCGAGGGCACGTTTCAGGACCGCGCCCACCGTCTGAATGAGGAGACCGACAGCCCCTATGTGCGCCATATCGTCGAGTTCGTGATGCCGCATTCCGACCGGTCCTATCTGACGCCGGGGCAGGGCTAGGTCATGGCGCTCGCGCTGATCGCCGGGCCGGGCGGGGTGCCGCCGAATCTGGTCAAATGCCTGCTGGCACGAGGCGAGGTGCCGCTGATTTGCGAGGTGGCGCAGTTTCCCTCGGAGGTCACGGGCGATCTGCCGCGCCTCGGGTTCCGGCTGGAGGGGTTCGGCGGGTTCCTGGCGGAGTTGCAGGCGCGCGGCATCACCCGGCTCTGCATGGCAGGGGCGATCCGCCGACCGGCGATGGACCCGTCACAGATAGATGCTGCCACGATGCCCTATATCCCGCGCCTGCAAGGCGCGATGGCCAAGGGCGATGACGGTCTCTTGCGCGAGATCATCGCGATTTTCGAGGCGGCGGGGATCGCGGTGATCGGGGCCGCCGAAATCGCGCCGGATTTGCTGCCGGGGCCGGGCCTGCGGACCGGGGTCTTGCCCGAGGGCATCGAGGCCGATCTTGCGGCGGCGGTGGCAGCGCTCGACCGGATGGGGCGGGAGGATCTGGGGCAGGCGGTGGTGGTGCGCGGGGGCCGCGTCGTGGCGCAGGAGGATTCGCGCGGCACCGATGCGATGCTGGCGGATTTCGCAAGGGGTGGGGATGATGGCGGTGGCTGGAGCCTCGACCCGTTCGACATCGCCGATCAGATGATCGGAGGGGCTGCGGATTGGCTGAGCGGTCAGGACGGTACGTCCGAGACGGGCGGTCTGCTCTACAAGGCGCCGAAGCCGGGGCAGGACCTGCGCGCCGACATGCCGGTGGTCGGGCCCGAGACGGCGCGCGGGGTCGTTCGTGCGGGGCTGGATGGCCTCGTGATCGAGGCGGGTGGCGTGATGCTGCTGGACCCGGAGACCGTGCGCCGGATATTGGCGGAGGCGGGGTGTTTCTTCTGGGTGCGTCCCGGGGGGACGGGGTGAAGGTCTTTGTGGTCGCGGGCGAGGCGTCGGGCGACCGGCTGGGCGCCGCGCTCATGGCCGGGCTGAGATCGCTGACCGAGGTGGAGTTTCACGGTATCGGCGGCGCGCAGATGCAGGCGCAGGGGCTCGACAGCCTCTTTCCGATGGAGGATCTGAGCGTCATGGGGCTGGCCGAGATCCTGCCGCGCTACCCGCATCTGCGGCGGCGACTGGGTCAGACGGTCGAGGCGGTGCTGGAGTGCGACCCCGATCTCCTGATCACCATCGACAGCCCGGATTTCTGCCTGCGCGTGGCGCGCCGGGTCAAGGCGCGGCGCAATATCCGCACGGTGCATTACGTGGCCCCCTCGGTCTGGGCCTGGCGCGCGGGGCGAGCGGCGAAGATGGCGCAGGTGATCGACCATGTGCTCGCCTTGCTGCCGTTCGAGCCGCCGCTGATGGAGGCGGCGGGCATGGCCTGCGATTTCGTGGGGCATTCGGTGGTGGCGGAGCCGCAGCCCACGGCAGAGGAGGTCGTGGAGTTTCGCGCGCGCCACGGGCTGACCGATCAGCCGCTCTTGATGGTGCTGCCCGGCTCTCGCCGGGGCGAGGTGACGCGGCTCGCGCCGGTCTTTGGTGACGTGGTGGCGCAGGTTGAGACGGCGCGGCCCGGGATGCGGCTGGTGCTGCCGACCACGGCGCAGATGGCCCCGCTGGTGCGGGAGGCGGTGGCGGGCTGGGCGGTTGCGCCGCTGATCCTTGCGCCCGGCAGCCCTGATTTCGCGCAGGAGAAAGCCTGCGCCTTTCGCGCTGCCGATTGGGCGCTGGCGGCCTCGGGCACGGTGTCGCTGGAACTGGCGGCCGCCGACACGCCGATGGTGATTGCCTATGACATGGCGTGGCTGAGCCGGGTGATCCTGTCGCGGATGCTGCGGGTCGATACATTGACGCTGGTCAATCTGGTGAGCGAGACACGCGCGGTGCCGGAATTCATCGGGCGTGAGTGCCGGGCGGAGCGGATCACGCCCGCGTTGTTGTCGCTGATGCAGACCCCCGGCACACAGCGCGCGGCGATGCGGCTGACGATGGAGCGGCTTGGCCGGGGCGGCGCGGCGCCGGGCCTGCGCGCGGCGCGCGCGGTGCTGGCCCGGCTGTGAGGGGTCAGTCGGTCTCGCCGGTGGTGATCTCGCGGATCTTCGGCATCATCACCGGCATCTTGGCCTGCAACACGCGCGAGATCATCGGCTGCTGGATCTGCGCGAGTTGCGGCATCTTTTCCATCACCGACCGCCCGTGTTCGGAATTGTAGAAATCGCGCAGCGCCTCAAGCTCTTGCAGCGTCAGCAGGTCGGCGAGGATCTCGTCCTGGGCCTGCATCACCTCGGTCAGCGGCTCGGTCAGTTCCTCGGAGAACAGCGTCTCGATGCGTGCGATCTGCTCGGGCGTGAGTTGCTGGCGGTTCTGCGCCATCTGTTCCACCATAGGCTGCCAGATCTGGCGGATGAAATCCTGCATGTCCATGCCCTCCATGGTCGCCGCGACATACTCTTCGGCCACGGCGAGGCGGGCGTCGCGGTCGCTTTGGGCATGGGCGGGCAGGGCAAGGCAGAGGGCAAGGGCAAGGCCGGTGAAAACGCGCATGGGGGAGAACTCCGCTAAATTAAATCGCGCGCAGCGAACCAGCTATCGCGCCGGCTGTCAACGGGCCGCAGGCTGTGGCGCTTGCATGGGGGGGGCGGGGTTGCTATCAGCGGTCGAAAATCCCGATCAAATCGCTCGGAAAGACACGGAAGAGGCCCCGGTGCAGACCCCGATCCCCCGGCTTGAAATCAGGAACCTGACGCGGCGTTATGACGGGCGCGTCGTGGTCGAGGACGTGTCCCTGCGGGTCATGCCGGGGCATGTCACCTGTCTGCTCGGCCCGTCGGGCTGTGGCAAGTCGACGACGTTGCGGATGGTCGCGGGGGTCGAGATGCAGGATCGGGGTGAGATCCATGTCGATGGCAAGCTGATCTGCGACACGGTGTTTCGGGTGCCGCCGGAGCGGCGGCATATCGGGCTGATGTTTCAGGATTTCGCGCTCTTCCCGCATCTGAGCGTGGCGCAGAACGTGGGCTTTGGCCTGTCGGGCGACAAGGCCGCCAATGCCGCGCGGATCGCGGAACTGCTCGACCGGGTCGGGCTGTCGCAATATCACCGCGCCTATCCGCATGAGCTGTCGGGGGGCGAGCAGCAGCGCGTGGCGCTGGCGCGCGCGCTGGCCCCGCGGCCGCGCATCATGCTGATGGACGAGCCGTTCTCCGGTCTCGACAACCGGCTGCGCGACGGCATCCGCGACGAGACGCTGGACATCCTGCGCGAAGAGGATACCGCCGTGCTTCTGGTCACGCATGAGCCCGAAGAGGCGATGCGCATGGCCGATGAGATCGCGCTGATGCGCGACGGGCGGATCGTGCAGCAGGGCGCGCCCTATAATGTCTATAACGCCCCGGTGGATCGCAGCGCGATGGCGTTCTTCTCGGAAATCAACGTGATCCGGGGGCGGGTTCAGGGCGCGTTGACCGAGACGCCGTTTGGCCATTTCCTGGCCCCCGGCGTGCCGGACGGGCAGGAGGTCGAGATCGTGATCCGCCCGCAGCATATCAAGATCGACTTTGACCGGCAGGGGCGCGGCCCCAATCCGACGCCGCAGGATGGCACGCCCGCGCGTGGCGTGGTCGAGCGCGCCCGCTTCATCGGCTCGGAGAGCCTGGTGGAGTTCCGGATGGACCACGACGGCTCGCTCCTGAAGGCGACGGTGCCCAACGTGTTCCTGCCCAAGCCGGGAAAGCCGCTGTGGCTGATGATCCGGCGGGACCGGTGTTTTGTCTTTCCCCGGGAGGGGTGAGGGGGCTCGGGCGGGCATGCTTCAAGGTCCGCTCCAGGCCCAACCCCTCTCTCACGGACCTTACAGCTTTCGGATCTTCAGCTTGGTGATCCGGTTGTCCTTGCGCGCCACGACCTGGAAGCGGAAGCCGTGAAAGATGAAGGCCTGGTCGATCGCCGGGATCATCTGCGCCTCGTGAATGACCAGCCCCGCCACGGTGTTCGCCGCCTCGTCCGGCAGGGTCCAGTCGGTCGCGCGGTTGAGATCGCGGATCGTCATCGCGCCGTCGACGAGAAACTGGTTGTCCTCGGTCTTGCGGATGGGGTGTTCGGCGTCGGGATCGAACTCGTCGGTGATCTCTCCGACGATCTCTTCCAGAATGTCCTCCAGCGTGATCAGCCCCTGAAGCGTGCCGTATTCATCGACCACCAGCGCGAAATGGCTCCGCATGCGCAGGAATTGCCGCATCTGGTCGTCGAGCGTTGTGGTCTCCGGCACGAAATAGGGCTCGCGCGCGATGCTCTGGACGTCGAAGGCGCGCAGCGCCTCGGCGGCGCCTTCCTCGGAGGAAGTGACGAGGCTGTGCATCGCGCGCAGGAGATCCTTGGCATGGACAACGCCGACGATGTTGTCGGGGTCGTCGCGATAGAGCGGCAGGCGGGTGTGGTTGCTCTTGAGGCACTGATCGAGGATCGCCTCGGAATCGGCCTCGGCGTCGATCATCTCGATCCGCGAGCGGTGCAGCATGATCTCCTCGACCGCGCGTTCGCCCAGATCGAGCGCGCCGAGGATGCGGTCTCGGTCCTCCTTCTCGACCACGCCTTCGGATTGCCCAAGATAGAGCGCGCCGGCGATCTCGTCGCGCACCGCGAGGATATGGCTGTCGGGATCAGTCTGCACGCCAAAGCCGCGCAGGATCAGCCGCACCAGCCAGCGCACCGCCGAGACCATCGGAGAGAACAGCTTGACCACCCAGACGATGATCGGGGCGGTGCGCGAGGCGGCGGCCTCGGCATTGGTGATGGCATAGGTCTTGGGCAGAACCTCGGCGAATATCAGCACCAAGAGCGTCATAACCAGCGTCGCGAGCGCCACGCCGCTTTCGCCGAAAAGCCGGGTAAAGAGCGCCGTGGCCAGCGACGCGGCGAGGATGTTGACCAGGTTGTTGCCCAACAGCACCGAACCGATCAGGCGTTCATTGTCCTCGGTTATCTTGAGCGCGGTATCCGCCCCGCGCGAGCCCTTTTCGGCCTGCGCGCGCAGCTTGCCGCGCGAGGCGGCGGTGAGCGCGGTCTCGCTGCCCGAGAAGAAGCCCGAGAGCACGAGCAGGCCCAGAATGGCCCCTACGGTGATCCAGAATGTCAGATCGAAGGTTGCGGCTGTCGCGTCCATTTGCGTGAATGTCCTTTTGACTGACCGGGTTATGGGGCCTCAATGCGCCGTATTCAAGGGATCGCAGCCTGGCGCCCCGGCTATTGGTCGCCGGGTGTGCCGCCGGACTTGCGCCGGGCGGCGGTGGCCAGCGGGTGATGCTCCTGCACCAGCGCTTGCAACCGTGCCTCCAGCACATGGGTGTAGATCTCGGTCGTGGCCACATCGGCATGGCCCAGAAGCGTCTGGATCACCCGCAGGTCAGCCCCGTTGGCCAGCAGATGCGTGGCAAAGGCATGGCGCAGCGTATGCGGGGTCACCTTGTCCGGATCGACATGAGCCTGGACAGACAAGTCCTTGATCAATTGATAAAACCTGTGGCGCGTCAGATGCCCTGCCTTGCCGCCTGAGGCAAAGAGAAAGGCCGAGCCGGTCCGCCCCTTGGAGCGCGCCGTCGCCTCTTCGGCGTCGCGCAGGGCAAGCCACGCGGCCAGGGCCGTGCGCGCGGGCGGCGAGAGCGGCACCATGCGTTCCTTGCCTCCCTTGCCGCGCACCAGCAGCATGTCGGGATCGCCCCGCGCCGCCGCGAGCGGCAGCGACACCAGTTCGCTCACCCGCAGGCCGGTGGCATAAAGCAGCGCCATCAGGCAGGTGTTGCGGCAGCGCTCGACCGGGGTGCGGCCAAAGCCGGGAGCGGCGGCGAGCAACCGGCTCACCTCGTCCTCGCTCAGCGTTTTGGGCAGGCGCCGTGCCCGCCCCGGCCCCGTGATGCGAATGGCCGGATTATCGGCGCGCAGCCGTTCCTCGACGGCGAAGCGGTAGAATTGCCGGATCGCCGAAAGACGGCGCGCGCGGGTCGACTGTGCAAGGCCCTGAGCCTCGCAGTCAATCAGGTAGGATTCGATATCCGTCTGCGTGGTGGTCGCCGGATCCTGGGCGTGATCGGCCATCCAGTCGGCATAGGCGCAAAGATCGCGCTCATAGGCCGAGAGCGTGTTGGCCGCCGCGCCCAACTCGGCGGCCTGCGCCTCAAGAAAGCCTGAAATCCAACGGCTTGCGAGGCTCAATTGAGACGCTCCAGCAGCAGCATCTGAAGTGAGGCGCGGCGCGCGGTATCCTCAAGCCCCACGTCGCGCAGGGTGGCAAGGGCCGCGCTCAGCGTATCGCGCGCGCTGCCCGCGCTCTGATCCAGTTCGCGCGCGGCCTCGAGAATGGCCTCTCCGAGGCGGTCACCGTCGATCAGCGCCTGATGCTCGGGCGCGGCCTCGCTGCGGGCAAAGCCGCGCGCCACGGCCTCGGCCACGGGGCCGGTGGGGCTGGCCTCTGACGGCGCCCCCCGGGCGAGTGCCGCAGCGAATTCCTGCTGCGGGGTCCGGGGGGAAAGGGTCTGGGCAGCGGTCTCGTAGCGGCTTGACAGCAGGGTGATACTGAAAGCGAGGTCGCTGACCCCGGTGGGCAGATCCACCTGCAGCAGGCGTTCGGCGAAAAGCTCGGCATAGACGGTTTCGAGCTGCACGGCGCGGGCGGCCCGCCAGGCCTCGGGCAGGCTGCGGGCGACCGCCTCGGGGTCGGCACCATCGAGCGCGCGGTCAAGCGCCTGAACCGCCGCGACCCGGT
This sequence comes from Roseovarius sp. MBR-154, assembly GCF_053628595.1. Classification (NCBI taxonomy): domain Bacteria; kingdom Pseudomonadati; phylum Pseudomonadota; class Alphaproteobacteria; order Rhodobacterales; family Roseobacteraceae; genus Roseovarius; species Roseovarius sp. MBR-154. Next base: position 29,021 of record NZ_JBRJGR010000016.1, read on the forward strand.
CCCAGACCCCGCCCGAGGCCGCCGGATCCCGCGCCGTGTAAAGCCCGAGGAGCCGCGCGCCAGGCAGGGCGCCGGTGCGCGCCAGCCGCTCGGCGGCCTCAAGCTCGGCCTTCCATCCGGCGGTGCCGCGCAGATCGGCCATGGCAAAGGCGCGCGGCAGGTTACGGGTGGGCAGCGGCGCGCCGATCGCCTCGAACAGGCGGAACTGCAGTGGCGTGACCTGCTCGGGCGGCGCTGGCGGTTCGATATCCTCGATCATGGACGGGTCGAGAAAGAGCGCGAGTAGGGTCGCGTCTGGCTCTGGCAACCCGCCGGTGGCGGTGGCGCCGTGATAGGTCAGCGCCGCGGTATCCCAATCGCCCTGCCGGGCGATGCAGTAAATCCGCGCGGCAAGGCTGTCGCTGAGATGCGGTTCGGCGCTGAGCGCGGCACAGGCTGCTTCCTCGCTGCCATTGAGCAGCGCCAGATCGAGCCACTGGTCAAAGAGGTCGGGTGTCGCGCCGTCCGCCCGTTCGACCAGGGCGAGCGCGGGCTCGACCGCGCCGAACCGGCGCAGAGCGGCAAGTCGGACAGACAGGAAGCGCGCGCTTGTCCCGGAATCCGTCGGGGCCTCGGCCTCGGCGAGAAGCAGCGTGTAGTAGAGCGCCTGCACGGCGGGCAGCGGCACTTCGGGCAGCCTGCGCAGGCGGCGCAGGAGCGTCGCCTCGGCGCTGTTTCGCCAGAGTGAGGCGGGCAGGCCGGTGGTCGAGCTGGGCAGCAAACCCACGGCATCGGCGCGGGGCGCATCGAGGGCGCTCACCACGACCTCCGGGGTCACCACACGGTCGGCGGCAGGCGGCTCAACGCGCGGGGCATAGGGGCTGCCGAGCACGGCGGTATCTGCCTCGTCGAGCCAGTCGATCGCCGAAAGCGGGGCCTGCGCCGTGCCCTGCGAGGCGCAGAGCACGACCACAACCGCAAGGCTATTCGGTCTCAAGAATGACATCCTCACGACTCTCGGTTTGCGGCGGCGAGAAATCGGCCCCGAAGAAGGGCCCGATATAGGCATAGGCCACGAGGGCGATGAACCCTAGAATGGCCAGATAAAACAGCCACTTGATCAATCGCAACATGGAATCCCCTGCCTGCCCGGTGCTATGTTTTGTCCAAGTTATAACTGGCGTTTTACACAAGATCACGTCATTGAGTGAAAAAACGTGAGAATTGGCAGGGGAGCGCCGAGCGTGTCGGCAGGAACGCATTGGAGGCTGAAGAAGACCGTCGTGCTGGTGGGCATGATGGGGGCGGGCAAGACGGCTGTGGGCAAGGCGCTTGCCGCGCGGCTGTCGGTGCCGTTCCTCGATTCGGATGCCGAGATCGAGAAAGCCGCAAACATGACAATTGCCGAAATATTTCAAAGGGATGGCGAGGCTTTCTTTCGGGCGCGCGAGAGCGAGGTGATCGAGCGCCTGCTGGATACGCAACGCGGCATCCTGTCGACGGGCGGCGGGGCCTTTCTGTCCGAACGCAACCGCCGGATGATGTCCGAAAAAGGTGTCTCGGTGTGGCTGAATGCCGATCTCGATCTTCTTTGGTCGCGGGTAAAAGGGAAGAATACCAGACCGTTACTGCGCACAGCTCATCCATATGAGACGCTGTGCGAGATCTATGAGACACGCGCGCCGATCTACGCGCAGGCGGATTTGAACGTGGCCGCCGATCCGGGCTATTCGATTGATGACATGGCCGCACAGGTCGAGGCGGCGCTGGCCACGCGCCGGGATGTTCTGGAGGCAGTGAAATGAGCGAAACCGTGCATGTGGGCCTTGCGGGGCGCGCCTATGACATTCACATCGGCCCGGGACTGCTGGGGCGGGCGGGCGAGTTGATCGGCCCGCTGTTGCGGCGGCCGCGCGCGGCGATCATCACCGATGAGACGGTCGCGGCGCTGCATCTGGGTACGTTCCGCAAGGGATTGGAGGAAAACGGAATTTCCTCGGTCGCGATGAGCCTGCCGTCGGGTGAGGCCACGAAATCCTGGCCGCATCTCGAGCGTGCCGTGGACTGGCTGCTGGAGCAGAAGGTCGAGCGCAACGATGTGGTTGTCGCCCTGGGCGGCGGCGTGATCGGTGACCTTGTTGGCTTTGCCGCCGCCGTGCTGCGGCGCGGGGTGCGCTTCGTGCAGGTGCCGACAAGCCTGCTGGCGCAGGTCGACAGTTCGGTGGGCGGCAAGACCGGGATCAACGCACCGCAAGGCAAGAACCTGATCGGCGCCTTTCATCAGCCGAGCCTCGTGCTCGCCGATACTGCGGTGCTGGACAGCCTGCCGGAGCGCGATTTCCTCGCGGGGTACGGCGAGGTGGTGAAATATGGTCTATTGGGAGATCGTGAATTTTTTCAATGGCTTGAAGGCAATGCTTCACGTGCCGCGCAGGGCGACATGGCGGCGCGCATTCAGGCCGTGAAACGCTCGGTCGAGATGAAGGCCGAGATCGTGATGCGCGACGAGACCGAGCAGGGCGACCGGGCGCTGCTCAATCTGGGGCATACATTCTGTCATGCGCTGGAGGCGGCGACGCGGTATGATGGCGCGCGGCTCTTGCATGGTGAGGGGGTGGCGATCGGCTGTGCGCTGGCGTTCGAGCTGTCGGCGCGGCTGGGGCTGTGTCCGCAGGAGGAACCGAGCCGCGTGCGCGCGCATCTGCGAGACATGAAGATGAAGGTCGATCTGTCGGATATCCAAGGAGATTTACCGGATGCGGATGGCCTTATCGCGCTGATGGGGCAGGACAAGAAAGTCGTCGATGGCAGATTGCGTTTCATCCTCGCGCGCGGCATCGGCGAGGCGTTCATCACCTCGGACGTGCCGCCAGAGGCAGTGCGCGCGGTGCTCGTAGAGGCGCTCGCCGCGCGCGGCTGACAAGCGCCCGGGAAAGGCGTTTTCAGATCCCTTGCCCGGGTCGCCAGGTCAGTCGGTGAGCTTGACGAGCGCGTGACGCTTCTTGCCCGCCGAGAGCTTGATCGGTGCGGCGAGGGCGGCGCTGTCGATCATCAGTCCGGCATCGGTCAGCGGCGCGTCGTCAATCCGCGCGCCATTCTCGGAGATCAGGCGTTTCGCCTCCTTGCCGGATTTCGCGAGGCCGCTGCGCACGATCAGTTGCACGATGGAAATTCCGTCGCCCAGTTCCTCGGAGGTCAGCTCCACAGTGGGCAGGTCGTCACCGACGCCGCCCTTCTCGAAGACCTCGCGCGCGGTGGCTTCGGCGGCCTGCGCGGCGTCCGCCCCGTGCAGCAGCGTGGTCACGTCGTTGGCGAGGATGATCTTGGCCGCGTTGATCTCGGAGCCTTCGAGCGCCCCCAGACGGTTGCATTCCTCGACCGGCAGTTCGGTGTAGAGTTTCAGGAAACGGCCGGTATCTGCATCGGTCGTGTTGCGCCAGAATTGCCAGAATTCATACGGGCTGAGCATCTCGGCATCGAGCCACATCGCACCGCCCGCCGATTTGCCCATCTTGCGCCCGTCCGAGGTGGTCAGCAGCGGCGAGGTGAGGCCATAGACCTCGTGGTCAATCACCCGGCGGGTGAGGTCGATGCCATTGACGATATTGCCCCATTGATCCGAGCCGCCCATCTGCAACAGGCAGCCGTAGCGCCGGTTAAGCTCAAGGAAATCATAGGCTTGCAGGATCATGTAGTTGAATTCGAGAAAGCTGAGCGATTGCTCGCGGTCGAGCCGGGATTTCACCGATTCAAAGCTGAGCATCCGGTTGACAGAAAAATGTCGCCCGATATCGCGCAGGAATTCGAGATAGTTCAGCCCGTCGAGCCATTCGGCATTGTCGAGCATCAGCGCATCGGTCGGGCCCTCGCCATAGGCCAGATAGCGGGCGAAGACGCGTTTCATGCCGGAGATATTCTCGGCGATCTGATCGGGGCCAAGGAGGGGGCGCTCATCAGAGCGGAACGAGGGATCGCCGACCTTGGTCGTGCCGCCGCCCATCAGGGTGATCGGCCGGTGCCCGGTCTTTTGCAGCCAGCGCAGCATCATGATGTTCAGCAGATGCCCCACATGCAGCGATTTCGCCGTGGCATCATAGCCGATATAGGCGGTCACGGTGCCACTGGTCAGCGCCTCGTCCAGCCCCTGGTAATCGGTGCAATCCGCGAGATAGCCGCGCTCGATCATCACGCGCATGAAATCGGATTTCGGATGGTAGGTCATAAGGCTTGTCCCGCTTGTCGTTGCGCGGCATGTATATGCAGTCATTGGGCGAAGGAAAAGGCCATGTTGAAGGCAGGGCGGCTTTGGGCTCTGGGGGCGATGTCAGGCACGTCGCTCGACGGGGTGGATGCGGCCATGGTCGAGACCGATGGCGAGGTGATCTTTGGCTTTGGTGCCTCCGCCTATCGCGCCTATTCCGGGGCCGAGCAGGCCGTGCTGGCCGCCGCCCTTGGCAAGTGGCCCGGAGAGGATCTGGCAGAGGCCGAGGCGCTGGTGGAGCGCGCGCATCTGGAGGTGTTGCGCGGCTTTGACGGGGCCGCACTGGTCGGCTTTCACGGGCAGACGCTGGCGCATGAGCCGCAGGGGCGCGGCACGCATCAGTTGGGGGATGGCGCGCGGCTGGCCGAGGGGTTGCGCCTGCCGGTGGTCTGGGATTTCCGCAGCGCCGATATCCGGCTGGGCGGCGAGGGTGCGCCGCTGGCGCCGTTCTTTCATTTTGCCTGTGCGCGTTGGATCGGGGCCGAGGCGCCGCTGGCGTTTCTCAACCTTGGCGGGGTGGGCAACCTGACATGGGTCGACCCGCGCCGCGCGCGGCCCGAGGAGGAGGGTGCGCTGCTGGCGTTTGACACCGGCCCGGCCAATGCGCCGATCAACGATCTGATGATGGCGCGGCGCGGTGAGGCGTATGATCGCGACGGCGCGCTTGCGCGGCGGGGACAGGTGGCGCAGGGCGCGCTCGAGTTGTTCCTCGATGAGCCGTATTTCCTGCGCATGCCGCCCAAATCGCTGGATCGCGACACGTTTTCCGAGATGATCGGGTTGGTTTCCGAACTGGGCGATGCCGATGCGGTGGCGACGCTGACCGGCATGGCGGCAGCGGCGGTGCTGCGGGGCATGGAGCATTGCCCGGTCCCCCCTGCGCGGCTGCTGGTCACGGGCGGCGGGCGGCACAATCCGGTGATGATGCGCATGCTGGCGGCCTCGCTCGACTGCCCTGTCGAACCGGTGGAGGCGGTGGGGCTTGACGGCGACATGTTGGAGGCGCAGGCTTTCGCGCATTTGGCGGTCCGGGTGGCGCGGGGATTGCCCACCTCTTGTGCGGGCACCACGGGCGTGCGCGCCGCCGTCTCGGGCGGCACGATCAGCAGACCGGAGGGCAGGTGATGCAGTATGAGCTTGACGAGGGGGCCGGTGGCGGCTGCCGTCTGGGGGTGGTGCTCTTGTGCACCGAAGAGACGTTTGACTATGAGGCGCGCGAGATGCTGGCCGGGCGCGCCGTCAATCTGATGACCGCGCGCATCCCCTGCGGGCCGGATGTGACGCCCGAGGACCTGATGGCCATGGCCCCCGAGATGACGCGCACCGCCGCGCTCTTGCCCGGCGGGCTGAATGCGGTGGCCTATGCCTGCACCTCGGGGTCCACGGTGATCGGGCCCGAGCGGGTGGCGGGGCTGATGCAGGCGGCCCATCCCGGCACGCCCTCCACCGATCCGTTGACGGCGGTGATCGCGGCGCTCTCGGCGTGCGGTGCGCGGCGCATCGCCATGGTGACGCCCTATGTGCCGCAGGTCAGCGCGCCGATGATCGCGCGGCTCGAACAGGCGGGGATCGAGGTGGTTGATGCCGTGAGCTTTGGCCAGAAGGAGGATTGGACCGTGGCACGGATCACCGAATCCTCCACCCGCGCGGCGATGCTGGCGGCGGCACAGGCGGAGGGCGTGCAGGCGGTCTTTACAAGCTGCACCAATCTGCGCACATTCGGCGTGATCGAGGCGGTCGAGGCAGAGATCGGCCTGCCCGTAATCAGCTCCAACCAGGCGCTTTTGTGGGACATGTTGCGGCGCGCCGAGGTCGATGCGCGCGGCTGGGGGCCGGGGCGGCTGTTTGAGCTTGAGGGACTGGAAGAGGACTGAATGAACGAGAAAGACCACAAGCCCGCGACCATCGCCGCGCAGGCGGCGGGCGCGGTGGAGGCGCAGACAGGTGGCGTGGTGCCGGGCATCAGCCTGACCACAACCTACCTGCGCGATGCCGATTATGGGCTGATGCGGCCCGACAATGTCTATGGCCGCGATCAGAACGACACGGTGCGGCAGTGCGAGGAGGTGGTGCGCGCATTGGAAGGCGCGGCGGCGAGCCTGCTGTTTCCGTCGGGCATGGCGGCCATCGCGGCGGTGTTCCGGGCGCTGCCTTCGGGCGCGCGGGTGGTGATGCAGTCCGGCATCTACTGGGGCACGCTGAAATGGGTGCGCGACTATTGCGTGCGCCGCGCGATCATATTGGACGAGATCGACGCGGCGGACCCGGCGGCGCTGGCCGAGGCGTGCCGGTCCACCGCCGACATGGTCTGGATCGAGACCCCGTCGAACCCGTGGCTCAGGACCGTGGATATTGCGGCGGCGGCGGGCATGGCGCACAAGGCGGGCGCGGTGCTGGTGGTCGATGGCACGGCGGCGACGCCGGTGCTGACCCGGGCGCTGGAGCTGGGAGCCGATGTCGTGATGCATTCGGCGACCAAGGCGCTCAACGGCCATTCGGATGTTCTGGCGGGGGTCTTGTCGTGCCGCGAGCCGGGGCAGGCGATGTGGCAGGAGATCGCCACCGACCGGCATGACGCCGGCGCCATCATCGGGCCGTTCGAGGCGTGGCTCTTGATGCGCGGGATGCGGACATTGCCGCTGCGGATGGAGCGGATGTGCCAGAACGCGATGGCGGTGGCGGAGTATCTGGAGGCGCGCGCCGATATCGAGGCGGTCTATTATCCGGGGCTGGCGCGCCATGCCGGGCATGCCATCGCGGCGCGCCAGATGCAGGGCGGCTATGGGTATCTGCTCTCGGCGCTGGTCAAGGGTGACAAGGCGCGTGCGCTCGACGTGGTGGGGCGGTTACGGCTGTTTCACCGGGCAACGTCGCTGGGGGGCGTCGAGAGCCTGGTCGAGCATCGCCACACCATCGAGCCGCATACCGGCATCCCCGAGACACTGATCCGTCTGTCGGTGGGGATCGAGGATGCAGGCGACCTGATCGCCGATCTGGCGCAGGCGCTGGACGGGTAGGGGTGGCCTGAAGTGGACCTTCGCCTCTAGCACCAACGCGCGGAATCAAGGCGCGGCACGCGCCGCCGCGCAGCGCCCGACCGCCCCCCGGGCGGGCGCTTTTGCCACGTATCAAGTAATTGAAAACGCGGAAGTATTGGGCTGATATAAAGTGCCCTCCGGAAAGGGGGCCGCGCCCACCCGCGGTCGGGCACCGCACGGCTCATCCTTGAATCCGCCAAGGTCCGCTCCAGGCCAACATCGACCAGCCTGGTTCCGCTCGGGGCCGGAAATCCGGATTGAAGCGGCCAGCGGCCGGTTTTGACGTGCACTTCACGGCATCATCCTTCACAGCAAAAAGCCCGGCGCGGGGCCGGGCTTTTGAAAGGTACACGACGTCGCGCCTCAGCGTTTCTCGATATCCACGTAGTCGCGCAGCGTTTCGCCCTGGTAAAGCTGCCGGGGGCGCCCGATCTTCATCTGCGGGTCGCTGATCATTTCCTTCCACTGCGAGATCCAGCCGATGGTGCGCGAGACCGCAAAGATCGGCGTGAACATCGAGGTCGGGAAGCCCATGGCTTCCAGAATGATGCCTGAGTAGAAGTCCACGTTCGGGAAGAGCTTCTTGTTGGTGAAATAATCATCCGCGAGCGCCTGTTTCTCCAACTCCTTGGCGACCTGCAGCGTCGGGTTGTTCTCGATACCCAGAAGTTCCAGCACCTCGTCGGCGGATTGCTTCATCACCTTGGCGCGCGGATCGAAGTTCTTGTAGACCCGGTGACCGAAGCCCATCAGGCGGAACGGGTCATCCTTGTCCTTGGCGCGGGCGATGAATTCGGGGATGCGGTCGGGCGTGCCGATCTCCTGCAGCATCTCGAGACAGGCCTGATTGGCACCGCCATGCGCCGGGCCCCAGAGGCAGGCGATGCCCGCCGCGATACAGGCGAACGGATTGGCCCCCGACGACGATGCCAGCCGCACGGTGGAGGTCGAGGCGTTCTGCTCGTGATCGGCATGCAGCGTGAAGATCCGGTCCATCGCGCGGCTCAGGATCGGGTTGACCTCGTAATCCTCGGCGGGCACGGCAAAGCACATGCGCAGGAAGTTCGACGCGTAGTCGAGATCGTTGCGCGGATAGACGAAGGGCTGACCGACCGAATATTTGAAGGCCCAGGCGGCAATCGTCGGCATCTTGGCGATGAGCCGGATCGAGGCCACTTCGCGCTGCCACTCGTCGCGGATATCGGTGCTGTCGTGATAGAAGGCCGACATCGCGCCCACGACACCGACCATGATCGCCATCGGATGTGCGTCGCGGCGGAATCCGCGGAAGAAATAGACCATCTGTTCGTGCAGCATGGTGTGATTGGTCACGCGGCTCTCGAAATCCTCCAACTGCGCGGGCGAGGGCAATTCACCGTAGAGCAGCAGGTAGCACACTTCGAGGAAATGCGATTTCTCGGCCAACTGGTCGATCGGGTAGCCGCGATGCAGCAATTCCCCCTTGTCGCCGTCGATGAAGGTGATGGTGCTGTCGCAGCTTGCCGTCGAGGTAAAGCCGGGATCGTAGGTAAACACACCCGCCGTGCCGTAAAGCTTGCGAATGTCCACCACATCGGGGCCCGCCGTTGGCGAAAAGATCGGCAAGTCGTAGGTCTTGCCGTCGATTTCCAGCTTTGCGGCTCTCTTGCTTTCTGACATCAGGGGTCCTCCCTCTCAACGCCCGCACGGCCATAGCGCCCCGGGCTGAATAAACGTAAACCCGCGCCGGGGCTTCAGGCCCCGCCGCTGGCGGCGTCGGTCAGCCGGGCGATACTTTCGTCACGCCCGAGGACCAGCATCATGTCGAACACACTCGGTGTTGCGCTGCGGCCTGCAAGCGCGGCCCTGAGCGGACCGGCCAGCTTGCCGAATTTCATGCCGTGGGTTTCGGCGAATTGGGTCGCGAGAGCCTCGATACCGTCACGCGTCCACGTAGCATTTTGCAGCTGCGGCGTCAATTCATTCAGTATACCACGGGATACATCATCCAGATGCGTGGCCGCCCTCTCCTCTGGAACGATGGGCCGCTCAGCCATGATAAATGCGGCCTTATCAAGCAGTTCCGGATAGGTCTTGGCGCGTTCCTTGAGGCAATACATGCCCCGTGCCATCAGCGTTACCTGCGCGTCAGACAGAGCAGCTTGGCCGCTCACAGCCAAGAATCCCTGCAATTCATGCAGCAGTGCAGCATCGTCCATTGCCGCGATATGCTGACCGCAGAGATTCTCCAGCTTCTTGAAATCGAGCCGCGCGGGCGATTTGCCGATGCCGGTGATGTCGAACCAGTCCCGCGCCTGCGCATCCGTAAAGAACTCGTCATCGCCATGGCTCCAGCCAAGCCGCGCCAGATAATTGCGCATGCCCGCCGCCGGATAGCCCATCTTGTGGTATTCCTCGACGCCAAGCGCACCGTGGCGTTTCGACAGTTTCTTGCCGTCCGGCCCGTGGATCAGCGGGATATGGGCGTAAACAGGCAGCGGCCAGCCCATCGCCTGATAGATCAGCATTTGCCGCGCGGCGTTGTTGAGGTGATCGTCGCCCCGGATCACATGGGTCACGCCCATGTCATGATCATCCACCGCAACCGCCAGCATGTAGACCGGTGTGCCATCGCCGCGCAACAGCACCATGTCATCGAGCTGATCGTTGCGGATGGTGATATCGCCCTGCACCACGTCGCGGATCACGGTCACACCCTCGCGCGGGGCCCTGATGCGGATCACATAGGCGCTGTCGCCGGGGTGCTGGTCCGGCGTGGCCTCGCGCCACGGGCTTTGAAAGAGGGTCGAACGGCCCGCAGCGCGGGCGGTATCGCGAAAGGTCTCGATCTCGTCCTGGGGGGAGAAGCATTTATAGGCATGGCCCTCGGCGAGTAGCTGATGCGCCACCTCGCGGTGCCGCTCGGCGCGGGCGAACTGGCTGACCGCCTCGCCATCATGGTCGAGGCCCAGCCAGGCGAGCCCGTCGAGAATCGCGCGGCTTGCCTCGGGGGTGGAGCGTGCCCGGTCGGTATCCTCGATCCGCAGCAAAAACTTGCCGCCCCGCCCGCGCGCGTAAAGCCAGTTGAAGAGCGCCGTGCGCGCCCCGCCGATATGCAGGTATCCGGTGGGCGAGGGGGCAAAACGGGTCACGACGGGGCTTGCCATGGGGCGGATTAACCTTTCGGTAACGATGCACGGGCTAGGATCTGACACTGTCTATCGGTCCGCCGGGAGGGACACAAGTGGCGCGCGTCTGGCATCTGATCGAACACGGATGGTTGTCGCAGCGCGGATCGCTGTTCCCCTGGGTTCCGGTCTGGCTGGGCTGCGGCGTGGGTCTTTATTTCGCGCTGCGGGCAGAGCCGCCAGTAGCGGTGCTCTGGGCCTGCGGTGGCGGTGCCCTCGGGCTGGGGCTGCTGGGGCTTCGTGGGCGCGAATGGGCCGGCCCGCTCTTGCTGCTCTGCGCCTTGGTGCTTGCGGGCGTGGCGATCGCGGGCGCGCGCGCGCATCTGCTGGCGGGGCCGGTACTGGGCTGGCGCTATTACGGCCCCGTCGAGGGGCGCATCGTGGCCATCGACCGCTCGGCCTCGGATGCGCTGCGCCTGACGCTCGACCGCGTGGTGCTTGACCGGATGCGCCCTGACCGCATCCCTGACCGGGTGCGCGTCTCGTTGCACGGGGACCAGCGATTCATCACGCCGCGCCCGGGGCTGCGGGTGATGATGACCGCGCATCTTGGCCCGCCCTCCGGCCCGGTGGAGCCGGGCGGCTTCGACTTTCGCCGCCATGCCTGGTTTCTCGGGATCGGCGCCGTGGGCTACACGCGCACGCCGGTCCTGACGGTGAGCGAGGCGCAGGGTGCGCAGGCGCCGTTCAAGGCGCGCATGGCGCTTTCGGCCCATGTGCAGACGCGATTGCCGGGGCAGGTCGGGGCCTTTGCCGCCGCGATCATGACGGGTGACCGCGCGGGCCTGTCGCAGGACACGTTGCAGGCGATGCGCATCTCCAACCTTGCGCATCTGCTGGCCATATCGGGGCTGCATATGGGTCTGCTGGCTGGGTTTGTCTTTGCCGCGTGCCGCCTTGGCCTCGCCGCGCTTCCGGGGATCGGACTGCGCTGGCCGATCAAGAAGATCGCGGCGGGTGTCGCGATCCTGGCGAGCGCGGGCTATCTCGGCCTGTCGGGCGGCAATGTCGCGACCGAACGTGCCTTTGTCATGGTCGCGGTGATGCTGGTGGCGGTGATGCTCGACCGGCGTGCGCTCAGCCTGCGGGCGGTGGCGGTGGCGGCGGTGATCGTGCTCTGCCTGCAACCCGAGGCGTTGCTTGGCCCCGGTTTCCAGATGTCCTTTGCCGCCACGGTGGCGCTTGTCGCAGTCTTCGGCTGGCTGCGCGACGCGCAGGTGCCACTCGGGGCGCGCTGGCTGCGCCCGGTGCTGGCGGTGGTGATTTCGTCCGCCGTGGCCGGGGCGGCGACAGCCCCGGTGGCAGCGGCGCATTTCAACCAGATCGCGCAATACGGCCTGCTTGCCAACCTGATGAGCGTGCCGCTGATGGGCGTTCTGGTGATGCCCGCAGCGGTGGTCGCGGCGCTGCTCTTGCCATTCGGCCTTGATTGGCTGCCGCTCTGGGTGATGGGGCAGGGGCTGGAGTGGATCCTCGGCGTGGCGACGCGGGTGTCGTCGTGGGAGGGGGCGCGCGGCCTCGTCGTCTCGCCGGGGCCCGAGGTGTTGCCGCTCATCGCGCTCGGCGCGCTCTTTCTCGTGCTTTGGCAGGGGCGGGCGCGGCTGGCCGGGCTGGTGCCGGTGATGCTTGGCGTCTGGCTGTGGACCGGGGCGGAACGGCCTGCGGTTCTGGTGTCGGACACTGGCGGGCTGGTGGGTGTGCTCACGCCCGAGGGACGCGCCCTCAACAAGCCGCGCGGCGGCGGGTTTGTCGCGCTCAACTGGCTGGAGAATGACGGGGATATGGCCACGCAGGAGGCCGCATATGGGCGCTGGCCGGGTGAGGTGGCGTGGCCGCTTTCGCTGCGCGTGGTCACCGGGGCCAGGGCCGCGCGCGAGGCCACCGGCTGCGGTGCTGCCTCGCTCGTGATCTTCACCGCCGAGCCGGACGGGTGGCCGCCGGATCCCGGCTGTCGCACGATCACGCCAAAGACCCTCTATGACACCGGGTCACTTGCGATTTTCGACGAAGCCGCAGACCTGCGCATCGTCACCGCCAGGTCCGTGACCGGCACCCGCCTCTGGTCCGGTCAGTAGGTGCGTATCAGCCCGACCAGCCGGCCCTGCACCCGGACCTGATCGTCGGGCAGCAGGCGGGTCTCATAGGCGGGGTTTGCGGCCTCGAGCGCGATGGCGTTGCCCCGGCGGAAAAAGCGTTTGAGCGTCGCCTCTTCCTCGGCGATCAGCGCCACCACGATATCGCCGTTATCGGCGGTGGCGGTCTCGCGGATGATGACTACGTCGCCATCATTGATCCCCGCCTCGATCATCGAGTCGCCCTTGACCTCGAGCGCGTAATGCTCGCCCTTGCCCGAGATCATGCCGCTTGGCACGCCGACATGGCCGCTGGTATGGGCGATCGCCTCGATCGGAACACCGGCGGCGATGCGGCCCATCAGCGGCACGTCGATCGCGCCGGCTGCCACCGGTTGTGCATTGGCGGGCTGCGGGGCCGACGGGCGATCCCCCTCGATCACCCGCGGAGTGAAGCCGTGCGTCGCCTCGCCACCGAGACTTTCGGGCAGCTTGACGATTTCCAGCGCCCGCGCGCGATGCGCCAACCGCCGGATGAAGCCGCGTTCCTCGAGCGCCGTGATCAGCCGGTGAATGCCGGATTTGGAGCGCAGGTCGAGCGCCTCTTTCATTTCATCAAAACTCGGCGGTACGCCGTCGCGCTGAACGCGCTTGTGGATGAATTCGAGCAGATCGAGCTGTTTCTTGGTAAGCATACGCCGACACTCCGCAGGGACACAGGTCTTTTTGTTCTACTCATGTTCCTGTTTTGTGTCAAGCGCCGCGCCGGTCGCGCCCCGTCAGGCGCGGCGGCGCCTGTTGCGGCGGGGGGCGGGCCCGGTATCCTCGCCGGTGCCATCGGCCTCGGAGGAAAACGCGCCGAGCGCATCGGTGATCTGATCGAGCGTCGGGCGCGGGCCCTTGGGGCGCTCTTCCAGTGCCGCGCGCATCTTGGACAGGTGTTCGGGCATCGTGCCGCAGCAGCCGCCGATGATCGTGGCACCTGCGTCACGCGTCAGCACCGCGTAATCGGCCATCAGGTCAGGCGTGCCGTCGTAATGGATGTGGCCGTCATGGTATTTCGGGATGCCGGCATTGCCCTTGGCGATGATCGGGCGCTCGGTGCCTTGCGCGACAAAGCCCAGCACGGTGCGCAGCAGGTCGGACGCGCCGACGCCGCAATTGGCCCCGAAGGCGAGCGGCGGATTGCCCAGCTTTTCGACCATCGTCGCCATGTCGGCGGAGGTCAGGCCCATCATCGTGCGCCCGGCGGTGTCGAAGCTCATCGTGCCGCACCACGGCATGTCAGCGAGTTTGAAGGCTTCGGCGGCGGCCTTGTATTCTTCTTGCGCGGAGATCGTTTCGAGCCAGAGCACGTCGGCCCCGCCTTCCTTGAGACCCTCGGCCTGCTCGTGGAAGATCTCCACGGCCAACTCATGCGTGAGCGCGCCCATCGGGGCCATGATCTCGCCGGTGGGGCCGACCGACCCCGCCACGATCACCGGGCGGTCATAGCGGTCCGCCACCGCGCGGCCGATCTCGGCGGAGATGCGCGACAGCTCTCGCGCGCGCTTTTGCGCGCCGTGAAGTTTGAGCCGGGCCGCGTTGCCGCCGAAGGAATTGGTGAGAAAGAGGTCACTGCCTGCGTCGACCGCTTGCTTGTAAAGCAGTTCGATCCGGTCGGGATGCTCATCGTTCCACATTTCCGGCGCATCGCCGGACTCGAGCCCCATGTTGAACAGGTTCGTCCCCGTGGCCCCGTCGGCAAGAATCCAGTCGCGCGAGGCCAGGAGTTTGGTGAGGGCGTTGGTCATGATGATGTCCTAGGCTTATGACCGCACAGATCTGGCACCGAAACGGTGCGCCGCGCAAACTCATAATTTTCATGTAAATGGTGAGGCGCGTTTGCATGTCATGCCCGGCGCCCCGGGAAACAGGGAGCATCGCAGCGGATGCGCCCCGTCCCTCGGCTGACGATCGGTCAGGTTTCCTTGACCAGTTGCCCCTTGGCGATCTTGAGTAGCTCGTCCATCTTGGCGCGGATCGTGTCGGCATCGGCGATGTCGCCCAGATCACCGGCGACCTTGCGCACCACGTCCTCGTGGCCGGCCTCTTCGAAATCGGCCTTCACGACCTCGCGGGCATAGGCGTCGGCATCGTCGCCGGTCTTGCCCAACAGCTCGGCGGCCCAGAGGCCCAGAAGCTTGTTGCGCCGGGCCACGGCGCGGAACGCCATTTCCTCGTCATGAGCGAATTTGTTCTCGAATGCGCTTTCGCGGTCGTCAAAGGTGGTCATCTGGCCTGTCCCCTTGCATGCGTTGCCGTTGCACCCGATATGCAATCTGGCGGGCAAAAGGGCAAGGGGCCAACGCGATCTTGCGACGTGTTGGCCCATGCACTATGAGAGCGCATCGGCATGGGGGGACTCAGGCCCCCAACCCTCAGCGACGGAGTTATCATGGCGCGGCGCAAGAAAATCTACGAAGGCAAGGCCAAGACGTTGTACGAGGGCCCCGAGCCGGGCACCATCATCCAGTATTTCAAGGATGACGCCACCGCCTTTAACGCCGAGAAGAAGGCCACCATCGAGGGCAAGGGCGTGCTCAACAACATGCTCTCGGAATATTTCATGACCGGGCTGAACAATATCGGGGTGCCCACGCATTTCATCAAGCGCATCAACATGCGCGAGCAATTGGTGCGCGCCTGCGAGATCGTGCCGCTCGAGGTGATCGTGCGCAACTATGCCGCCGGGTCGATGGCCAAGCGGCTTGGCATCGAGGAGGGCACGCAACTGCCGCGCCCGATCGTGGAATACTGCCTCAAGGATGACAAGCTGGGCGACCCGCTGGTGACCGAGGAGCATATCGCCGCCTTCGGCTGGGCCAGCCAGCAGGACATGGACGACATTCTCAGCCTCGCGCTGCGGGTCAATGACTTTCTCGCCGGGGTGATGTTCGGCGTGGGCATCAAGCTCGTCGACTTCAAGATCGAGGTGGGGCGTGTCTACGATGGCGATTTCCAGCGTCTGATCGTCGCCGACGAGATCAGCCCGGACAGTTGTCGGCTGTGGGACATCGAAACCGGGCAAAAGCTCGACAAGGACGTGTTCCGCCGCGACCTTGGCTCGCTCACCGATGCCTATACCGAGGTCGCGACCCGTCTGGGCGTCATGCCCAAGTCGAACGCCCCCGTCACCCGCCCGACGCTGATCAACTGAAAGGGACCAGACCGATGAAGGCACGCGTGCATGTCATGCTCAAGACCGGCGTTCTCGATCCGCAGGGCGAGGCGGTGCGCCACGCGCTCGGGTCGCTCGGGTTCGAGGGGGTCGAGGGGGTGCGGCAGGGCAAGGTGATCGAGATCGATCTGGCAGAGAGCGATCCGGCCAGGGCCGAGGTTCTCGTTACCGAGATGTGCGAGAAGCTGCTCGCCAACACGGTGATCGAGAGCTATTCGGTGGAGTTGGGCTGAGCCGAGGCCCGTCGGCGGTCCGGACCTTTCGGTCCGGAGGGGATCATTGCCTGCTGGTCCCGTCCGATACCTGATCCATGGGCACGCCCTGCGCGACCTTCTGCGCCAGATCCCGGCCAAACAGGGCGATCATGCCGTTGTTCAGGGCCGGGCGCTTGCCCATCAGCGTCTTCAATCTCGCGACATCGAACACGATCACCCGTGTGGCCGGTGGCACGAGGACGCTTGCGCTCGACACCTGCCCCGTCAGGAATGCGATCTCGCCGACAAAGCTGGGCCCGGTGGCCCGATAGGTCATGCCGCGCTTTTCGATCTGAAAATGGTCTGCATCTATGAAATAGAGCTTGTCCAGATGCACGCCTTCGCGGATCAGCGGCGTCGTGGTGTCGGTCACAACGGTCTCGGCATGGCGTGAGATCCGGCGGAATTGCCCCGGCGAGAGTGTCTCGAAATACCCATAGAGGCGGATATCCTCGGCGGACATGCCGATCCGGGTCCGCTCGAAGATGATGACGAAGATCAGAGCCATGTTGATGGCGATAATCGTTCCGTTGGACAAGACCGGAGCGATCAGCGGCGTGGGCAGGAGAGCGTAATACAACAGATCGGCCAGCATTCCGGAGGCCACCAGGGCGCGCAGCGCCAATTCGTCGCGAAAGAAGAAACCGGCGACCTTCAGCATGAAACCGGCGAGGATCAGGAGCGAAAGGGGCGAATCCATATTGGGGCTTCCGAAGGCTGGAATCTGGGGTCCGGCGCATGCGAACCATGGCCGGTGGTGTGAGCGATGGATGATGCGCCTGTAACGCGGCAAGGGTCAATCCATTGTGCAGGATTGTGACATCCGTGCCTTGGGCAGTCTGGCAGGCGTGGCAAACGGGCGGCCTCGCCGCCCGTTCGCCCGGCACTCATGGACAAGGCCGCGCCATCGCGCTAGAGCATCGCCAAAGCACCAAGAGAAGGCCCCTTGCCATGCATGCCGCCGTCATCGTCTTTCCCGGCTCCAACTGCGACCGCGACCTTGCGGTGGCGCTGACGCGTGCGGGGGCGCGCGTCTCGATGGTCTGGCACAAGGACACGTCGCTGCCCGAGGGCGTCGATCTGATCGGCGTGCCGGGCGGCTTTTCCTACGGCGACTACCTGCGCTGCGGCGCGATTGCCGCCAATTCACCGATCTGCCGCGCGGTCGTGGCGCATGCCGACAAGGGCGGCTATGTGCTGGGGGTGTGCAACGGCTTTCAGATCCTGACCGAGACCGGCATCCTGCCCGGCGCGTTGCTGCGCAATGCGGGGCTGAAATATGTCTGCAAGCCGGTCGGCCTGCGGGTCACCACCAATCAGAGCGCCTTTACCCAAGGGTACAAGGCAGACAGTACCATCACCGTGCCGATCGCGCATCACGACGGCAATTATTTTGCCGACACGGCGACGCTCGACCGGCTGCATGCCGAGGATCGCGTCGCCTTCAGCTATGTCGACAATCCCAACGGTTCGGCGCGCGATATCGCCGGAATCCTCTCGGACAACCGCCGCGTTCTCGGCATGATGCCGCATCCCGAGCGGATGGCCGATCCGCTGCATGGCGGCACCGACGGGGCGGCGATGTTCGCGGGGCTTGTGCAACAGCTTGCCGACGCGTGACGCAGGGCGCTTGAGGGCAGGGGCCTCTCGGCCTAATCTGATCGCATGAACACCCTGCCAACCAAACCCAATGCGCCGCGCGCGCGGGCCATCTCGTGGCGCGCGCGGCTTGTGCTTCTGGGCCTGTTCCTAGTCGCGGTGGTGGTGGTGTTCACCACCAACCGCGTGCTGACCGATCGCTTTACCGAGAATACGCGCAACCGCGCCGAACTACGCCTCGTGCTCTATTCCGGCAACCTGCTGTCGGAACTGCGCCAGAACGCCATCGTGCCGCAGCTTCTGGCCCGCGATCCGGCGCTGATCTCGGCGCTCAACACCCAGGATTACGCGCAATCCACGCAGCGCCTGATCTCCTTTGTCGACGAGATCGGTGCCGCCTCGCTGATGCTCTTGGACAAGGACGGGCGCGCGGTCGCCACCACCGAGCGCAACCGACTGGGCGAGAACCACAAGCAGGCTGCCTATTACGTCGATGCGTTGCGCTCGCGCGACACGGTTTTCAAGGTGTTGCAGAGTGAGGCGGGGCAATATAATTTCACCTATTCACGCCGCATCGACACCCAGAACGGGGTGCTCGGCGTGATCGTGGTCGAGGTCGACTTGCGCAAATACGAACGCGCCTGGGCAGGGATATCGGATGCGGTGATGGTGACCGATTCCGAGGGCCGCATCATCCTCGCGACCGAACCCCGCTGGCGCGGATTGACCGAAGCCGAGGCGCTCGCGCGCGAGCCCGCCAGCAGCGCCATCCAGCGCGCCATTCAGGCCACCTCGGACTGGACCGCGCTGCCCGCCGATGCCTATGTGCGCGGCGAGGCGGTGATGCGCGTCGAGGGGCGGGTGGCGTTTCGCGGCTGGCGCATCGCCAGTTTCACCACCTATGCCGCCGTGCGCGATAAGGTGAACGGGTATCTCGCGCTCGAAATCATGGGATTCGCGATTCTTCTGGCGCTCGCGTTCTATTTTCTCAACCGCAAGGCGGCGCTGCGCGTGGCGGTGTTTCAGCGCGAGTCGGCGGAGCTTCGCGCATTGAACGCGCGCCTGCAGCGGGAAATCGCCGAACGCCAGAGGGTGCAGGAGAACCTCGCGCAAGCCGAACAGACGTTGCAACAAAGCTCCAAGCTTGCCGTGCTGGGCGAGATGTCGGCAGCGGTGAGCCACGAGCTCAACCAGCCGCTTGCGGCGATGAAAACCTATCTCGCGGGGGCGCGCATGCTGTTGACGCGCAACCGCCCCGACGAGGCGTTGACCTCGTTCCAGCGGATCGACGACCTGATCGAGCGGATGGGGGCGATCACCAAGCAGCTCAAATCCTATGCGCGGCAGTCGGGCGACGTGTTTGCGCCCGTAAACATGGGCGATGCGGTGGCCTCGGCGCTGGCCATGATGGAGCCGCAACTGCGTCAGCGCAAGATCTCCATCACCCGCACCCTGCCGGATCAGCCGGTGATGATCATGGGCGACCGGGTACGTGTCGAGCAGGTGATCATCAACCTCTTGCGCAACGCCATCGACGCCACCGAGACGGTTCCCGATGCCAGCATCGACATCCTGCTCGCGGCGGGCGAGACGGCGGTGCTGACGGTGCGCGACAACGGCCACGGCATCGGCGATTTCAAGAACCTGTTCGAGCCTTTCTACACCACCAAGCAGCCCGGCGACGGGGTCGGGCTGGGGCTTGCCATTTCCTCGGGGATCGTGAACGACCTTGGCGGGCGTCTGGTGGCGCGCAACGCGCCGGATGGGGGGGCTGTATTCGAGGTCCAGCTTCCCATATTACCTGAAGAGACCCGAGCAGCGGAGTGAGTGACATGCCGGCAGCCATGAAGATCGCCATTGTCGATGACGAAAAGGATATGCGCCAGTCGATCAGCCAGTGGCTGGCGCTCTCGGGCTATGACACCGAGGCGTTTCCCTCGGCCGAAGAGGCGCTCAAGGCGCTCGGGCCCGATTATCCGGGCATTGTGGTGACGGATATCAAGATGCCCGGCATGGACGGGATGCAGTTCCTGAAAAAGCTGATGGGCTCGGACAGCTCCTTGCCGGTGATCATGATTACCGGGCACGGCGATGTGCCCATGGCGGTCGAGGCGATGCGCATCGGGGCGTTCGATTTTCTGGAAAAGCCGTTCAATCCAGATCGCATGACGCAACTGGCGAAAAAGGCCACGAATGCGCGGCGCATGGTACTTGATGCGCGCGCGCTGCGCCGAGACCTGTCGGATGGCGGGCAGTTGATGAAGAAACTGATCGGCACCTCCGGGGCGATGGAGCGGCTGCGCGAGGATATCCTCGATCTGGGACAGGCCGACGGCCATGTGCTGATCGAGGGCGAGACCGGCACCGGCAAGACGCTGGTGGCGCATGCCCTGCATGCGGTGGGCGCGCGCGCGGGCAAGAAATTCGTCTCGGTTTCCTGCGCCGCCCTTGGCGAAGAGGCGCTTTCCGCGCGGCTCTTTGGCCCCGTGCAACCCGAGGACCCGCGCCTGCCGGCGGTCGAGGAGGCGCGCGGCGGTACGCTCGTGCTCGAGGATGTCGAGGCGCTGTCCGATGCGGCGCAAGCGCGTCTGCTGACCTTCGTCAATGACGAAGGCACGCCGCCCGAAACCCGCATCATCGCGATTTCCAACATGCAGGACGAGGGCCGCACCTGCGAGGACGCGCTGCGCTCGGACCTGTTTTACCGGCTGGCCAGCCTGCGCATCACCGTGCCGCCACTGCGCCAGCGCGGCGAGGATATACTGACGCTTTTCACCTCGTTCTCGGACCAGTTCGCGGAGGATTACGGCTGCGAGGCGCCGCAGATCTCGGCGCAGGAGGCGACGCAGCTCTTGCAGGCGCCCTGGCCGGGCAATGTGCGCCAGCTTTTCAACGTGGCCGAGCGCGCGGTGCTGCAATCGCGGCGCGGCTCGGGCACGCTGACCTCGCTGCTGATGTCGGATCACGACGACATGCAGCCGGTGATGACCACCGAAGGCAAGCCATTGAAGGAATATGTCGAGGCCTTCGAGCGGATGCTGATCGACAACACCATGCGTCGCCACAAGGGCTCCATCGCGGCGGTGATGGAGGAGCTCTGCCTGCCGCGCCGCACGCTCAATGAGAAGATGGCCAAGTACAATCTGCAACGCTCGGATTATCTCTGAGGCGACGGTCTTGGCCTGTTGTTTCCGTGACGGTTTCAGAGATAAGCCGCGCGGTGCCCGACTGGCGGCGGTCGGGCGCTGCGCGGCGGTGCCTGCGGCACCTTGATTCCGCGCATTGGTTCTAGACGTCAACGGCAGCTCCAGGCGATATCCCGATGGGCTCAGTCCATCCGCCAGACCTGCGCCGCGTGATCGTAGCGCACCAGATTGCGCGCCCCGCGCGGCACCGCGCGTTTCTCGTATTGCCGCCAAAACAGCGCGCCGAGGCGTTCGGCCCATGTGGGCGGGCGGCGCAGGCGGCGCAATTCGCGGCGATAGGCGCCGGGCGCGCGTTTCGAAAGCTGCCCGGGCTCGATGGTGAAGGCCCCGAGCTGGGCATCGACCACGTAGAGATCATGCCGCCGCGCCATCGACTTCCACAGGAAATAATCCCCGGCCAGTTCGCAGCCCCGCAGCCGGTCGAGATCGACCAGTGCGTTGAGAGCCGAGCGCCAGAAGGTGCTTTCCTGTTCGATCCCGTAGAGCCGGGTGCCATACATGCCGCAGTCGATAAAGCGGCGGCTGTAGGGATGCGGCAGGCGGGTGTTGACGATCTGCCGCGCCGCGTTGCGCAGCACCGCCTGACCGGTCAGCCAGTGGATTTCTGGGAATTGTGCGAAGACCTCGGAGACCACGGAAAAGGCGTGCGGATCATAGGTCTCTCCGGCGGGCAGGTAGCAGGTGACATCGCCGCCTGCCCATGCAAGCCCCTTGGCGAGTGCGTCATACATGCCGCCATCGGGCTCTGACAGGATCGTGACGCGCGGATCGCGCAGCGCCTCGATGCGAGCGAGGCTGCCATCGGTCGAGGCCCCGTCGAGGATCAGGCAGTCCACCTGATCGCGCCCCGACCGCACCGAGGTTTGCGCCAGCACGCTGTCGAGCGTGCGCAGCAGCTTGTCACCGGCATTGCGGGCGGGGATGAGAAAGGCATAGCGCATGGCCCGGCCATAGCCCGAAAGCGCCGCCCTGTCATGCCCCTATGCGGGGTGCGCTCAGGGGGCGGCGCGTTGCAGCATTCCGAAGAGGTCGCGCGGATCGTCCGGGTCGGCCAGAAGGTCGAGATCCATGTAGTAATCGGTGCCGCCGATATGGTCGCGGATGTAGCGCAGGGCGCTGAAATCCTCGATGGCAAAGCCGACGCTGTCGAAGAGCGTGATCTGTTCGGCCGATGTTCGCCCCGGGGCCTCGCCCGAGAGGACCTGCCACATCTCGGTCACCGGGTGGTCGGGATCAAGCTGCTGGATCTCGCCCTCGATGCGGGTCTGCTCGGGATATTCGACAAAGATCGTGGAGCGGTGCAGCACGCCCGCCGCCAGTTCGGTCTTGCCCGGGCAGTCGCCGCCGATGGCGTTGATATGCACGCCGCTTCCCACCATGTTGTCCGACAGGATGGTGGCATATTGCTTGTCGGCGGTGCAGGTTGTGATGATCTGCGCGCCTTCCATGCTTTCCTCGGGCGTGCGGCATTGCACGACCTTCAGCCCCATGCCGGTGAGATTACGCGCGGCCTTTTCGGTGGCCTTGGGGTCGATGTCGTAAAGCCGCACGGATTTCAGCCCCACCAGGGCCTTCATCGCGAGGCTCTGGAACTCCGACTGCGCGCCCGCGCCGATCATCGCCATGGTGTCCGCGCCTTTAGGTGCAAGATGCTTTGCCACCATCGCCGAGGTGGCCGCCGTGCGCAGCGCGGTGAGCACGGTCATTTCCGACAGAAGCACCGGATAGCCATTGCCGACATTGGCCAGCAGTCCGAAGGCGGTGACGGTCTGCAAGCCGGATTTGGTGTTCTTGGGGTGGCCGTTGACGTATTTGAAGCCGTAGACCTCGCCATCCGAGGTGGGCATCAGTTCGATCACCCCTTCCTCGGAATGCGAGGCGATGCGGGGGGTCTTGTCGAAAAGCGCCCAGCGGCGGAAATCGGCCTCGATATAGTCGGCGAGGCCCGCAAGCATCGGCTCGATGCCGGTGTGATGCACGAGTTTCATCATGTTGTCGACGGACACAAAAGGCACGAGCGCCTTGTCGGAGGGGGCGAGTGTCATGGGGCTATCCTCAGCTATAGGCCAATGTGGGACGGTCAAAGACGCGGCGGCCAAGGGCCGAGGCCGCGAGATCGACCATCACTTGCGCGGTGCGACCGCGATCATCGAGAAAGGGGTTCAACTCCACGAGGTCGAGCGAGGACATGAGGCCACTGTCGCAGATCATCTCCATCACCAGATGCGCCTCGCGGATGGTGGCCCCACCCGGCACGGTGGTGCCGACAGCAGGGGCGAAGGAGGGGTCGAGGAAATCCACGTCGAGCGAGACATGCAGCGCGCCGCCCATGGCCGCGACATGATCGAGAAAGGCGGCGAGCGGGCGCGAGATGCCCTGTTCGTCGATCACCCGCATGTCGTGAGTGCGGATCTGCGTGGCCTGCAGCGCCTCGCGTTCAGCGGCATCGACCGAGCGCAATCCGAGAATGCAGATGTTGTCCTCGGGCACCGGATGGGCGACGGGCGGGAAGCCGTGAAAGCCCGCGCGCCCGGTGACATAGCCCAAGGGCGTGCCGTGCAGGTTGCCCGAGGCGGTGGTTTGCGGCGTGTGGAAATCGCTATGGGCGTCGAGCCAGAGGACGAATTGCGGGCGGCCCGCTTGGGCGGCGTGATTGGCCGCGCCCGTGACCGAGCCGAGCGACAGGCTGTGATCCCCCCCCAGAAACACCGGGAGGCCGCCTTGCAGCGCGTCCTGTGCCGCCTTGGCGAGCGTCGCGGTCCAGCCTGCGGTCTGCTCTGGCGCGTAGACATGCGGTGGCAGCGCCGGGTCGGGCGTGGCAGGTTGCGGCGTGAGATTACCGGTATCAGAGACGCGGTGGCCGAGATCCATCAGCGCCTCGGCAAGGCCCGCGGTGCGATAGGCGTCGGGGCCCATCAGGCAGCCGCGCCGGTCCTTGCCGCTATCGACGGGGGCACCGATCAGGATGATGTCTTGCGGGATCATGAAAACCTCTGGTGATGTGCGTGTCGCGGTGAGGGTGCTGCCGATTTGGGTTGATTTGAAGCGGCTATTTTGCACTAATCGGGGTGTATCTGTGCGATACGGAATAAAGGACCTGCGAAATGGACGATACCGACCGGCGGCTTATCTCGATGCTGCGCCACGACGCGCGCGCTTCGCTGTCAGATCTGGCGATCGGACTGGGGGTGTCGCGCACCACGGTGCGGGCGCGGATCGAGCGGCTGCGGCAGAGTGGCGAGATCGTGGGGTTCACGGTGGTGCTGCGCGGCGATACGGCACGCGACCCGGTGCGCGGGTTGATGATGCTGGGGATCGAGGGGCGCGGCACCGAGCGGGTGATCCGGCAGCTCAACGGGTTGAGCGCCGTGCGCGCGACGCATACCACCAACGGCCGCTGGGACGTGATCGTGGAAATCGGCACCGAGACACTGGAAGAGCTTGACCGGGTGCTGGCGCAGATCCGGCGCTTCGACGGGATCGCGAGTTCGGAGACGAGCCTGCTGCTGAATACCTGGAAATCGGCGGGATAGGTGGCGTCCGGCCTGGAGCCGCCGTTGATCCCTGCACCGATGCGCGGCCGGGGGATGTGCTGTGAGATCCCCGCTTTCGCGGGGATGACAGCTGCGCGCGCCCTCACGTCGTGGCGCGTTCCACGCCTTCGGCGATGGCGGAGCGGAGTTTTTTCTCCAGCGAGGCGCGTTTGCTTTCGGAGTGGAATTTCAGGCCGAACATGTCCTTGACGTAGAAGGTATCGACCACCTGCTCGCCATAGGTCGCGATGACCGCAGAGGCGATATACACATTCGAGGCCGCCAGCGTGCGCGTGAGGTCATAGAGCAGGCCGGGACGGTCGCGGGTGTCGACTTCGATGATGGTGTAGACCTCGGAACCGTCGTTATCAAACGTGATATGCGTCGGCACGCGGAAGGCGCGTTCGCGTTTCTTGAGCTTGTCGCGGGATTTGATCGCCTCGCGGGGGAGAACCTCGCCCTTGAGCGTCTTGAGGATCATCTGGCGCAGACGGGGCAGGCGGTCGGTTTCGAACGGGTGGCCGTCGCCGTCCTGTATCCAGAAGGCGGCGGTGGCGAAGCCGTCCTTGGAGGTATAGGTGCGGGCGTCCACGACATTGGCCCCCACAAGCGCGAGCGCGCCGGCGAGGCGCGAGAAGATGCCGGGGTGATCGGCCAGCGCGAAACAGGCGCGGGTCGCGTCGCGGTCCTCGTCTATGGCCAGATCAATCGCAATTTCATCCTCGGTCAGCCCCTTGAGCAGGCGGGCAAAGACCACATGGGCGGTGACGTGCAGTCCCTGCCAGTAGGGCGGGTAGTGGCGCGTGGTCTCGTGCTTAAGGTCGCGGGCGTCCCAGTTGGTGAGCGCCTCGCGCAGGTTGCGCTTGGCGTCGGCGCCGCGCTGTTCGCGGGTGATCGCCTCCATCCCGTCTTCGAGCACGCGGCGGGTCTGGCGGTAGAGGGCGCGCAGCAGCGAGGCCTTCCAGTTGTTCCAGGTGCCGGGGCCGACGCCGCGAATGTCGCAGACGGTGAGCAGGAGCAGCAGGTCGAGCCGCTCGCGGGTCTGCACCGCCTTGGCGAAATCGCGCACGGTCCGCGGATCGGCGATGTCGCGTTTCTGGGCCATGTCGGACATCAGCAGGTGATAGCGCACCAGCCATTCGGCGGTGTCGACCTCCTTGGGTTTGAGCCCGAGGCGTGGCCCCACCTTGCGGGTGATGCGCGCGCCGAGGATCGAGTGATCCTCGTCACGGCCCTTGCCGATATCGTGCATCAGCAGCGCCACGTAGAGCACCCGGCGGTTGACGCCGTCCTTGAGGATCGAGGACGAGACCGGCAATTCCTCGATCAGCTCGCGGCGCTCAATCTGGGCGAGGTGCGAGATGCATTGGATGATGTGTTCGTCCACCGTGTAGTGGTGATACATGTTGAACTGCATCATCGCCACGACTGGTTCGAATTCGGGGATGAAGGCCGACAGGATGCCAAGCTCGTTCATCCGGCGCAGGGCGCGTTCGGGGTTGCCGTGTTTCAGCAGCAGGTCGAGAAAGAGTTTCGCCGCGCGCGGGTCGTTGCGCATATGTCCGTCGATCAGGTGCAGGTTGGCGGTGACCAGCAACATCGCGTCGGGGTGAATGAGCAGCCCGGTGCGCAGCCCCTCCTCGAAGAGCCGCAAGAGGTTGAGCGGATCGGAGAGGAATGCGGTCTCATCGGCGATGGCGAGACGGCCGTGGATCTCCACATAGCCCGGCTTGAGCTTCTTGCGGCGCTTGAGCAGGCGTTGCAGGAGCGGTTCGGATTTGAGCTGTGACGCTTCCAGTTTGGTCAGGAAGATGCGGGTCAGGTCGCCCACAGAAGTGGCGTGGCGGAAATAATCCTGCATGAAGATCTCGACCCCGCGCCGCCCGGCGCGGTCGGAATAGCCCATGCGCGCGGCCACTTCGAGTTGCATGTCGAAGGTGAGTTGTTCGTTGGGTCGCCCGGAAATCAGGTGCAGATGGCAGCGCACGGCCCAGAGGAAGTTCTCGGCGCGCAGGAAGGTGCTGAACTCGTCTCGGGTGAACATGCCAAGCGCCACAAGCTCGCTCACATCCTTGACGCGGTGCAGGTACTTGGCGATCCAGAACAGCGATTGGAGGTCGCGCAGCCCGCCCTTGCCTTCCTTGACGTTGGGCTCGACCATGTAGCGCTCGCCCTGTTTTTCATGGCGCGCGTCGCGTTCCTCGAGCTTGGCCTCGGTGAACTGGCGCTCGCTGCCCTTGAAGAGATCGTCGCGCAGGCGCTGGTTGAGTTTTGCCGCGAGGCTGTCTTCGCCTGCGAGGAATCGGTTTTCCAGCAGCGCCGTGCGAATCGTGAAATCCTCGGCCCCGAGGCGCAGGCAGTCGCGGATGGTGCGGCTGGCATGGCCCACCTTGAGGCGCAGATCCCACAGGATGTAGAGCATCGATTCGATCACGCTCTCGGCCCAGGGGGTGATCTTGTAGGGGGTAAGGAACAGCAGGTCGACATCCGATTGCGGGGCCATCTCACCGCGCCCGTAGCCGCCGACGGCAAAGACCGCGATGCGCTCGGACTCGGTGGGATTGGGCAGCGGGTGCATGACCCGGGTCGCCAGATCGAGCGCGCTGAGGATGATGCAATCGGTGAGCCAGCAATAGGCGCGGGTGGCGGGGCGCGCGTCAAAGGGCCGGGCGGCGAAGGCCTCGGCGATGGCGGCGCGCCCGGTTTTCAAGGGCTCTGACAGGATGCCGACCGCCGCCCTGCGCAGGGCCGTCATGTCGCCCGCGGCCTCGTCCACCGCGCGCGCGAGCGCCGCGCTTGTCGCGGGTGCGTCGAAGATCTCCTGCGCCGGACAGATCAGATCGTCCGGGCAGGGCATGGTCGTGATCATGTCAGGATCTGGACCCTTGCGTCAAAATCCGGCCCCGCCAAAGCTTTGCGGTGCCGGCGACAGAATCGTCACCGCCTTGTCGGTGATGGTCGCCACGGCGAGACCGCGCTCGTTTGTGCCGTCGGCACGCAGCCGGAACACCCCGTTCACCCCCTGAAAGCCAGCCGCCTGGGTGAGATTGCCGCGACCGAGATCCTGTCCGGATTTCGCAAGCGCGCCGATGGCGGCGATGCCGTCATAGGCGAGCCCTGCAATGGGGTGCGGTGCGCGCCCGTTGGCCGCCTGAAAACGGCTGTTGAAGCGTTCCGAGCGGTTCGGGTCGGGCAGGGCGAACCAGCCGCCCTGAACACCGGGCAATTCCAGCGTCTGCGACGGCGTGTCCCACCGGCTCAGGCCGATATATTGCACCCGGTCCGGCCCAAGCCCGTTTTCGGGCAACATCTGCGAAAAGAGCGGCAGGGCACCGGCCGTGTTGGCGGTGAGGAAGATTGCGTCGGCGGCATTGGTTTCGGCGGTTTGTCGGATATTGGGCACCGCGTCGAGCACACCCTGCTGCGAGAAATCATAGCCCACGCTGCCCGCCAGCGTTCCGCCATTTTCGCGCACCGCCTGTTCGATCGCCGCGCGTCCCAGCCGCCCGGCGAGATTGTCGGAATAGACCGCCATGATCCGCGATTTACCCTGACGCGTGGCATAGTCCGCCAGCCGGTCGGCGGTGGTCTGGAAGGTCTGCCCGAGGATGAACAGATTGCCGCCCGCGATGGTCGGATTGTTGGAGAAGGCCAGCACGTTGATGTTGCGCGGCGCCACGGCGACGGCGACGGCATTGGCCGATTCGGCGTGCAGCGGCCCGACGATGATGCGTGCACCGTCTTCGGCGGCGTTGAGTGCGGCCTGTTGCGCCTGCTGCGCCTGACCGGCGGTGCCATAGACACGCAGGTCGATCTCTACCCCTGAGAGATCCGAGATCGCAAGCCGCGCGGCGCTTTCCAGATCGCGCGCAAGTTGGTTTTCCTGTGCATCGGAGGACCCGTGTGGCACCAGAAGCGCCACCGGAACGGCCCCGCGCGTCGGCGTGCCGCCGCCGCCGGTGGTGGTGGCCGTCGGTATCGGATCACAGGCGGCGAGCGCCAGAATGGTGAGCCCCGCGAGAAGGCGGGTGAATGGCTTGCGGATGACGTTTAAAACGGCGAACATGCTAAAGTTTTTCTCCCTGTTGCGTTTTGCCTTTGGCCAGACGCGGTTGAGGTCGATCATAAACGTCATACGGAGCGGGTCCAGTGGTGAATCCCGACAAGCAGAAACTGGCCGTGGGGCTGTATCTCATCGCCACGCCGATTGGCGCGGCGCGCGACATCACGCTGCGCGCGCTCGATCTTCTGGCGGCGGCGGATGTGCTGGTGGCCGAGGACACGCGCAGCCTGCGTCGGCTGATGGATATTCACGGCGTGCGCCTCGGGGACCGGCCGCTCTGGCCGTATCACGACCACAATGGCGCGCGCATGCGGCCACGCATCCTGGCGGCGCTGGCCGAGGGGAAATCGGTGCTGTATGCGTCCGAGGCGGGCACGCCGATGGTGGCCGATCCGGGCTTTGATCTGGGTCGTGCGGCGGTGGCGGAGGGCTTCGATCTGGTGTCGGCGCCCGGTCCGTCGGCGGTGATCACGGCGCTCACCTTGTCGGGCCTGCCGACCGACCGGTTTCTTTTCGCGGGGTTCCTGCCCAACACGTCGGGCAAGCGCAAAACCGCGTTGGGCGAACTGGCGGCGGTGCCTGCGACGCTGGTGTTCTACGAATCCCCCAAGCGGGTGGCGGCCATGCTGCGCGACGCGGCGGAGGTGCTGGGCGCGGCACGCCCGGCGGCGCTCTGCCGGGAGATCACCAAGAAATTCGAGGAGGTGCGGCGCGGGACATTGGCAGAACTGGCCGAGGGCTGTGCTGATGCTGCCCCGAAAGGCGAGATCGTTGTCGTGGTGGGGCGTGGGGATTCAGGAAATATTAGTGAAATGGATCTAGATAGGGTGTTGCGTGAGGCGTTGCAGGCGGGATCGGTGCGGGATGCCTCCGATCAGGTGGCGGCGCGGCTGCGCCTGCCACGGCGCAAGGTCTATCAGCGGGCACTGGTGCTGGCGGCGGAGTATGAAGGAGGCGAGGAATGACCCAGATGAGTTTCGATTTCGAGGCCCCGTTGGCGGTGGCGCGGACAGGGATCACGGCGCGCCGCAATCGCGGATTGCGGGCGTATCTCTCGGGCTGTGCGGCGGAGGATGCCGCGTTGCGCGCCTATGAGGCACGGGGTGCGCATCTGCTGGAGCGGCGCTGGCGCGGCGCGGGCGGCGAGATCGACCTGATCCTGCGCGAGCCCGATACTTACGTGTTTTGCGAGGTGAAGAAGGCGGTCAGGTTCGACCTGGCGCTGGAACGGATTCGGCAGGGGCAGGTGCTGCGGATTTTCTCGGCGGCGTCCGAATATCTGGGCCAGACGCCCGAAGGGCAGCTGGCCCCGGTGCGGTTCGATCTGGTATTGGTCAACGCCATGGGAGAGCTGCGCCTGATGGAAAACGCCTTCGGGCATTTCTGAATTGCACCTCTGCGCGGCATGGCGCATGTAAGTGGCGGATCGCAACAGGGGGCCGCCCATGAAAATCGCCTTTCAGATGGACCCGATCGGGCCGATCAACATCAATGCCGACAGCACGTTCCGCCTGGCCGAAGAGGCGCAGACGCGGGGTTACGAGCTGTTCTATTACCTGCCCGAGCGGCTGGCCTATGACGAGGGGCGGATCACCGCACGGGGCTGGCCGCTGACGGTGCAGCGGGTGGCGGGGGATCATTTCAGCCTCGGCGTGGAGCAGACCGTCGATCTGGGCGAGTTCGACGTGGTCTGGCTGCGGCAGGATCCGCCTTTCGATATGTTCTATATCACCACCACGCATCTGTTGCAGCGGCTGAGCCCCAAGACGCTGGTGGTCAATGATCCGTTCTGGGTGCGCAATTATCCCGAGAAGCTGCTGATCCTCGATTTCCCGGACCTGATGCCGCCGACCAGCATTGCGCGGGATATCGGGACCATCAAGGATTTCCGCGCGCGCCATGGCGACGTGATCCTCAAGCCGCTCTACGGCAATGGCGGGGCGGGGGTGTTCCATTTGCCGGAGGCCGACCGTAACCTGGCGAGCCTGCACGAGATGTTCACCGGATTCAGTCGCGAGCCGCTGATCGTGCAGAAATATCTACCTGCGGTGAGCAAGGGCGACAAGCGGGTGATCCTCGTTGATGGCGAGCCGATCGGCGCGATCAACCGGGTGCCAGCCGTGGGCGAGACGCGATCCAACATGCATGTCGGCGGGCGCGCCGAGAAGGTCGAGATGACCGCCCGGGACCGCGAGATCTGCGACCGGATCGGGCCGCTCTTGCGCGACAAGGGGCAGGTTTTCGTGGGCATCGACGTGATCGGCGATTACCTGACCGAGATCAACGTGACTTCGCCCACCGGGTTGCAGGAATTGGAACGCTTTGACGGGACCAATGGCGCCGGGCTGATCTGGGACGCGATCGAGGCGCGGCGGGCATGAGTTGGCAGCTGGCGCTCTTGAACCGGCATCTGCGCTGGTTCGAGAAGCCGGCGCTGGCACGGTTGCCGGTGGAGCGGTTGCGTCGGTCGTTCGAGATCAAGTCGAAGCTCTATTTTCACGCGCCGTGGGGGAGTGTCTATCGGCGGGCGCGTCTGGCGGATGTGCCGGTGCAATGGGCGCAGGCGCGCGATGCCGAAGACGAGCCTGTGATTCTCTATTTGCATGGCGGGGCCTATGTGTTTGGCTCGTCCGACACGCATTGGGCGATGCTGGCAAAGCTCTCGGCGCTGACCGGGCTGCGGGCCTGTCTGCCGGATTATCGCCTGGCCCCCGAACATGCCTTCCCGGCGCAGATCGAGGATGCGCTGGCCTGTTACCGGGTGCTGAGGGCCGAGCACGAGGTGATCCTAGGCGGGGACAGCGCAGGTGGTGCGCTGGCGCTGGCGCTGTTGCACGAGATCCTGGCGCAGGAGATCGCGCCGCCGAAGGGTGTTTTTGCCCTGTCACCGCTGGCCGACATGACATTCTCGGGCGCGTCGATCGCCGAGAATGCCGTGCGCGACGTGGTGCTGTCGCCGGGGCGGATCGGGGAGATGCGCGAGATGTTCCTGGCGGGGCAGGACCCGGAGGATCCACGCGCCTCGCCGTTGCGGGGCGACTATGCCGGTGCGCCGCCGGTCTGGATGGCGGTCGGCGATACCGAGATCCTGCGCGATGACGCGGTGAGGATGCAGGGGGTGCTGGAGGCGCAGGGGGTGACAAGCGTGTTGCATGTCGAACGCGATCACCCGCATGTCTGGCCGCTGTTTCACAATGTGCTGCCCGAGGCCAAGGCGACCTTGCGCGATCTCGCGGGGTGGGTCAGCTCTCTTTGAGGGTGCCGATGCGAAAGCTGACGGCCTCGGCGACATGGGGATGGCGCACCGCCTCGTCGCCGTCGAGATCGGCGATGGTGCGGGCGACGCGCAGCACCCGGTGATAGCCGCGCGCCGTCAGGCCGAAGCGGTCGGCCACACGGGTGAGCAGCGCGCGCCCCTCTGCATCGGGCGTGGCGATCTCTTCCAGGGCCTCGCCTTCGGCATCGGCATTGAGGCGCATATCGGGCCGGCCCTCGAAGCGCGCCTGTTGCACCGCCCGCGCCGTCGCGACCCGCGCGGCCACCTGAGAAGATGTGTCGCCCGAGGGCGGCAGGTCGAGATCGGTGAAGGCCACGGGCGGCACCTCGACCCGCAGATCGAAGCGGTCCATCAGGGGGCCGGAGATGCGGCCCATGTAATCCTCGCCACAGTTGGGGGCGCGCGAGCAGGCGCGGTTGGGGTCGCTGAGATACCCGCATTTGCACGGGTTGGCGGCGGCGACCAGCATGAAGCGGCAGGGATATTTCACATGCGCGTTGGCGCGGGCGATCATCACCTCGCCGGACTCGATCGGCTGGCGCAGGGTTTCGAGCACGGTGCGCGGGAATTCGGGGAATTCGTCCATGAAGAGCACGCCGTTATGCGCAAGGCTGATCTCACCCGGGGCGGCCCGTCTGCCACCGCCGACGATGGCGGCCATCGAGGCGGTGTGATGCGGTTCGCGGAACGGGCGGCTGCGGTTGATCCCGCCTTCGGACAAGAGCCCGGCGAGCGAGTGGATCATCGAGGTTTCCAGCGCCTCGGGGGCGGTGAGCGGCGGCAGGATGCCGGGCAGGCGCGCGGCGAGCATGGATTTGCCCGAGCCGGGCGTGCCCACCATCATCAGGTGGTGGCGTCCTGCGGCGGCGATCTCCAGCGCGCGTTTGGCGCGTTCCTGGCCCTTGACGTCGCGCAGGTCGCGGCCTTGGGCGGCCTCGATTACTTCGCCCGCCTCGGCCGGTTGCAGGGGCGATTGGCCGGTATAATGGCGCACCACGTCCGCAAGGCTGCCCGCGCCGATCACCTGCGCGGCGCCGACCCAGGCCGCCTCGGCGCCGCAGGCGCGGGGACAGAGCAGGATGCGGTTCTCCTCGGCGGCGGCCATCGCGGCGGGCAGCGCGCCGATCACCGGCACGAGCGTGCCGTCGAGTGACAATTCGCCAAGCGCGGTGGTGCCCTCGGCGGCGTCGGAGGGGATGATTTCGAGCGCCGCGAGCAGGGCGAGGGCAATCGGCAGGTCGAAATGGCTGCCTTCCTTGGGCAGGTCGGCGGGGGAGAGATTGACGGTGATGCGCTTGGAGGGCAGGGCGATGGCCATGGACGAGAGCGCCGTGCGTACCCGGTCGCGGGCCTCGGACACCGTCTTGTCGGGCAGGCCGACGAGCGAGAAGGCCGGGACGCCCGGGGTGATGGCGCATTGCACCTCGACCGTGCGCGCCTCAACCCCCTCAAAGGCTACGGTATAGGCGCGTGCGACCATGCGGGTCCCTTCCGGTTACGTCATGGTTAATGCGTAGCGCGGCAGGCGTTTAGGAAAGGTTAATCGTGGGCTGCACCCCCCACGAAAAAGGCCGCCCGGGGATGCCCGCGCGGCCTGTGGCAATTCTGCTGTCCGGTTCGGGATTACTCGGAAAACGTTGCGAGATAGGCGGCCACGTCTTCCTGACCCTTGCGCAGTTTGAAGGTCATCTTGGAGCGGCTGCCGAGGAACTCGTTGGGGTCGGTCACGTATTCCGCCAGGTTCTCCTCGGTCCAGACCTCACCGGCCTCGGCCTTGGCCTGAAGCCCGTCGGAATACTTGAAATCCTCGACGCTGCCCATGGTGCGGCCGATCACGCCATAGAGGTTGGGACCGACCTTGCCGCCCTTGACGATGGTCTCGGAGTCCGAGGCGATCGTGTGACACGCCTTGCACTTGTTGAATTCTTTTTCGCCTTTCTCGGCGTCCTGCGCCAGGGCGGGCATGGCGAGTGCCACCAGGGTTGCGGTTGCGGCGATCAGGGTCTTCATGGGCTACCTCACTGTCGATTTGGTTTCAGTCCGTTAGGACAATAGATCGGCTGACCCATGTTGCAAGCTCAACTTTGCCGCAGGGCCGGGACGGGCATCAGCCCGCGCGGTCGGGGGCCGTGAATGCGCCGTCGAAGCAGCGCCGCAACGCCACGTCGAGATCGGCCATCGTCACCGGCAGGCCGAGATCGACAAGGCTCGTGACCCCGTGCTCGGTGATGCCGCAGGGCACGATTCCCGTGAAATGCTCGAGATCCGGCTCCACATTGATGGAGATGCCGTGAAAGCTGATCCATTTGCGCAGGCGGATGCCGATGGCGGCGATCTTGTCCTCGGGCGGCTGGCCGGTGGCGGTGAGCGGCCTGTCACGGCGTGCCACCCAGACGCCGACACGGCCCTCGCGGATCTCGCCGGTCACATTGAATTGATCGAGCGTGGCGATCACCCAGCCCTCGAGCTGTTGCACGAAACGGCGCACGTCGCGACCGCGGCGGCCCACATCGAGCATCACGTAGACCACGCGCTGACCGGGGCCGTGATAGGTATATTGCCCGCCGCGCCTGGACGCATAGACCGGAAAGCGGTCGGGATCGGTCAGATCGGCGGGCCTGGCCGAGGTCCCGGCGGTATAGAGCGGCGGGTGTTCGAGCAGCCAGATCGCCTCGGCGGCGTCGCCGGACGCGATTCGCGCGGCGCGCGCCTCCATCGCCTCGACCGCCTGAGGATAGCAGGTCAAACCGGCGGAGACATGCCACTCCACGCCATTTTGATCGGTCTCGATGAGGGATTCGGGGGTCAAGGCTGGACTCGCTGCGTCGAGACAGGGAAAGTTGTGCTAAGGTGGTGACATAGTGTCTTGTAGCTGATTACGGGAGAAGAGAGATGGTTTCAAAGCGAATTGTGATGGCGGCGCTGGCCGCGACGCTGGCCTTGCCCGCCGGGCGCGCGGCGGCGGATTTCGCGGATGGCCTGGTCGGTGGCCTTGTCGGCGGCGCGGTCAGCGGGATCATCGTGAACGAAAGCGCCAAGGCGCGTGAGCGCAGGCGCACCACGACGACCACCACCAACACCACGCGCCGGGTCTACACTGCGCCGAGCAACTCGGTCGAGCGTCAACAGGTGCGCGAGACGCAGACAGCGCTCAACTATTTCGGTTTTCCTGCAGGCACGCCGGACGGGGTGCCGGGACGCAACACGCGCAATGCCGTGTCACAATTTCAGGGACATATGGGCTATCCGGTAAGCGGTTACCTGGCCGATTACGAGCGCCAGTTCCTGATCTCGTCCTATTACCGCGCGCAGAGCAGCGGTGCCGCGACGTCGCAATTGATCGCGCAGCGCGGGCAGGGCACGCGCGGGCTCCTTTACGCCTATCGCGATGAAGCCGTGGGTGTGCCGACCTATGCAGCAGCCCCGGTGCCTGCGCCGCAGGCGCAATCGCCGGTGATGGCTGCGGTACCGCAGGCCGCGCAGGTGCCGCAGGCTGAGCAATCGACCCAGCAGCCTGCCTCGTTTGCGCTGCCCAACCTGATGGCCTCGGGCGGCGACGGGCCGTCGCTGGCCTCGCATTGCAACCAGGTCAGCCTGATCACAAGTTCGAATGGCGGGTTCGTGACCGAAGCCTCGCTGTCTGACGCGCGCTTTGCCCTGAACGAGCAGTTCTGCCTTGCGCGGACCTATGCCATCGCCGAGGGCGAGACCATGGCCGCCAACCTCAAGGGGGTGACGTCCGATCAGCTGGAGGAGCAGTGCCGCGCCTTCGGCCCGGCGATGCGGGATTATGTCTCGGCGCTGTCGCTCAATGAGCGGGACGCGGTGATCAGCGATGTGCGCGGCTTCGTGCTGCAATCGGGCCAGTCGCCCGCGCAGCTGGCGGGCACCGCCAAGATCTGCCTGTCGGTCGGCTACCGGATCGACAACATGAATGTCGCGCTCGGCTCGGGGCTGTTGCTCACCGCCGTGGGCGAGGAAGCCTATGGCGAGTTGATGGGCCATCACCTCAACGAGGGGTTCGGCACGACTCGTCGGCCCGACCTGGCTCTGGCCTGGTATGACGGGGCGGTGACGGCGGTGGAAAACGGCGCCGAGCCGGCCTTTGCCCCCGGCAATTCGGGGCGTAACGCGCTTCTCCGCAAGGCCGCGTTCCAGTCGCAGGGCGCGCAGGCACCAAAGCCGCAGGAAACGGTGCAACCGGCCTCGACCCTGCCCACATTCTCGTTCGAGTGACCGGGCGCGAAGACCGGGAAAGACGGGTGTTGAAAAAATCCGGAGGGGCAATGGTTTTGCCCCTTCACAATCCCGATCAGGTTGCTTATACGGCGCGCACCTACCTGAACACGTGCGGTCGTGGCGGAATTGGTAGACGCGCAGCGTTGAGGTCGCTGTGGGGTAACACCCGTGGAAGTTCGAGTCTTCTCGACCGCACCATTTCTCTCCGGAATGTCAATGCCTGCGTGTCGCGACAGGCGTTACGGCCTTGGCTCGCGCAGTATCGCACAGCTCGTCCCGCAGTCCCGCACCAGCCTCACGTTTAGGTGAACGTCCTGCCGGTTACATCGCGGCGGTCGCCGTATTAGCTATGCTGCACCCACAACAAGAGGAGGGTTACATGACTGCTGAATACAAGGTGGACGCCACCCCCGTGAGCGACGATCAGGCCGAGGGTCTGGCAAAGGACCTGCTGGACGGGGCCCGCGCCAAGCTGGGCTTCGTGCCGAACATGTATCGTGGTATGGCCGTCAATCCGGGCCTGCTTAGCACCTATCTGCACGGCTATGATCATTTTCGCACGCAGGCCAATTTCACGCCGCCGGAGCAGGAGGTCGTGTTCCTGACCATCTCGCTGGCCAATGGCTGTGATTATTGCACCGCCGCGCATTCGATGCTGGCGATCAAGGTCTCGAAGCTGTCTGAGGCGCACACGCAGGCGCTGCGCGATGGCAAATCGCTGGATGATGACAAGCTTGAGGCGCTGCGCCGCTTTACCTATCACATGTGGGAGACGCGCGGCCTGCCGACCAAGGCGGAGGCCGAGGCGTTCAAATCCGCAGGTTACTCGGATATTCACGTGCTGGAGATCATCCTGGCGATGGCCGTCAAGACGATCAGCAACTATTCCAACCACGTGAACCACACGGATGTGGACGAGGTCTTTGCCCCCTTCACGGTGGACAAGACCGTCAAAGCCGCCTGATCAGGCGTTGCGCCCCTGCGCGTCGGGGGCGCAGAACAGCTCGTACACCACTTCGAGCACGCGGCGCGGGCGTTCATCGGCAAGGCTGTAATAAATGGCCTTGCCCTCGCGCCGGGTGGTCACCAACCCTTCGAGACGCAGGCGCGACAACTGCTGCGACACCGCCGCCTGCCGGGCCGAAAGCAGCTCTTCCAATTCGGTTACGGATTTCTCGCCCGAGACCAGATGACACAGAATCATCAAGCGCCCCTCATGGCTGATTGCCTTGAGGAAATTGGCGGCCGTGGTCGCGTTTTCGACCATGCGGTCCATTTCTTCCGGGCTTGTGCTGTCGTCGAGGACGGGCAGGGGCATGTTTCTTGCATCCGCTATGAGTTTTATGCGAGTATTTAGCGCGTTTTTCGGTGTTCTGCAAAACATGTGCGGGCGAGCACGCGAAAAAGTGACCGGCTGTGGCGGCAAAAGCGTCAGGTGCGGCGCGGGGTGCCACAAATTAAAGCGACGCCCTTGCAGCCCATTGGGCGCGACACTAAGACTCCCTTAGCAACTGGCCGGGTACGGTCGGCAAATCCCATCGACCCGGGCAGGCAGGCCCGGGCAAAACAGCAGGCGGGCCCAGATGAACGACCCTATGGAAACCTACATGAACACCCTCGTGCCGATGGTCGTCGAGCAGACCAGCCGGGGAGAACGCGCCTATGACATCTTCTCGCGTCTTCTGAAGGAGCGGATCATCTTCATCACCGGTCCGGTGCATGACGGCATGTCGAGCCTGATCGTGGCGCAGCTTTTGCATCTCGAGGCGGAGAATCCGAAGAAGGAAATCAGCATGTATATCAACAGCCCCGGCGGTGTCGTCACCTCGGGCCTGTCGATCTACGACACGATGCAGTATATCAAGCCCAAGGTCAGCACGCTGGTCGTGGGGCAGGCGGCGAGCATGGGGTCGCTTCTGCTGACGGCGGGCGAGCCGGGGATGCGGTTCTCGCTGCCCAACAGCCGGGTGATGGTGCACCAGCCCTCGGGCGGCTATCAGGGCCAGGCCACGGATATCATGATCCACGCCAAGGAGACCCAGAAGCTCAAGGACCGGCTGAACGAGATTTACGTCAAGCATACCGGTCAGACCCTGAAGAAGGTCGTGGATGCGCTCGAGCGCGACAATTTCATGTCGCCCCAGGAGGCCAAGGACTGGGGCCTGATCGACGAGATCGTCGAGAATCGCGCCAGGGACGACGACGAGGAAAAATAAGGCGATCACGGCACCCTGACCGGGGGCGCGCGATTTTCGGATTGTGGTGCTTTTCCGCCTGTCCTAAGCTGGCGGGAGAGACGAAAGACAGAGCAAAGGCCCTGACCGGGCCGCATGACGCAGAGCGGCGCAGGGTCTGAAAGGTACGTGATGGCAACGAATTCCGGCGGCGACGGCAAGAACACGCTTTACTGCAGCTTTTGCGGCAAGAGCCAGCATGAGGTGCGCAAGCTCATCGCCGGGCCGACCGTGTTCATCTGCGATGAATGCGTCGAACTGTGCATGGACATCATCCGCGAGGAAACCAAGAGCGCGGGGCTGAAATCGAGCGAGGGGGTGCCGACACCGCATGACATCTGCGCGGTGCTCGATGATTACGTGATCGGGCAGGCGATGGCCAAGCGGGTGCTGTCGGTGGCGGTGCACAACCACTACAAGCGCCTGAACAATTCCGGCAAGAGCGATATCGAACTCAGCAAATCGAACATTCTGCTGATCGGCCCCACCGGCTGCGGCAAGACGCTTTTGGCGCAGACGCTGGCGCGCATCCTCGATGTGCCCTTTACCATGGCCGATGCCACCACCCTGACCGAGGCGGGCTATGTCGGCGAGGATGTGGAGAACATCATTCTCAAGCTGCTGCAATCCTCCGAGTATAATGTCGAGCGCGCGCAGCGTGGCATTGTCTATATCGACGAGGTCGACAAGATCACCCGGAAGTCCGAGAATCCCTCGATCACCCGCGACGTGTCGGGCGAGGGGGTGCAGCAAGCGCTCTTGAAGCTGATGGAGGGCACCGTCGCCGCGGTGCCGCCGCAGGGCGGGCGCAAGCATCCGCAGCAGGAATTCCTGCAGGTGGACACCACCAACATCCTCTTTATCTGCGGCGGTGCCTTTGCCGGGCTCGACAAGATCATCGCGCAGCGCGGCAAGGGCAGCGCGATGGGCTTTGGTGCCGATGTGCGCGGCAATGATGAGCGTGGCGTCGGTGAGATCTTCACCGATCTGGAGCCGGAGGACCTGCTGAAATTCGGGTTGATTCCTGAATTCGTCGGGCGTCTGCCGGTGCTGGCGACGCTGGAGGATCTCGACGAGGACGCGCTGGTGACGATCCTGACGCAGCCCAAGAATGCGCTGGTCAAGCAATATCAGCGGCTGTTCGAACTGGAGGGTGCGCAGCTTACCTTTACCGACGATGCGCTGACCGCGATTGCCAAAAGGGCGATCGCGCGCAAGACCGGGGCGCGCGGCCTGCGCTCGATCCTCGAGGATATCCTGCTCAACACGATGTTCGACCTGCCGAGCCTGGAGAATGTCGAGGAGGTGGTCGTCAACGAGGAGGCGGTCACGTCGGACGCCGCCCCGCTGATCATCTATGCCGAGTCGAAGGGCAAGAAGAAGGAAGGCGCGAGCGCCGGCTGAGTGTCCACCGGCACGACGTGAAGCATCTGAAACCCGCGCCCTCCGGTGCGGGTTTTTTCATACCGCTTTGGTCTGGACGGGCATCAGACCCGCGGCGCCGGGGCCAAGAGACCGCGCATTGGCGGGTTTTGCGAAGCCAACCGACGCGCTCTGCTCTGCTTGTTTGCCGCAAGGTCGCAACCGGGCTTTCCCGCCTTGCAAATGCTCCGCCCCGACCTTAGGTTCCCGCTCAATTCGCGGGGCCTCCGCCCCGGCACATCAGACAAGGACAGCACCCAATGGAAGCCTTCGGCCAGTTCATTCCCCTCATTCTGATTTTCGTGATCATGTATTTCCTGCTGATCCGTCCGCAGCAGAAAAAGCTCAAGGAACACAAGGCGATGGTCGAATCCCTGCGTCGGGGTGACCAGGTGGTGACCCAGGGTGGCCTGATCGGCAAGGTGGCCAAGGTCAAGGACGACAACGAGATCGAGGTCGAACTGTCGGAGGGCGTCAAGGTCCGCGTCGTGCGCTCAACCATCGCGCAGGTTCTCTCCAAGACCGAGCCTGCCGAGGGCTGAGCCCTACCGTCACCTACGCGCCTAACCCATTGAAAAGGCAATATCATGTTGCAAATCGACCTGTGGAAACGCCTTGTCATTTGGGGTCTTGTGGCGCTCGGTCTGCTGCTGGCTCTACCGAATGCCTTCTACGCGCGGGTCGAGACGCATAATGACGCTGCGGCGGCCATCGAGGCCGGGGCCGATCCGGCTGCGCTTCAGGACGAAATGGCACTTTGGCCGGACTGGATGCCGTCCGATCTGGTCAATCTGGGCCTCGATCTACGCGGTGGCGCCCACCTGCTGGCCGAGGTTCAGGTTGAGGATGTCTATGCCGCACGGGTCGAAGGCATGTGGCCGGAAGTGCGTGACCTGTTGCGCGAGGAACGCGACCGCGTCGGCCCGATCCGCCTGCAAGATGCCGAGGGTCCCGAATTGCGCGTGCGTCTGGTCGAGCGCCCCGAGATGGCCGACGAGGCGGCGAGCCTCGTGCGTGGCCTCGCCCGGCCGGTCACCAGCCTGACCGGCGCGGGATCCACCGATATCGACGTGACCACCGACGGGCCGGACGTGATCGTGCGCCTGAGCGAGGCCGAACAGCGCGCGACCGATGAACGTACCGTGCGGCAGGCGCTCGAAATCATCCGTCGCCGCATCGATGAGACCGGCACGCGCGAGCCGACGATCATGCGGCAGGGTTCCGATCGGGTTCTCATCCAGGTGCCCGGCATCGGCTCGGCGGCCGAGGTCAAGGAGCTGATCGGCACCACCGCGCAATTGACCTTTCAGCCGGTTGTGAGCCGGTCCTCCGACGCGGATGAAAACCCGGGCGTTGGCAACGAGATCCTGCCCTCGCTCGACGAGCAGGGCGTGTTTTACATCCTTGAACGCAGCCCCGTCGTGACCGGCGAGGAGCTGGTGGACGCGCAACCCGATTTCGACCAGAACGGGCGGCCCGCGGTGTCGTTCCGCTTCAACCCGACCGGCGCGCGCAAGTTCGGCGATTACACCGCCGACAATATCGGCAATCCCTTCGCCATCGTGCTCGATGGCGAGGTGATCAGCGCGCCGGTGATCCAGAGCCACATCCCCGGCGGATCGGGCATCATCACCGGCAATTTCTCCGTCGAGGAGAGCACCCAACTGGCGGTGCTGCTGCGCGCAGGGGCGTTGCCTGCGGGGCTGGAATTCCTCGAGGAACGCACTGTCGGTCCGGAACTAGGAGCGGACAGCATCGAGGCGGGCAAGATCGCCACGGCTGTCTCTTTCGTGCTGGTGCTGGTCTACATGTTCCTCAGCTATGGCCGCTTCGGCATCTTTGCCAATATCGCCCTCATCATCAACGTGGGTCTGATCTTCGGCCTGCTCAGCCTGATCGGAGCGACGCTGACCTTGCCCGGCATCGCAGGGATCGTGCTGACCATCGGCATGGCGGTGGATGCCAACGTGCTGGTCTTCGAGCGGATCAAGGAAGAGATGAAGACCGCCAAGGGGGCGGCCCGCGCCATCGACCTGGGCTATGAAAAGGCAATGAGCGCCATCGTCGATGCCAATATCACCACCTTCCTCACGGCGCTTATCCTCTACGTCATGGGCTCCGGCCCGGTACGTGGATTTGCGATCACGCTCGGTCTTGGTATCATCACTTCGGTTTTCACAGCGCTTTTCGTCACCCGCCTGATCGCTGTGATGTGGTTCGAACGCAAACGCCCCAAAACCGTTCTGCAAGGTCGTGCGCTGCGCCTTGTACCGGAGCAGACCTCGCTCGATTTCTTCAGCAGGTGGAAGCTGTGGCTGGGGATTTCCGGCGTGATGATCCTCGTGGCGCTTGGCTCTTTCGGGCTACAGGGGCTCAATTTCGGCATTGATTTCAAGGGCGGCACCACGATCCGCACGCAAAGCGCCGAGCCGGTGGATGTGGGCCAATACCGCGACGCGGTCGGCTCTTTGGGGCTGGGTGACATCAGCATCACCGAAGTGTTCGACCCGACTTTTGGCCCCGATGAGAACGTCGCCATGGTCCGCATTCAGGCACAGGACGACACCGAGAGCGTCTCGCCGCAGGTGATCGCCGAGGTCGAGGCGGCCTTGCAGTCGGCGGTGCCGGATATCGAGTTCACCTCGGTCGAGAGCGTCGGGCCCAAGGTTTCGGGTGAGCTTATTCAGGCCGCGATCATCGCGGTCGCGCTCGCCATCGGTGCGGTGCTGATCTATATCTGGCTGCGCTTCGAGTGGCAGTTCGCCGTGGGTGCTGTGATCGCCCTTGTGCATGACGTGGCGCTGACGGTGGGCGTCTTCTCGGAATTGCAGATCCAGTTCGATCTGGCGATCATCGCGGCACTGCTGACCATCGTTGGCTACTCGCTCAACGACACGGTGGTGGTCTTCGACCGGGTTCGCGAGAACCTGCGCAAATACAAGCAGAAGCCGCTGCGCGAAGTGCTCAACATCTCGATCAACGAGACGCTGAGCCGAACTATGATGACCTCGGTCACCACGCTTCTGGCGCTCTTCGCGCTCTACTTCCTTGGTGGTGACGTGATCCGTGGCTTTGTCTTCGCGATGATCTGGGGCGTGGTCGTCGGCACCTATTCGTCGATCTTCGTGGCCTCGACGGTGCTGATGTGGCTGGGTGTCACGCGCGACTGGACCAAGCCCGACGCCAACGCCGGCACGCAATTCGCCAATGTGGATGCCTGAGGCGCTGGCCACGGCGCTCGCCGCGCCGGGGCTGCCCTGGCTGATGCTGGCGATCGGTCTCGCGGGGATCGTGCGGGGGTTCACCGGGTTCGGCACGGCGCTGATCTTTGTGCCGGTTGCGGGCATTTTCCTCGCGCCGCAGGTGGTGGTGGGGGTGATCACCCTGACCGGCATTGCCAGCACCTCGGCGCTTCTGCCGCGCGCCTGGGGGCAGGCGGACCGGCGCGAGGTGGGGGTGCTGGCGCTCGCCGCGCTGATCACCGTGCCGCTTGGCCTGTGGCTCATGGGGATGCTCGACCCGGTGACGATCCGCTGGATCGTGGCGACGGTCGCCGCCATCACACTCGGCGCGCTGATCGCGGGCTGGCGCTTTTCGGGTGTAGTCAGCCGCCCGATGCTCATCGCCATCGGCGCGGTGGCCGGGGTAATCGGCGGGCTGACGGGGCTTACCGGGCCGGTGGTGATCCTGTTCTACCTCGCCGGACAGTCGCTGGCGCAGACCGTGCGTGCCAACACCATCTTGTTCCTGGCCGTGCTTGATGTGGTGATCGTCGCCAATCTACTGCTTCAGGGCCGGGTCGAATGGCATATCTTCCTGCTCGCGCTGGTTCTTGCGGTGCCCTATTTCATCACCTCGCTGATCGGGCAGGCGCTGTTTGATCCGCGCCACGAGCGGCTTTACCGTTGGGCCGCCTATGCCGTGATCGGCCTGGCCGTGCTGAGCGGCCTGCCACTCTGGACCTGAAGGAGACGCTGCCATGCAGATGACCGAAATCAGCTTTGCCGGGGCCACGCCGATTGACGGCTACGGTCCGGGGTTTTTCCGCGTCGCGGGCGAGGTGATAGAGGGCGCGATCCTCGTGACCGTGCAATCGGCGCGCGGCTGGGGCGGGTTCGAGGATACCCAACCGCTCCTCGATCTCGCCCAGGAGGTGGACGTGATCTTCATCGGCACCGGCGCCGAGGTCGCGCATATCCCCGCCGATCTGCGCCACGCGCTGGAAGAGGCCAATGTCGGGGTCGAGACAATGAGTTCCCCCGCCGCTTGCCGCACCTATAACGTGCTCCTCTCCGAGGGGCGGCGCGTGGCGGTGGCGGCATTGCCGGTGTGACGATGCGCGCAGCCTTGGCGCTTTCCGCGCGCCCGGTTTCGGGCTAAAGCGGGCGCATGATGCTGACCGTGACCGATCTGAGCATAGCGCGCGGCGGGATACCCGTGCTGGAAGGGCTGAACCTGTCGCTCGGGGCCGGTCAGGCGATGGTCCTGCGCGGGCCGAACGGCATTGGCAAGACCACGCTTTTGCGC
This sequence comes from Roseovarius sp. MBR-154, assembly GCF_053628595.1. NCBI lineage: Bacteria > Pseudomonadati > Pseudomonadota > Alphaproteobacteria > Rhodobacterales > Roseobacteraceae > Roseovarius > Roseovarius sp. MBR-154. Next base: position 73,112 of record NZ_JBRJGR010000016.1, read on the forward strand.
ACCATTGCCGGGTTGCAACCGCCACTTTCGGGCACGGTCGAAGTAACGTCCGAAAGTCTCGTCTATGCCGGTCATGCTGACGGGATCAAGCCGACGCTCACGGTCGCTGAGAACCTCAACTTCTGGGCGCAAGCCTTTGGCAATCATGATATTTCAGCAGCAATGCACGCATTCGCCCTCGACCCCTTGGCCGCACGTCCCGCAGGTGCGCTGTCGGCCGGGCAGAAACGCCGGTTGGGGCTAGCGCGGCTTTTGGTAACGGGCCGCGCGATCTGGGTTCTGGATGAGCCGACCGTGTCGCTAGATACCGATGCCGTGGCGATGTTCGCCGCCGCCGTGCGCGCCCATCTGGCACAGGGCGGGGCCGCACTCATCGCCACGCATATCGATCTTGGTTTGGCGGAGGCGCAGGTACTCGACGTCGCGCCCTTTCGGGCCAAGCCGCTCGATATCGAAGATTTCGACGGGGCCTTCCTGTGATCGCGCTGCTGATGCGCGATATCCGGCTGGCGATGCGCGCGGGCGGCGGCTTTGGTCTTGGCCTGTCGTTCTTCCTGATCGTCGTGGTGCTGGTGCCCTTCGGCGTCGGGCCGCAAAGCGCGCTTCTCTCCAAGATCGCACCGGGCATCCTGTGGCTCGGCGCGCTTCTGGCCTGCCTTTTGTCGCTCGACCGCATCTTCGCGCTCGACTGGGAGGATGGCAGCCTCGATCTGCTCGCCACTTCGCCCCTGCCAATGGAGGGGATCGTCAGCGTCAAGGCGCTCGCCCACTGGCTCACGACCGGGTTGCCGCTGGTGTTGGTGGCGCCGGTTCTGGGCGTGCTGCTGAACCTGCCCGAGGCGGGCTTTCTCTGGCTCACGCTCTCGCTCGCGCTCGGCACGCCCGCGCTGAGCGTGATCGGCACGTTCGGCGCGGCGCTGACCGTGGGCCTCAAACGCGGCGGATTGCTCCTCAGCCTGCTTGTGCTGCCGCTCTACGTGCCTACATTGATCTTCGGAGCCGAGATGGCCCGGCGCGGTGCGGAAGGGTTTGATATCACCACACCGCTGCTGTTACTCGCGGGGATCACCTGCGGCACCATCGCGCTTTTGCCTTTCGCCTCGGCTGCGGTATTGAGGGTCAACCTGCGATGAACAAAGGAAACGGGATGAGCCTGAATGCGCTCTGGGGATATGCCAATCCCAAGAAATTCATCCAGACCACCGACCGGGTGCTGCCGTGGTTCGCGTGGTCTGCGGCGCTGACGCTGGTGGTGGGGCTGGTCTGGGGGTTTTTCTTCACGCCGGATGACTACCGGCAGGGTTCTACCGTCAAGATCATCTACCTGCACGTGCCTGCGGCGCTGATGGCGATCAATGCCTGGCTGATGATGCTGGTCACCTCGCTTGTCTGGATCGTGCGCCGCCATCACGTCAGCGCACTTGCCGCCCGCGCCGCCGCCCCCGTGGGCATGATCATGACGGTGATCGCCCTTCTGACGGGGGCGATCTGGGGTCAGCCGATGTGGGGCACCTGGTGGGCCTGGGATCCGCGCCTCACAAGCTTTTTAATCCTGTTCCTGTTCTATCTCGGCTATATCGCCCTGTGGGAGGCGATCGAGAATGACGACACCGCCGCCGATCTTACCTCGATCCTGTGTCTGGTGGGGTCTGTCTTTGCGCTGCTGAGCCGCTACGCGGTGAATTTCTGGAATCAGGGGTTGCATCAGGGCGCCTCGCTCAGCCTCGACAAGGAAGAGAACGTGGCCGATGTGTTCTGGTATCCGCTCCTAGTCGCGATAGCGGGGTTTGTGCTGCTGTTCATCGCGCTGGTGCTGATGCGCACCCGCACCGAAATCCGCGCCCGCCGGATGCGCGCGCTGCTGGCCCGGGAGAGGATGGGGGCATGATGCCTGATCTGGGAAAATACGCCGATGCTGTGCTGTCGTCCTATGCCGTCTCACTGGCGCTGCTGGCGCTCATCGTCTGGCTCAGCCTGCGGCGGTCGAAGCGCATCAAGAGTGACCTCAAAGAGGTTGAACGCAAGGTGAAATCCAATGGCTAAACTGTCACCTCTGATGATCGCACCGCTGGTGATATTCGCGGGTTTCGCGGGGCTGGCCCTCGTCGGGCTGGGGCGCGACAATCCCAATGAACTGCCCTCTGCCTTGCAGGGTAAGGCGGCACCGGCGGTGGCGGTCACTCCCTTGGGCGACGGCGCGCCCTTCACCGATGCCGATCTGCGCGCGGGCGAGGTGACGCTGGTCAACTACTGGGCCAGCTGGTGTGCGCCCTGCCGGGTCGAGCATCCCAACCTCGAGGAACTCGCCGAAAGTGGCCACACGATCTACGGGGTGAACTACAAGGACAAGCCCGGCAACGCGCTCGGCTTTCTGGAAGAGCTGGGCAATCCGTATACCGCGATGGGCGCCGATGCACAGGGCCGGATGGCGCTCGATTGGGGCGTCTACGGTGTGCCCGAGACCTATGTGATCGACGGCGACGGGCAGATCGTGCTGCGCTTTGCCGGGCCGATCACCGACCGGGTGATGGAGAACACGATTTTGCCCGCAATCGAGAAGGCGCGCCAATAGCGGCGGAATGGCGGGTGCCGATGCCCCGCCATCACGCTTGTCCTGGCAGGATCAGAGCAACAGCACCTGCGTTCCCACCTGCGCCATGCCGAACAGCTCTTCGATATGCCGATTGTACAAGCCGATGCAGCCCGAGGAGGACTGCCGCCCGATCTTGCGGGTGTCATGGGTGCCATGCACCAGATAGGCGGGCCAGCCGAGATAGAGCGCGTGGGTGCCGAGCGGGTTGTCGGGGCCGGGCGGCATGTAGGCGGGCAGCGAGGGGTCACGCTCGCGCATGGATTGGGTCGGGGTCCAGTCGGGGCCGACGCGCTTGCGCACGATCTTTGTATAGCCGCGCCGGGTCAGTTCCTCGGTCATCGGCACAGAGGAGGGGTAGAGCGCATAGGTCTCGCCATCCGGACCCCAGTAATGCACCGCGCGGCTGTCGATATCGGCGAGCAGGCAGCCTTCGCCGAGGTTGTCGAAGTGATCGCGCCAATCGCGTTTGACGAAAGCCGAGGCGTTGCGGCGATTGACCGATGTTTCGGCGCGCAGCAGGCTCGGTGTGGCGAGCGTGGCAAGGCCGGTGGCGAGGGCGTGGCGGCGGGTGAATGTGATGGGCATATTTGCTCGATCCTCCTGTTGGGGCGTCCTGTGCGCGACATAGGTAGACCACGGGTCGATGTGTAGGGCGGGGCTGGGGGCGGGCCGGTTCCTCACAGGATCGTGACCGGGATTTCGGGGTGCCGCTCAGTCGAAGAACGGGGTCATCTGAGCGACGATCACGGCGTTTTCTTCCAGCGCGCGCTGCATCAGGGTGCGCTCCTCTGCCGATATCTCGGCGCCTTCTGCCTCGCGCTCGGCCGACGTGCCGTAGCCGGTGACGTCGAGCGGCGCGGTATCGGCCTGTTTGAGAATGGCGACGGTCTCGCGCACCGCTTCGGCCTCGTCAACGCCGGAGGCGAAGACAAGGAGCGCGGCACCTGTGGCCTTGTCGGGCAGGCCGTCTCCGGTCTTGCGGCCGATTTCCACCAGCAGCGTGTAAACCTGTTGGCGCGCGGCGCGCGGCTCTTGCGTGTCTGTCATGGCGCAGCCCTGTGCCAGGCTGCGCGCAATGTCAAGTCATGCTCGCCCGACCCGGTTCAGCCGAAGCGGTTCCATGCGGACTTCATCGCGTTCGACATGTTGTCCCAGGCCTGATCGGCCCCGGTCTTGAAGTCTTTCCACGCCTCCTGGCTGGCTTTGTGGATCTTGTCGTAATGCCGCTCCATCTCGTCACGGCGTTCGCGCAGGTCCGAGATCTGGTCGTTGTACTTGGCCTGCATGTCGGCGGACGCCTCGCGCGATTGCGCCTGAAGCTTGTCGATCTCGGCTTTCCACTGATCGAGCTGGGCCTGCATTTTCTTTTCGTAGGTCTCTTTGTCCATGGCGTATTCTCCTTTGGATCTCACCTTCTGAAGACCACTTATACCTATGGACGCGTTGGGAAGATAAAAAGGGCCACCGCCTGCGCGATGGCCCTTCGGCTCTTGTCGGGGATGTGGGACCCTAGATGAACTTCTTGATTTCACCTGATTTCAGGCGGCTCATATAGCTGTTGAGCTCGCGCTTGACGATCGGCATCAGGAAGTAGAGGCCGATGATGTTGACCACCGCCATGGCAAAGATCGCCGCATCCGAGAAGTCGATCACCGGGCCGAGATTGGCGGCGGCGCCGATCACCACGAAGATGCAGAAGATGATCTTGAACACCAGTTCCTTGGTCTCGCCCTCGCCGAAGAGGTACGTCCAGGCCTTGAGGCCGTAATAGGACCAGCTAATCATCGTCGAGAAGGCGAAGAGCACGACGGCGACGGCCAGAACATAGGGGAACCAGCTGATCGCGCTGCCGAAGGCCGCCGAGGTGAGGCCCACGCCTGAGGTGTCCCCAACTGTCTTGATACGCCCAACCGCCGAGATCATTTCATTTATTGGGGTGACAGAAAAGTTTCGTGCAGCATCTTCTGGGATTTCTGAAAGGGCCGACTTTACCGCATCTATTGACGTTGCGTTTTGAATAGCTTCCGCTGCGACTGCTGGTAAATTGGCTTGGGCCGCAATTTCCTTTACGTCGTTTAGGCCATAAAGCACGTAATCCAAATTCTCGCCAACAATCAGTTGTTGTGAGATAACAATTACCAGCGCCGTCATCGTGCAGACTACGACCGTGTCGATGAACGGCTCGAGCAGCGACACGAAGCCTTCGGTGATCGGCTCCTTGGTGCGCACCGCCGAGTGGGCAATCGCTGCAGAACCGACACCGGCTTCGTTGGAAAACGCCGCCCGCTTGAAACCCTGGATCAGCGCACCGACCATGCCGCCCGCGACGCCAAGCCCGGTAAAGGCCCCTTCGAAGATCTGGCCAAAGGCCCAGCCGATCTGATCGGCGTTCATCGCGATGATGATCAGCGCCGTGCCGACATAGAGGATACCCATGAAGGGCACGACCTTCTCGGTCACCTTGGCGATGGATTTGAGACCGCCGACGATCACCGCAAAGACCACACCGGCAAAGATCACACCGGTGATCCAGCCCGGATAGGCCCCGACGATGCCGGAAATCTGCTGATGCGCTTGGTTGGCCTGGAACATGTTGCCGCCACCGAGCGCGCCGAGGATGCAGAAGATCGAAAACAGCACGGCGAGGATCTTGCCGCCGGGCAGACCGCGTTCGGCAAACCCTTTGGTCAGGTAATACATCGGGCCGCCCGAGACGCGCCCGTCGGGATATTCATTCCGGTATTTCACGCCCAAGGTGCATTCGGTGAATTTCGACGCCATGCCCATCAGACCCGCGAGGATCATCCAGAACGTGGCCCCCGGCCCGCCGATGCTGACCGCCACCGCGACACCGGCGATATTGCCGAGGCCGACGGTGCCCGACAGCGCCGTGGCAAGCGCCTGAAAGTGGCTGACCTCACCGGCGTCGTTGGGATCGGAATAATCGCCCTTTACCAGCGCAATGGCATGACCCACGGCGCGGAACTGGATAAAGCCGAAGTATAGAGTAAAAACCGTGGCACCGACCACCAGCCAGGCCACGATCCAAGGAAACGTGGTGCCCGGAAAGTTGGAGAAGATCAGGTTGACGAACCAGCCTGTGGAACTGGCAAAGATCTGATTGACCTTGTCGTCAAGCGAGGCCGCCTGCTCTTGTGCGAAGGCAGGCGCGCTCATCAGCGCGAGCCCCGCCGCGGCGAGGGCCGCGGAAAATGCGTTGCGATTCATATGTTTCATCCCTGTTCTTATGATTGCATCACGGCACGATGGTGCAGGGCACCGGTGCGGTCTGCACGAGCGCGCCCGCGACCGACCCGAAAACCCGCGCACCAAGTGCCGATTGCCCGTCACGTCCGATGATGATCTGCACGGCGTTGTGTTCCTTGGCGACGCGGCCGAGGATTTCGGCGGTGTTGCCGTAGCGGATCACGACTTCGTTGGGGAGGCCGGCATCGTCGAGTTCCGCCTTGACCGTGGTCATGATCGCCTTTTCCGCGCGGGTCATCTCCTCCTTGCGGCGGGCGTGGCGCTCTTCCAGTTCCTGTGGCGTGAGAAAGGAATAGGGCGACCATTCCAGCACGTGGGTCAGCACGATGGTGCCGCCTTGCGCGCGGGCGCGGTCCACCGCGAACTCCAATGCGCGTCGCGCGGACACGCTGCCGTCGTAGCCGACGACGAATTTTCCAGACATGATAGTGTTCCCTCGTTGGTTGGCGTTCCGGGTGTGGTTCAATCGACCCGGTGCGTCACTCTACCAGAGGTTAGGATTTCAGTTTTCCCGATATTTGCGTTTTCGCACGCCATTTGCGCCAAATTTCGACGTTTGGTGGCCCGAGATGCAAAAATATCCCGGATACGCAAGAGCGCGTGGACGTGCGGCGCTGTGACGCGGGCGGCCGTGCTGCGCCGGATCAGTAGCTGAATTCGGCGTAGATGCGGCTCAGGTCGCCCTGCCAGTCGCCGTGGTAATGTTCCAGCAACTCGTCGGCGGGGGCCTTGCCCGTCTCGACGCTTTCGCGCAGCGTGTTAAGGAAATGCGTCTCGTCGGGGATCAGGCCACCGCCGCCTGCGCATCCGCGCGCCTTGAGGCCGGATTCGGAGATGTCGAGCACCTCGCGCGCCAGAGCGTGCATGTCGATGCCGTTCACCTTTGCCTGAAGCCCGTCAACGCTGGCAGCAATGCGCAGCCCCTCGCGGGTCTCGGCGTCCCAGCCCTTGGCAAGATCCCATGCGGCGTCGAGTGCGGATTGGTCATACATCAGCCCCACCCAGAACGCGGGCAGCGCGCAGAGCCTGCGCCATGGCCCGCCATCGGCACCGCGCATCTCCATGAATTTCTTGATCCGCGCCTCGGGGAAGATGGTGGTGAGGTGGTCGGCCCAATCGCTGAGCGTGGGTTTCTCGCCGGGCAGGGCGGGCAGTTCGCCCTTCAGGAAATCGCGGAAGCTCTGGCCCAAAGCGTCGATATACTGCCCGTCGCGATAGACGAAATACATCGGCACATCGAGCGCGTAATCGGCATATTGCTCGAAGCCGAACCCCTCCTCGAACACGAACGGCAGCATGCCGGTGCGGTCGGGGTCGAGATCGCGCCAGACCCGCGCGCGCCATGACTTGTGGCCGTTGGGCTTGCCCTCCAGGAACGGCGAATTGGCGAAGAGCGCCGTGGCAACCGGTTGTAGGGCAAGCGCCACGCGGAATTTCTGCACCATATCCGCCTCGGAAGCGAAATCGAGATTGACCTGCACGGTGCAGGTGCGGCGCATCATGGTCTGGCCCATGGTGCCGACCTTCTGCATGTAGCTGTCCATCAGCTTGTAGCGGCCCTTGGGCATGATCGGCATCTGCTCATGCGTCCAGACGGGCGCGGCACCCAGCCCGATGAAGCCGACGCCCACCTTGTCGGCCACGTCCTTGACCTCGGCGAGATGCACGTTCACCTCGTCGCAGGTCTGGTGGATATTCTCCAGCGGCGCACCGCTGAGTTCGAGCTGTCCGCCCGGTTCGAGCGAGACATTGGCCCCGTCCTTTTCCAGCCCGATGAGCTTGCCGCCCTCTTCGACAGGGGCCCAGCCGTGGCCGTCGCGCAGCCCTTCGAGCACGGCGCTTACGCTGCGCTGTCCCTCGTAGGGAATCGGCAGCAGGGTGTCCTTGCAGTAGCCGAATTTCTCGTGCTCGGTGCCGATGCGCCAATCTGACTTGGGTTTGCAGCCGCTTGCGAGGTATTCGGCAAGCTGTTCGTGGTGTTCAATCGGCCCGCCGCCGGATTGAGGGATGGACATGGTCGGGCCTCCTGAAGCGCTGCGCATCTATTGTCGCGGGTCACAGTTGGCGGCAATCGCGGGCGGTGTCAATGCAGCCGGAAGGATGAAGTGACGGGTGCGCGCCGCTGCCAGATCACCGTCGGGTGTTCGGGCAGGCGGCGCATCTGGGTCAGCATATGTTCGGTGCGCAGGCCCGGCAGGGTGGCGAAGGCGTCAAAGAGCGCCTCGGCTCCTTCGGCATTCACGGGGATGTGCAGGTCGGGGGCCTGTGGCTGGCTGAGAACCCAATGGGCGGGCCGGCCCGAGGGGTCGAGGGTGAGCCGGTCGAGATCGCGGATCGCCACGACGCCGCCCGTGAGTGGGCCGAAATAGGCGACTTGTCCTTCGTCCACACGCACCACGCCGGGGCCGCCTGCCTTGCCGCGAAAGCGCCCGCGCTGAACGCCCATCATCAGCATCGCGCCTGCGCCGATCAGCAGGACATAGCCCAGCCAGTGCAGCAGCCCCCCGGTGCCGAGGGTCCACCACAGGCCAAGTGCGGCCAGCCCCGCGCCGGTCAGCACCTCGCGCCAGCGCCAGAGGGCGGCGCGCGCCTGTGGCCGGATGAAACTCATGCCCAGTCCCCAAGCGCCTGTTGCCAGAGCGTGAGGGCCGCGACGGCGGCGGTATCGGCGCGCAGGATGCGGGGGCCGAGGCTTATCGGATGCGCGAAGGGCAGGGCCGAGAGCCGCCCGCGTTCGCTCTCGGAAAAGCCGCCCTCGGGGCCGATCAGGATCGCCCATGCGCCGCCGCCCGCCGCGCGAAGCGTGGCCCCCGCCCCGGCAAGCGCCTCATCGCAGAACATCAATTGGCGGTCTTCGGGCCAGTTGGCGAGCAGCGTGTCGAGTTTTTGCAACTCGGTCACTGCGGGCACGAATGTGCCGCCGCACTGTTCCGCCGCCTCGACGGCATGGGCCTGAAGCCGGTCCTGCCGGATGCGTTCGGAATTGGTGAAATCGGTCTGCACGGGGATGATCCGCGCCGCCCCCATCTCGACCGCCTTCTCGACGATGAAATCGGTGCGCGCCTTCTTGATCGGGGCAAACAGCAGCCAGAGGTCGGGCGGGTTGCGTTGCGGGGCGGTCTGCTCCTTCACGTCAAGCGTGCCGCCGCGCTTGCCCGCCTCGGCCACCTCGGCGCGGTATTCGCCGTCGCGCCCGTTGAAGACGAGCACCGCGTCGCCCACCCCCTGACGCATCACGCCAAAGAGGTAATGCGCCTGATCGCGGGACAGAGGAATGGTTTGCCCTTGCCCCAGGGGGTGCTCTACATACAGCCTGATCTTTGCCGTTTTCATGGGGCCAACATATGACCGGAGAGAACCAGACGCCAGAGGCCGAAGGCAGGGTCGCCGACGCCTATCGCGGCAATTGGGTGGACCGGCTGGCCCCGCCCGCGACGCGGCCCTATCTGCGGCTGAGCCGGGCCGACAGGCCCATCGGCACATGGCTGTTGCTGTTGCCGTGCTGGTGGGGGCTGACACTGGCGATGCTGTCGGATGGGCAGGCGGGCTGGCATGATCTGTGGATATTCACCGGCTGCGCCGTCGGCGCATTCCTGATGCGCGGGGCGGGTTGCACCTGGAACGACATCACGGACCGGCATATCGACGGCTCGGTCGCGCGCACGGCGTCGCGGCCCATCCCGTCGGGGCAGGTGACGATCCGGGGGGCGATGATCTGGATGGGAGCGCAGGCTCTGGTGGCCTTCGGGATTCTCCTGACCTTCAACTGGGCGGCCATCGCGCTCGGGGTGCTGTCGCTGGTGCCGGTCGCGATCTATCCCTTTGCCAAGCGCTTCACTTGGTGGCCGCAGATTTTCCTTGGCCTCGCCTTCAACTGGGGGGCCTTGCTGGCCTGGACGGCGCACAGCGGACGGCTGGAGGCCCCGGCCCTGGTGCTGTATCTTGCGGGCATCGCCTGGACGCTCTTTTATGACACGATATATGCGCATCAGGATGCCGAGGACGATGCGCTTATCGGGGTGAAATCCACTGCAAGACTCTTTGGTGAGAATTCCCCGCGCTGGCTGCGCTGGTTTCTCGTGGCGACAGTCTCGCTGATGGCGGTGGCGGTGATTCTGGCGGTGCCCGAGGGCCTTTCCGCGCTGCTGGTGGCGCTCTGCGGGCCATGGGCGATGGGCTGGCACATGCAAGGACAGATGCGCAGGCTGGACCTGGAGGACAATGGCCGACTCCTCATGCTGTTCCGCTCGAATCGCGATGCCGGGCTGCTGCCTGTGCCGTTTTTCGCCGTCGCGCTGCTGCTGTGATTGATCTTGCCCCTGTGCGGGCCTAAACACGCGGGACACGCAACAAACGGCAACGGTCTCATGCGGTTCTCCACGGTCTTCACCATCGGCGCGACATTCATGGGGGCGGTCGCGATCAGCACGATTGCGGCTGGCTTTGCGGTCAGCGCGATCGAGGACGGATCGAGGCACGGTGTGCGCGTGGCACTCGATCAGCGCGGGCTGGTCTGGACAGAGGTCGATACTGACGGGTTGCAGGTGTTTCTCGCAGGTACGGCACCCTCGGAGGCGCAGCGTTTCGAGGCGCTGTCGGTGGCGGGGTCGGTGGTCGACGCCGCACGGGTGATCGACCAGATGCTGGTGGAGGAGGCGGGCGAGATCGCGCCGCCGCGCTTTGCCATCGAGATCCTGCGCAACGAGAGCGGGATTTCCCTGATCGGCCTGGTGCCCGCAACGCTGGACCATCATCAACTCATGGCCGATATCGCCGAGGCGACGGGCGGCGCGCCGGTGGCCGATTTGCTGGACACCGCCGATCATCCCGCGCCGGAAACATGGGAGGACGCGCTGCGCTATGCGGTGCGCTCGCTGGGGGAGTTGCCGCGCACCAAGATTTCGGTCAGTGCCGAGCGGGTGGAGATCACCGCCATGGCCGAGAGCCTGGCCGAGCAACGCCGGGTCGAGACCGCGCTGGCGCGGCGGGTGCCCGAGGATGTGCGCCTCGCGCTCGATATCTCCGCGCCGCGCCCGGTGATCACGCCCTTCACCCTGCGTTTCGTCGTCGATGCCGGGGGGGCGCGGTTCGACGCCTGTTCTGCCGACACCTCGGAGGCGCGCGACCGCATCCTGCGGGCGGCGGGCCAGGCCGGATTGCAGGGCAAGGCCGAGTGCACCGTCGGCATGGGCGTGCCCTCGCCGCGATGGGCGCGGGCGGCGGAACTGGCGATTGCGGCGGTGGAAGAACTGGGCGGCGGCAGCGTGACTTTCTCGGATGCCGATATCGCCCTCTGGGCGCCAGAGGGTACTGACGAGAGCCTGTTTGACGATGTGGTCGGGCGGCTCGAGGCCGATCTGCCCGAGGTGTTCGCCCTCAAGGCGATCTTGCCCGAACCGCCCGAGACCGACGCGCCGGTGGCGCCTGAATTCATCGCGACGTTGTCGCCCGAGGGGCAGGTTCTGCTGCGCGGGCGCGTTGGCAGCGCGCAGTTGCGCGAGACGGTCACAAGCTTTGCCAAGGCGCGCTTTGCCTCGGACGCGGTGCATGTCACGGCCCGTGTGGCCGAGAACCTGCCGCGCGACTGGTCGATGCGGGTGCTCCTGGGGCTCGAGGCGCTCTCGTACCTGTCCAATGGTGCCGTGACTGTCACCCCGGACAGCCTCGACGTGCTCGGCAATACCGGGCGCAAGAGCGCGGGCACCGAATTGTCGCAACTGTTGTCCGACAAGCTGGGCGAGGCGGGGCGGTTTACGCTCGACGTGTCCTACAAGGCGGCGCTCGATCCGGTTGCGCAACTGCCCACGCCCGAGCAGTGTGAGGCGCGGATCGCCGAGGTGCAGAATGACCGCAAGATCGGGTTCGAGCCCGGATCGGCGCGGATCGATTCGCAAGGATCTGCGATCATGGACGAGATCGCCGAGATCCTGAAGGAATGTGGTGAGCTTAAAATGGAGATCGGCGGCCACACTGACAGCCAGGGTCGCGAGGAAATGAACCGGCAGTTGAGCCTTGAGCGCGCGCGCGCGGTGCTCAACGAATTGCGGCTGCGGCGGGTGCTGACCTCGACCATCGAGGCCAAGGGTTACGGCGAGAGCGAACCGATTGCCGACAACGACACCGAAGAGGGGCGCGAGATCAATCGCCGCATCGAATTCAAGGTGATCCGCCCCGCGCCGGTGGTCGAGGAGCAAACAGCGCTTGAAAGCCTGGAGGATACGGGGGAAGAAGGGCAGGAGACAGACGCGCCCAATCAGGACCCGACCCCGGATGAACAGAACTGAGTTTATCATCGCCACCGCCATCGTGCTTTTCGTGGCGTTCTGCATGGGTTGGTTTGCCAATTGGCTGGTGCATCGCTTCATTCGGGTTGGGGCGTCGGATGTCGGCGAACTGGAGCGCATGGCGCAGGAGTTGCACGAGGCCGAGGAGACCCGCGATCAGGCGATCACCTATCTCCAGCAGCGCGAGGCGGAACTGACCAATCAACTCAGTCAGGCCGAGGCGGAGCTTTCGGCCACGATGGAGGGTTTGCGCGAGGCACGCTACGAGGCTGAACAGTTGCGCGCCCATCTCGACAAGATGAGCCGGGCGGCAAGCTGAGCCCGTCAGGGGCAGTGTGCCCGCTGCCGCCAGGCGCGCCAGGCCAGACCGGGCAGGATCAAAGCGCAGCGCGTGTAACGCAAGAGAAGTCGACGCGGATCGCTCAGCAGGCGCCAGAGCCATTCCATCGCGATGCGCCGCACCCAAAGTGGTGCGCGCCGCTGTCGACCGGCGATGAAATCGAGCCCGGCGCCGATGCTGGCAAAGCCGATATGCGGCAGGGACGCATGCGCGCGCGCGGCGAAGATTTCCTGTTTCGGCGCGCCAAGCGCGATGAAACACAGCCCCGCGCCAGAGGCCTCGAGCGCCTCGATCACCTCCGCGCCCTGATCTTCGAGCGGCGCGAATCCCATCGGCGGGGCGATGCGCGCGGCGATGTCCAGTCCCGGTATGCGGGCGCGCAAGCCCTCTGCGGCCCGAACGAGCGCCGCCTCGGTGCTTCCGACAAGAGCGAGCGAAGTGCTGGTCTCGGCGGCGACGTGCGCCAGCGGCTCGATCAGGTCGGAGCCGGGCATCACCTCCACCGGCTGCCCGGCCAGGCGCGACAGCCAGACCACCGGATTGCCATCGGCCACCACGAGGTCATGCCGGGCATAGGCGTCGAGAAACGCCGGGTCGCGCGGCAGTTTCACCAGATGATCGAGATTGAGCGTCGCGAGCGCGAAGCCGCGCCCGGCGCGCAGCCGACTGGACACCTCCGCGAGCAGCGCCGCGCGGGTGGGCGGCGCGATGCGCAGGATTCGGTCGTGAATGCGAAAGTCCAACTCTGGCGTCCTCGGGCTGCGATCTCGTGCCGGATATAGCATCCTGACGCGCAGAGTGCGGCGAATTCGCGGGGATTTCGCGGTTTTCGTCGGCATGGCTGTGACCTGTCGGCATCACCATGCGCCAAGGGCTTGTAATCCCCCGGGAATGGTCTGATTCTTGCCACGATGCATGGGTAGCGGGGACGCATGAAACAGGCGACCGGGGCAGAGCGGGCGGCCGATCAGGCCGGAGACGGGCGCGTGGCGCTCGTGGGCTGCGGATTCGTGGCCGATCTCTACCTGCGCTCTTTGGCGCTGTATCCCAAGGTGACGGTTGTCGCGGTGCATGATCGCGATTCGGCGCGACAGTCGGCCTTCGCTGCGCATTGGGGGGTGCGGACCGAGGACAGCCTCGCGGCCCTTCTGGCGCGGCTTGCCCCCAATGATGTGGTACTGAACCTCACCAACCCGCACGCGCATTACGAGATCAACCGCGCCTGTCTGGAGGCCGGGCATCACGTCTATTGCGAAAAGCCGCTGGCGATGGAGATGGCGCAGGCGAAGGTCTTGCATGATCTGGCGGCGGCCCGCGGTCTGATGCTGGTTTCGGCCCCCTGTTCGGTGTTGGGCGAAGCGGCGCAGGTGCTGCTGTCGGCGGTGCGGCGCGGCGTCGCGGGTGTGCCGCGCCTTGTCTACGCAGAGTTGGACGACGGGTTCATTCCGCAGGCGCCCTTTGCCAAGTGGCTGAGCGAGAGTGGCACGCCCTGGCCGCATGTGGATGAATTCGCCGTCGGTTGCACGCTGGAACATGCGGGCTATTACCTGAGCTGGCTGATTGCCATGTTTGGCCCGGTGGAGCGGGTGGTCGCCGCCTCGGCCGAGGTGCTCCCCGACAAGCCCGGCGCGTCAGGCACGCCGGATTTCTCGGTGGCGACGCTGTTTTTTGCACAGGGACCGGTGGCGCGGTTGACCTGTTCGATCACGGCCCCGCATGATCACCGCATTCGGGTGATCGGTGATGCGGGCGTCTTGCAGGTGAAAGAGGCGTGGAACAATGCCGCTGCCGTGCGGTTCCATAGGCGGTTCGTCCTTCGGCGGCGGCTTTTGGAGCACCCGTTGGGCCGTCGCTTGCGCCCCCGCGCGGCCTCGCATCCCAAGGTGGGCCGTTGGGGGGCGGCGTCGATGAACTTCGCGCTCGGCCCGGTTGAAATGCTGGTGGCGCTGACCGAGGGGCGGGCGTGCCGTCTGACCAACGCCATGGCGCTGCATCTGACGGAGGTGACACTGGCCATTCAGAACGCTGGCTGCGATGCAGGAGCGCAAGTCATGCAAAGCACATGCGAACCGATGGAGGCAGCATCATGGACCTGACACTGATGATCACCGGGGCGGGCGGCGTTCTGGGCCGCGCTGTCGTGGACGAGGCGCAAGCGCGCGGGCACGAGGTGCGCGCGCTGACCCGGGACGATCTCGACCTTGCCTCGGGGGCGTTTCCCGCGCTCGACGGCGTGGACTGCGTGATCCATCTGGCCGGGTCGCTCTCGGGCGACTGGTCCGTGCAGGCCCGCGATACGGTCGAGGCCACGCGCCGCCTGCTTGAGGCAATGCAGGCGCAGCCGCTGCCACCGCGGCTGGTTCTGGCAAGTTCCATCGCGGTCTACAGCGCCGATGCCAACGGCGTCGTGACAGAGGCCACCCCGCTGGAGGGCCGCCCCGCGCGGCGCGATGCCTATTCCCGCGCCAAGCTGGCGCAAGAGGGTCTGCTGCGCGAGAGCGGGCTGCGCCACACCATCCTGCGCCCCGGTGCGATCCTTGGCCATGGTCGGGTGACGACCGCGCATCTTGGCCCCTCAGCGGGCGGCACGCTGATCCTGATGGAGCGTGGCGGTGAAGTGCCGGTGGTCTCATTGGCGGATTGCGCCCGCGCCTTCGTGCTGGCCGCCGAGGTGCCGGGCGAGGGCCGGGCGCTCAACATCCTCGGGCCGGACCGGCCCACGCGGGCGCGCTATCTGGCGGCGCTGCGGCGCACCGGCTGGCCGCGCCATGTGCTGCCGCTCAACTGGCGGCTTCTGATGCCGCTGGCGTGGTGCCTCTCGCCCCTTGGTGCGCGTCTGCCGGGGCTGTTGCGCCCCGCCATCCTGCGCGCCCGGATGCGGCCCCTGCGCTATGACATCGCGGCGGCAGAGGCGGCGCTCGACTGGACACCGCAGGACGATTTCGACAGCGCCTTCGCGCGTGCGACGGAGAGCGGGGGATGAGCCTGCGGATCGCCTATCTGACGGGCGAATATCCGCGCGCGACCGATACGTTCATTCAACGCGAGGTGGCGGCGTTGCGGGCACTTCGCCTTTCGGTCGAGACCTGTTCTATGCGCCGTACCGGACCCGAACACCACACCGGCCCCGAGCAGCGTGAAGAGGCGGCAGGCACGTTTCATGTGCTGGAGGCGTCCCTCTCGCCGCGCTGCCTGATCGCCGCGCATCTGGCGGCGTGGCGCAGGCCGGGGGCCTGGCTGCGGGCGCTGCGGCTGGCGTGGCGGACAAGCCCCGGCGGGATCAAGCCGACGCTCTATCAGTTCATCTATCTGGCCGAGGCCGCCGTGCTGGCGCAGCATCTGCGGGCGCGGGGCCTGACGCATCTGCACAACCATATTGCCAAATCGAGTTGCACCGTGGCGATGCTGGCCTCGGAAATGTCGGGCATCCCCTACAGTTTCACCCTGCACGGGCCGGATATCTTCTATGAGCCGCATCACTGGCGGCTGGATGAAAAGGTCGCACGGGCGCGGTTCGTGGCCTGCATCAGCCATTTCGCGCGCTCGCAGGCGATGGCGTTTTCTAACCCTCAGCACTGGGCCAAGCTGCATATCGTGCATTGCGGGGTCGATCCCGCGCGCTATGACGGGCCTGCACCGGACGCCCCCGCGCATCTTCTCTTCGTCGGACGGCTGGCGGCGGTCAAGGGGGTGCCGGTGCTGCTGGAGGCCATGCAGGGGCTAATCTTGGATCACCCGGCTTTGCGTCTGACGCTGGTCGGCGACGGGCCGGAACGTGAGGTGCTGGAGGCGCGGGCCAAGGGCCTTGGCGATCATGTGGATTTTGTCGGCTACAAATCTCAGGACGAGGTGGCGGCACTGCTGGGAGAGGCAACGCTGCTGGTCTTGCCAAGCTTTGCCGAAGGGCTCCCCGTGGTTCTGATGGAGGCGCTGGCCGCCCGCGTCCCGGTGGTGACGACGCGCATCGCGGGCGTGGCGGAACTGGTCGAGGACGGGGTAAGCGGGTTGCTGGTGTCGCCGGGAGACGTCGTGGCGCTAGGCGCGGCCCTCGCGCGGGTGCTGGCAGACCCGGAGGCTCGCCGTCGTATGGGCGAGGCCGGGCGTGTGCGAGTGGTGGAGGAGTTTGCCTCGGAGAGCGAGGCGGCATGGCTCGCCACGCTCTTTGACGGCTATGCCACAGGCAACCCGCCTAAAACCCTCAGACCGGAGAGCGGCGCATGAACCTCGCCGTGGTGCTGATCGGGCGCAATGAGGGCGCGCGGCTCGTGGCATCGCTTGGGTCGTTGCGGGGGCAACGCATCGTCTATGTTGACAGCGGCTCTACCGATGGCAGCGTGTTGGCGGCGCGGGCGGCGGGCGCGGAGGTGGTAGAACTGGACCCGGCCACACCCTTTACCGCCGCGCGGGCGCGGCATGAAGGGTTTCAGGCGCTTGGGCAGACGCCGCCGGACATCGTGCATTTCATCGACGGCGATTGCACGGTGGTGCCGGGCTGGACCGAGGCAGGGCTTTCGGCCCTGCAGGACGATCCAACCCTTGGACTGGTCACCGGCTGGCGGTCTGAAGTTGCCCCCGGTGCCTCTGTCTACAATGCGCTCTGCGACCACGAATGGCACCGTCCGGCGGGTGAGATCACGGCCTGTGGTGGGGACATGATGGTGCGAAGCGCTGCCTATATCGAGGCCGGGGGCTTTGACGCGCAGGTGATCGCCGCCGAGGATGACGAGTTTTGCCAGCGTCTGCGCAAGGCGGGGTGGGGGCTGCGGCGTCTGCCCCTGCCGATGACCCGGCACGACGCCGCGATGACGCGCTTTGGCCAGTGGTGGCGACGCGCGGTCCGCTCGGGGCACGGATTTGCGCAGGTGGGTGACCTGCATCCGGGCTATTTCGCGCGCGAGCGGACGCGGGTCTGGGTTTACGGTCTGGCTTTGCCGGTGCTGGCGCTTGCGGGGCTGGTCTTCTGGGGTCCGCTGCTGGTGCTGGTCCTTGCGGCTTATGCCCTTTCGTACCTAAAAACGGTGCAGGGGCTGCGCGGCGAGGGCATGGCGACGGCCAGTGCGCTGCATCACGGGGTCTTTCTGACCCTGTCGAAATTTCCCAACCTGATCGGCATGCTGACCTATGAGCTGCGCAAGCGGCGGGGTGCGGCAATGCGGATCATCGAATATAAGTGAGCGATTTGCATGGTGGATAAACTGATCAACGTGGGTCTCATCGGGGCCGGCTATATCGCGGGCTGGCACACCGAGGCGTTGAAGCTGACACCGAGTGCGCGCCTGTCGGCGGTTTGCGATCTGTCGGCCTCTGCCGCCGAAGCGTTAGCGGCGGCGCATGGAGCGCAGGCCTTTTCCGCGCTCGACGATCTGATTGCCAGCGGTACGGTCAAGGCAGTGCATATCTTGACACCCCCAGATAGCCACGCGGAGCTGGCACGCAAATGTTTGGCGGCGGGGCTGCATGTGTTGGTGGAAAAGCCGGTGGCCCTCTCGGGGGACGAAACCGCCGGAATTGCCAATGTGGCGCGGGCGGCAGATCGCCACTTTGCCGCTGGTCACAATTTCCTTGGGCTGCCCAGCTATCAACGCCTCAAGCATCAGATTGCGCGCGGTGATTTGGGGCGCATTTCCAGTGCCGAGATCACATGGGCCTTGCCTCTCGCCCCCTTGCGCTCTGGTCCCTATGGCCTCTGGCTTTTGCGAGAGCCGCGCAATCTGTTGTTGGAACTTGGGCCGCATCTTTTTGCCTTTGCCCATGACCTCTTTGGTCCTGTCACCGTCACCGGGCTCTATCTGGGCAAGCCGGTGGTCCTACCCGGTGCGGGGACGCGGCCGCAAAGCTGGCGGATCTCGGCAGAGGCGGGCGGCGTCGATATAGCCTTTAACCTGCAATTGGTCGAAACAGTCGATGACCGCTCTATTACACTGCGCGGGTCCTCGGGGCTGGCACGGCTGGATTATGCCGCCGATGTGCTGACCGTTAGCCATGAGAACACCGCCGATCTGGTGCTCAACCCGTTCCTGCGCCAAATGGGCGGGGCATGGGGCCATCTGCACGAAGGCCTTGGCAATGCCGCGCGGCAAATCGGATCGCTGAACAGAAAATCACCCTATGCCTTAGGCTTTGTAGGCACATTCGAGGCGTTTTATTCTGCCATCCGCGAGGGCAAGCCCCTCGATGCGCGGTTTGACGGCGCGGCCGCAGAGGGGGTGATGCGTGCGATTGATGCGGCGATTGCGCTGATGCCCGATCAGGGCCGCGAGACTTGGGCACCGCCCAAGCCCCGGCGCAGGCCCAATCCCACCGCCCTTGTCATCGGAGGCACCGGGTTTCTGGGTCGTGACCTCACGCGCAGGCTCGTCGCGCGGGGACAGGATGTGCGGGTGCTGTCGCGTGGGGCGCATGGGCCCTTTGATGACCTGCCCGAGAGTGTCGAGACCTGCGCAGTCTCCTTGCGCGATGAGGCGGGGCTATGCCAAGCAATGCAGGGCATTGACGTTGTCTACAACCTTGCCCGTGCCTTAGGAACGACATGGGAGGATTGTCTGGAAAACGATGTTGCCGTTTCTGATCGCATCGCGCGGTCGGCACTGGCGGCTGGGGTCAAGCGCTTTGTCTATACCGGCACGATTGCGTCTTATGACATGTCCAACCCGCAAACGGTGATTACTGAATCGACGCCCTTCGCGCAGGATATGCGTGACCGCAACCTCTATGCGCGCTCCAAGGCGGAATGCGAGCGGCGGCTTTGGGAGATGGCGCGCGATCATGGCCTGCCGCTGACCATCGCGCGACCGGGAATCGTCGTTGGCTATGGCGGGCCGTTGCAGCACTGGGGTATCGGGCGATGGCATGGGGCGGGGGCGGTGCGGCTCTGGGGGTCGGGGGACAACCCGCTGCCCTTCGTGCTGATCGGGGATGTTTCCGAGGCATTGCTCCGCATGGGAGAAAGCGTGGCCGCGCAGGGGCACTCCTTTAACCTGGTCGGAGACGTGCCCCTGACGGCGCGCAATTACTTCAACGCGATCCACATGCGGTTGGGTGCAGGCATCCGCGTGAGTTCCGGCAATCTGACGACGATGTGGGCGGCGGATGCGGTCAAATCGGCGCTCAAGACCTATGCGCTGCGTCGCCCCGGTGTGATCCGGGCCTCCTTGCGCGATTGGCAGTCGCGGGCACATTACGCACAGTTCGACAATAGCAAATCCAAGGCTTTGTTGGGCTGGCAGCCGGTGTCGAACCGAGAGGAATTCTTGCAAGAGGCCGTGGACCGCGCCGGGCTGCTCGGCTTTTGAGACATGAATCGGCGGCATACAATCCTTAAGTTTTTGTCGCATTGTTGCCGGATTCTCCGGGCATACCTGTGCCAACAGGCAGGAGACCTCGCAATGGCAGGACAGGCCACCCCCGGCAAACCCACAGGCACGCGCCCCGGCGCGGGGCAGTGGTATGGGGTGCCGTCATGACCCTCAAACGCCATGAAGAGTACATGCGCCGCCGCGCCGCTCGCAGGGCCGAGATGGAAAACGAGGCAGACGAGGACGTATCTCAGTTTGTCGATACGCCCGAGCCTGAAGCGAGTGCGCAGGAGGAGACGGCGCTTGCCGCCCCCCCCGAATCGCTAGAACTTCCTGAGCCTGAGCCTGAGCCTGAGCCTGAGCCTGAGCCTGAGCCTGAGCCTGAGCCTGAGCCTGAGCCTGAGCCTGAGCCTGAGCCTGAGCCTGA